>JAOTWJ010000087.1 GCA_029862925.1 Gemmatimonadota bacterium
GTCAATCGAGCTCCAGGGGGGTGGGTTGCCGCCAAGTCCAAGTGGTCTTTATATTTCCAAGCTTGTGAATTGCGCGAACACGAACGGAGCGACCCCGTGAAGCAGGGCATTCATCCCAACTACCAGCGAGCCGGCGTGACGTGCGCGTGCGGCAACGCCTGGGTGACGCGCTCGACGCAGCCGGCCATCCACGTGGAAATCTGCGCCAAGTGCCATCCGTTCTTCACCGGCAAGCAGCGCCTGGTGGACACGGCGGGCCGGGTTGAGCGGTTCAAGCGGCGGTACGGCCAGAGCGCTACGGCCCAGGAGAGCTGAGCGTGGAGGCGCGGCTCACCGCCGCGCTGGCCCGCGCGGCCGAAGTCGAGCGCGCCCTGGCCGATCCGGCCACGGCGCGCAATCCGCAGATGCTGAAGGCGCTCGGCCGGGAGCACGCCCGGCTCGACCGCATCCGGCAGACCGCCCGCCGACTCGACAAGCTCAGCGACGAGCTGGCCCAGGCCCGGGAGCTGGCGCGGGATGCGGATCCCGCGCTGGCCGAGCTGGCCCGGGCCGACCTCGACCGGCTGACGCCGATGGTCGAGACGCTCGCGCGCGAGCTCGCCGACCTGCTGGTCCCCCCCGACCCGCTCGACGATCGTGACGTCATCATGGAGATCCGCGCCGGCACCGGCGGGGACGAGGCCGCCCTGTTTGCCGCCGACCTGGTGCGCATGTACACCCGGTTTGCCGAGCGGCGCGGCTGGACGGTCGAGACGGTCGAGCTGCACGAGGGCAACGTGGGCGGCATCCGGGAGGCGATCCTCGCCGTGCACGGCGACCGCGCCTACGGCCTGCTGCGGCACGAATCGGGTGTCCACCGGGTGCAGCGCGTGCCGGTCACCGAAGCGCAGGGGCGGATCCACACGTCGGCGGCGACGGTCGCCGTGCTCCCTGAGGCCGAGGAGATCGACGTCACGATCGAGGAGAAAGACCTCAAGATCGACGTGTTCCGGTCGTCCGGGCCCGGTGGCCAGAGCGTGAACACGACCGACAGCGCCGTCCGGGTGACGCACGTGCCCACCGGTCTCGTGGTGTCGTGCCAGGACCAGAAATCCCAGCTGCAGAACAAGCTGCGCGCGCTGGAAGTGCTCCGGGCGCGGCTGCTGGACCGCAGGGTCGCCGAGCAGGAAGCCACCAGGGCCCGGGAACGGCGCGCCATGGTCGGCACGGGCGACCGTTCGGCCAAGATCCGCACGTACAATTTTCCGCAGAACCGCGTGACCGATCACCGCATCAACTTCACCGTGCACTCGCTGGGCGACGTGCTCGAAGGCGATCTCGAGGACCTGATGGCCCACCTCCAGCTGGCGCACCGCGCCGAACAGGTGGCGGTGTGAAGACGGACGGGCGGTTGGGCGGCTGGCTGGGTGGTCGCGCGCCGGAGGGGCAGGGGGACGGCGCGACCGTGGCCGACCTGCTGGCGTCGGCCGCGCGGACCCTCGGGGCGGCGGGCATCGAGGACGCGCCGCGGGAAGCCCGGGAGCTGTGGGCGGCGGTGGCGGACACGTCGGTGGGGGAAGCGTGGCACCGCCGGGCGCAGGCGCCGCCCGCGGCGTTCGCGGCGCGCTATCGCGCCGCGGTGGCTCGCCGGACAGGAGGGGTACCGGCGGCCTATGCGGCGGGGACGGCGGCGTTCCGGCAGCTCGAGCTCTTGGTGGACGAGCGGGTGCTGATCCCGCGTCCCGAGACGGAAGGGCTGGTCGAGCACGTGCTCGCGTTCGCGCGTTTGCACGGGCGGTGGGGTGTCGCGGCCGATATCGGGACGGGGAGCGGTTGCATCGCGCTGGCGCTCGCCACCGAGGGCGCCTTCCGCCGTGTCATCGGTACCGACATCTCGGAGGCGGCCCTGGCCGTCGCCGGCGCGAACGCGGCCCGCGTCGGCGCCGACGCGGTGGAGTTCCGCGCCGGCGACCTGCTCGGGCCGCTCGGGGGCGAGCGCGTGGACGTCGTGGTCTCGAACCCGCCCTACGTAACGGCCGCCGAGTGGGACGCGCTCGACCCGGGGGTGCGTGGCCACGAACCCCGGCTGGCGCTGGTGAGCGGGACGGACGGCCTGAGGCACACCACCGTCGTCCTGCGTCAGGCGCTGCGGTGCGTGCTGCCGGGCGGCCTGCTGGCGCTGGAGCTAGATTGCAGACGCGCGGGGGCGGCGCTCGCCCTCGCCCGGGCGGTGGGGTGGACGACGGCGCGCGTTGAACAGGACCTCTGCGGGCGCCCCCGGTATCTTCTCGCGACCAAGGAGGCGGAGCGGTGATCTTGGAAAAGGCATTGGATCTGGGACGGCTGATCGGTCAAAGCGACGAATACAAGGCGCTGCGTCGCGCCCATGAAAACGTGCAGGGCGAGCAGGAGTTGCAGGAGCAGATGAGCCGCCTCCACGCGTTGGCCGAGCAACTCGAGCGCGTGACGCTCGAAGAGCGGGAGCCCCCGGAACCCCAGGTCACCGAGTACCACGATCTGCTCGCGCGCATTCAGGGCGACCCCCGCTATCAGTCGGCGGTGGCCGCGCAGGCCAATTTCGACAAGTTGATGGTACGGGTGAACGAGCAGATCATGGAAGGCATCAAGAAGGGATCGGCCAGTCCCATCATCACGCTGACCTGAGCGCGGCGTGACGGGCCTCTTCATCACGCTCGAGGGCCCGGAAGGGGCCGGCAAGTCGACGCTGGCCCGCGGATTGGCGCGGCGTCTCGCGGCGGCGGGGCATCCACCCGTCGAGGTGCGCGAGCCCGGCGGCACGCCGGTGGCCGAGGCCGCCCGGGCTGCGTTCCTGGATGCGGCGCTCGATGCCTCCCCGCGGGCGGAGGTGTTCCTGTTGCTCGCCGCCCGCGCCGATCTGGTGTCCAAGGTGATCCGGCCAGCCCTGGCCGCGGGCCGCGTGGTGCTGTGCGATCGGTACGAGCTGTCCACCGAGGCCTATCAGGTGGCGGGCCGGGGACTGGACGGGGCGGCGGTGCGGGGGGCCAATCGCCTCGCCACCGGTGGTCTCGTGCCCGACCTCACGTTGATCGTGGATGTCCCGGTTGGGGTCGGGCAGGCGCGCCAGGAGGCGGCGGGCAAGGTGCCCGACCGGCTCGAGCGGGCGGATGCGGACTTCCATGCGCGGGTGGCCGCGGCGTTCCGCGCGGCGGCGGGCCCCGGCGTCGTCCACTTGGACGGGACCGCCGCCCCGCCCGAGGTCGAAGCGGCGGCGTGGGAGGCGGTCGCGGCCCGCCTGGGGAAACAAACGGCGTCGGCCCGGGTTGAATGAGCGAACGGGCGCGCGGGAGAACGTCATGAACCGGAAGAACCTGCTGCTGTTCGGACTCGTTGGTTTCATCGCGTTCCTGTCGGGCGGCTGGCTGTTGCAGCGCGGCGGGCAGCACGCCGGGGATGTGTATCAGAAGGCCCGGCTGTTCGAGAACGTGGTGGCCTACGTCTCCGAGTATTACGTCGATTCGCTGGATGCCGGACGGCTGTACGATCTCGCGATCGACGGCATGCTCAAGGAGCTGCAAGACCCGTATTCGACGTTCCTGCGTCCCAGCGACTTGGAAGACCTGCGCGTGTCGACCACCGGCAACTACGGCGGGCTCGGCATCCGCATCGAGCCGAGTGATGGCTGGATCCAGATCGTCGCCCCGCTGCCCGACACGCCCGCCGACCGGGCCGGCGTGCAGGCGGGCGATCGGATCATCGCGGTAGACGGCGAGTCCACCCACGAATGGTCGGCCGACAAGGCCGTGGGCAGGCTCCGGGGGCCCCCCGGGGCGCCGACCACGATCACGGTGAGCCGTCCCGGCGTGCCCGAGCCGATCGAGTTCCGGATCGTACGCGAGCAGATCCACGTGCGCTCGGTCGAGGGTGGTACGGTGCTGCCGGGTGGGGTGGGGTTCCTGCGCCTGACGCAGGTGAGCGAGGAATCGGCGCAGGAGCTGGGAGAGGAGATCACGCGGCTGCGGGCGGCGGGCGCGCGCGGACTCATCTTGGACATGCGCAACAACCCGGGCGGCCTGCTCAACGAAGGGGTCGCCGTCGCCGACCTGTTCCTCGATCGCGGGCAGATCGTCGTCGAGACGCGCGGGCGCGCGCCCGGCGCCTCGGGGGTGTTCCGCGCCTCGCACGCCCAGTCCTGGGCGGACATGCCCGTCATCGTGCTGGTGAACGGCAACTCGGCCAGCGCGGCCGAGATCATCGCGGGCGCCTTGCAGGATCACGACCGCGCCTTGATCGTCGGTACGCAGACGTTTGGCAAGGGCCTGGTGCAGTCGGTCTTCGAGTTGGGGCCCGGCCCGCAGGCCTTGAAGCTCACGACGGGCCGCTGGCACACGCCCAGCGGGCGGCAGCTCGAGCGCACCACGCGACGGCCGGCGACGATTGCCGTGGCCCCGGACGACGCCGACGAGACGGCCGACGCCGCGGCCGCGGATTCGGTGCATGGCGATTCGCTGAAGCCGGCGTTCCGCACCGATGCCGGCCGCGTCGTGTACGGCGGCGGGGGCATCGTACCCGACCGGGTGATCCGGTCCGACACGCTCACGTCGGGCGAGCAGGCGTTTGCCCGGGCGTTGGGCGCGCGGGTGCCGGACTACCGGTCGGCGCTGACGACGTTTGCGCTCGACCTCAAGGGCCGGAACGCGGTCGCCGATCCCGGGTTCCGGGTCACCACCGCCATGCGGGGCGAGCTGATTCGGCGCCTGCGCGACCGGGGCGTCACGCTGCCCGACTCCATCTTCGCCGGCGCGGGGACGCTGCTCGACGAACAGCTGGGCGACGAGGTGGCCCGCTACGTCTTCGGCCGGCCGGCCGAGATCCAGCGGCAGCTGCGGCGCGACGCGCAGGTGCGCGAGGCGATGGGGCTGCTGGCGCGGGCCAAGTCGCCGAGCGAATTGTTCACGCTCGCCGTCGAGCCGGAGGCCCGACCCGGGCGTTGAGCGCCGTCGGCATCGTCGGCCCCGGACGCGCCGGGCTCGGCCTGGCGGTCGCGCTGACGCGGGCGGGCCACGACGTGCGACTGCACGGGCGGCGGGGGAAACCGGTTCCCCCGCCGCTTCGGTTGTCCTGGGGCGGCCCGCCACCGTGGCTCGACACGGTGACGGTGCTCGTGCTCGCGGTTCGCGATGACTCGATCGAACCCACGGCCACCGCCATCGCCTCCACCGGCGCGGTGACCGCCCATCACGTGGTGCTGCATCTGTCTGGGCTGCTCGATACGGCGCCGCTCGAGGCGCTCCGCGCCAGCGGCGCGGCACTGGGCGTGTTACACCCGCTGCAGGCCATCGCCCAGCCGGACGCCGCGCCGGTCCGCCTGCGCGGGGCGCTGGCGGCGCTCAGCGGCGACGAGCGCGCGGTGCGCGCGGCCGCCGAGCTGGCAGAGAGCATCGGCCTGCGCCCGGTCCGGGTGGCCGGAGACGCCAAGGCCCGCTATCACGCCGCCGCCGCGATCGCCTCCAACTACCTGGTCGTGCTCGCGGCCGTGGCGGAGCGCCTCATGGAGGACGCGGGTCTGGCGACGGGGGACGCGCGCGCCGGGATCACAGCCCTCATGGAGGGCACGCTGGCCAACGTCGCCGCCGACGGACCGGCCGCGCTGACCGGTCCCATTGTGCGGGGCGACGTCGCGACCGTGCGCGCCCATCTCACCGTACTGCCCGCCGACCTGCGGGCGCTGTACTGCGCGCTCGGACAGGTGGCGCTCGGACTGTCGTCCCTCGATGAGGCGACGAGGGATCGGATGGTTGAGCTGCTGAAACGGGACGGCGAATGATCAATGGCCAGTGACCAATGAGTAATGGCCAATGACTGATGATCACGGGACGATGGGTTCTAGCAGGACGGAGGGAGACAGGATGCGTGGATGCGTGGTAGGGATCGTGCTTCTGGTGAGCGCGTGTGGGCCGCCGTGGGGGCCGCCGCCGGATCCGCGCGAGCTGATGGATGCGGATCGGGCGTTTGCCGCCGAGACCGCGGCGCGGGGTGGTGAGGGCTGGGCCGCGTGGTTCGCGCCGGAAGCCCGCCAGTACCTGAGTGGCGGCGGGTTCCTTGCGGGGCGGGATTCGATCCGGGCGGTGATGGTGCCCGCGTTTGCCGATACCACCCGCGCGCTCCGCTGGGCCCCCGACTCGGCGGTCGTGGCCGCGTCCGGCGACATCGGGTACACGTTCGGCCGTTGGCACAGCGTCGTGCGCACCCCCGCCGGCGATTCGATTTCCGGCCGCGGGAACTACGTCTCCATCTGGCGCCGCCAGCCCGACGGCACGTGGAAGGTCGTGATCGATATCGGGAACACGGCGGGCGAAGGTCGGTGAAGACTGGAGTGTGAAACGTGAAACAACTGCTCCGTTGTCACTTTTCACTTTTCACTTCCATCAGTCGCTCGCGAGCCACCGCAGCGCCTCCTCGAGCGAGCGAAAGGTCTGGACTTCATATGGGAGCTCGTCGCGGGCGAGGCCCTGCACGAGATCGACGACGCGCGCCAGTCCGTAGTCGAGATCGGTGCTCACGACGATCGCGCGCCTACCTCCCGCCAGCGACTTGCCGGGACGACGCAGTTGCCCGGGGTACGTGGCGATGCGTTCGAGCTCGTCGTGCGTCAGGTGGGCAATGGTCGCGTCTCGACCGTCCCATAGCACGCGATCGGGCAGGTCGTCCCGCCCGTAGAAGCCCTCCAGCGTTCCGATGACTTCCCGGAAGGTGAGTGGCCCAGAAGCCCGTGTGGATGGTGATCCCGCGTGCGGTATCGTGGGTCGTGACGATCGGCATGCTGTGCGTCTCCCTGTCGTAACTGGGGTCGCGACTGCTCGTAGCCGCAAGACCGACGTTCCGACTTGCGACACGCAGCCAAGGCAGGCACTTTCCCGGCATCGAAATGCGCGAAATCGGAAGCCGGTCGGGCGGAGTCGCGACGTGGTCTTGACGATGGTCGGATCCGCGAGCGCGTGCCAGACCGCGGAGACACCCGAGCAACAGACGGCGCGGATGGCGGCGGAGGCCGATGAGGATCACGGGCGAGCCAGGTGGACCGCCGATGCCGTCCATCACGGGCACCGGGAAGGCCGCGATCGTCCGGACGAAGGTCGGTGACCGATGGTTGATTCTCGACGACATCGGCAGCGCCGACCAGCCCATGGTTCCGTCTGGCGGAGGAACGACCTGAGCCGGGCGTCGATTCGCCATCGGCGAGCGCTGCCCCTCGCGGTCCTGGCGGCCTGCGGGCTCGTGCTGGGCTGTGCGCGCCCGGGTGCCGTCCCGCGCGCCGATGTGATGGCGCGGGGACCGGTCATCACGCGGCTCGAGCCGGCGCGCGGCCCGGCCGGCGTGGCGTATCCCCTCCGCCTTACGATCGAAGGCACAGGCTTTGCGCCGGAGAGCAACACGGTCCATGTTGGGCCAGTCGTCCTTCCGGACGTCCCATCCGCCGACGGAGGAACCCGCATCGTGGTGTTCGTTCCGAAGGAGATCCCGAGCACGGGTGAGGTACCACCCGCTCCCCTGCTGCCGGGCCGCTACGAGGTGAGCGTGACGACCGCGCACGGGACGAGCGCGCCGGCGATCTTCACGCTCACGCCCGAGCCGGGAAGCGGCGCGTGAGCCGGGCACTCCTCGTGGCCGCGTGCGCGGTGCTCGCAGCGGTCCCCGCCGCGCGCGCGCAGGAGCCGGATGACAACCCGCGCCTCCGCTGGGAGGATTTCTACCGGCGCCGGGCGTACCCGTTCGAGCGGATTCCGACGAACGCCCTGCAACGCGCGCGCGCGCAGCTGGCGGCCACCCGCGGGGTGGGCCTCCTCGGCGCCCCGCCGCCGATCAGCGGCACGCAGTGGCAACCGCTCGGTCCGAACGCCATTCCCATCAATGGCACCTCGGTCGGCCGCATGTCGGCCATCGCCGTGCATCCGACAAACGCCAGCGTCATCTACGTGGGTGGCGCCCAGGGCGGCGTGTGGAAGACCGTGGACGGTGGAAGTACGTGGGCGCCGCTCACGGATCGCGAGTGCTCGCTGGCGATGGGCTCCATTGCGCTCGATCCGGTCAATCCGGACATCATCTATGCCGGTACCGGCGAGCAGCATTTCTCCGGCGACAGCTACTACGGGTGCGGTCTGCTCCGGTCCACGGACGGCGGGGCCACGTGGACGCGGCTCGGGGCGACCGCATTCGCGCCCGGGGCCGGGGGTGCGCGGATCTCCCGCGTGGTGCTCGCGCCCAGCACCGCCGGCACGCCGGCGACGACCACCGTGTTCGCCGCCAGCGATCTGGGGCTGTTCCGCTCCACGGACGGCGGCGGCGCCTGGAATGAGGTGTTGGTGGGTGGGCTCGGCTGCTCCAGCTTTCAGACGTGCGCCGCGACCGATCTCGTGATCCATCCGACCGACGATTCCATTCTCTACGCGGCGATTCGCACGCGCGGCGTGTACAAGACCAGCGACCGTGGAGCGACGTGGACGGCGCTCCCGTCCGGCTTTCCCACCGCGCAGGTGGGCCGCATCAACATCGCGATCACGCCGACGGCGCCCGATACGCTGTACGCGTCGGTCCACAACCCGTCCACCAGCCAACTGCTGGGCATCTGGCGCACGATCGACGGGGGCGGCGCCTGGACGCCGCTGGCGGCGACCGGCGCCTCGTGCGGCTCGCAGTGCTGGTACGACATGTACATCGCGGTGCACCCCACGACGCCCAGCTGGATCTACTTTGGGGGCGTGAGTCTGTACCGCTCCACCGACGGCGGCGCCTCGTTCCAGGACATCCGCGGGTTCATCCACGTCGACCAGCACCTGATGACGTTCGACCCGCAGGACCCGATGACAGTGTACGCCGCCAACGACGGCGGGATCTACCGCTCGCCCGACGGCGGCACGAGCTGGAGCAGTCTGAATCAGGGGTTGGAGCTCACGCAGTTCTACGAAGGGATCTCGCTGCACCCCAGCGACCGCACCATCGTGCTGGGCGGCACGCAGGACAACGGCACGCTCCAGTACACCGGCCTTCCCAACTGGCTCTTCGTGCTGGGCGGCGATGGCGGCTACACGGCCATCGACCATGACAACCCGGCGGTGCGCTACGCCGAGACGCAGTGGACGGCCAACAGCGGGTTCGGGGGGCCGCGCCGGTCGGACGGGGGTGGGTTCGTGCTGAAGGTGAACGGGATCGCGACCGGTGACCGGGCCCAGTTCATCCCGCCGCTCGTGATGGACCCCGTCAATGCGGCGACGCTCTACTTCGGGACGTACCGGCTCTACCGGACCGCCAACCGCGCCGAGAGCTGGACCGCGATCAGCCCGGACCTGACGGGCGGCTCGGGCACCATCACCGCCATCGCGCCCGCGCCGGCCAACCGCCTGGCCGTGTACGTGGGCGCGAACTCGGGCCTGGTGTACGTGACCACCGACGGCGGTACGACGTGGGTACCGCGCACCACCGGCCTGCCGAACCGGTTCGTGCAGGACCTTGCCGTCGATCGTGCCGACTGGCAGACGGCGTACGTGGCGGTGTCGGGGTTCGGCACCGGCCACGTCTTTCGCACGGTGAATGGCGGGCAGACCTGGAACGACGTGAGCGGCAGCCTGCCGGACGTGCCCGTGAATGCGGTGATCCTGGACCCCGCCAGCCGTGGCATCGTCATGATCGGCACGGACCTCGGGGTCTTCCTGTCGGCGGACAGCGGGGGCACGTGGGCCCCGCTGGACCAGGGGTTGCCCAACGTGGCGGTGTACGACATCGCCTACAATCCGGCCACCGCGACGCTGATCGCGGCCACGCACGGCCGCGGCATGTTCCAGCTCCAGCTCGATCGCGTGCTCACGCTCGCCGTCGTGCCGGGCACGCGGCGTGACACGGTCACGGTGGGCGCGACGGCGCCGCGCTCGGATTCCGCCGCCGTGTTGCTCACGGGCACGAACGCGGTCACGGCGACGTGGAGTGCGACGCACGGGGCCGCCACCTGGCTCACCCTCGGCGCGAGCAGCGGGACGGGGAGCGGGACGCTCACCTGGACGCGGAGTCCGGCGGGCCTCACGGCGGGGGTTTACGTCGACACGATCACGGTCTCGGCACCCGGGGCCGTCGATTCGCCGTGGCGCCTGGTGGATTCGCTCGTGGTGCAGGGGACGCTTGCGCTCGACGTCACGCCCGCCAGCCGGTCCGACACCGTGACGGTGGGGGCCACGGCCCCGCGCCCGGACTCCGCCGCCGTGCTGCTCTCCGGGGTCGGGGCGTCGACCGCGACGTGGTCCGCCACCGCCAACCGGGGCGTCTGGATTACCGTCACGACCGGCAGTGGGACCGGTCCCGGGACCGCCCGGTGGACGCGGAACCCGACGGGCCGTGCCGTCGGTGTGCACGTCGACACGATCACGATCGTCTCGACCGCCGCGTCCGGCAGCCCGGCGCGGATCGTGGACTCGCTGGTGGTGCGGGCCGCCGCGGTCGCGCTCAATCCGACGGCTACCGCCGACACGGCCATCTCCGGCAGCGCCGACGTGCGGCCGGGGTCCGCGCAGCTCCTGCTGCGCGGCGGGGCGGATTCGACCACGCCCTGGACCGCCACGCATGGCGCGGCGCCGTGGCTCACGCTCCTCACGACGGCCGGGCAGGGGAGCGGGATCATCTCCTGGACCCGTGCGGCCGCCGATCTCGCCGACGGCGCGTTCCGTGACACGATCACCGTCGTCACGGCGGCGGGGGATTCGGCGCGCGTGGTGGACGCGTTCGTGGTGCAGGCACCCGCCGTCGCCGCCGCCTGTGCCGCGACCCATCTCCTCGGAGGCGCCTGCCTCGATCCCACCCAACGCCGCTGGCTGGACCTGGCGGGCAACCGCGACGGCCAGTTCAACCTCGGCGATTTCGTCGCGTTCATCGCCCGCGGCAGCGGGACCGCCGCGGCGCCGCCACCCCGCGAGGAACAGCGATGACCGCCCGACGCGTCGCGGCGATGCTCGCCGGCCTGACGCTCGCCGGCGGGTTGGTCACCTGCGGGAGCGAGCCGGCCGCGCCGCCCACTCCGGGCTGGGTGAACGTGCGGCTCACGACCCCGAACCTCGACGACGGCGGCATCCTCTTCACGGTGACCGGCGCGCAAATCGATTCGGTGCGGTCGACGTTCCCCAACACGTTCCTGCGCCGCGAGAGCGCGTCCTCGATGCGCGTCGTGATCGTCGGCAATCTGGTCGCGGGGACCGTCGCCCAGGTCCTCGTGCCCGATGTCCGGCAGGCCGCCACGTACGCGGGGACGGTAGTGGAAGTCGCGGTGCGGAGCACGTTCGCCCAGCGGCCCACCGCGGGGTACGTGCTCACCGTGGAACAGCCTCCCACCCCGTAAGCCGTTGACCCCCAACGGAATCCGGCCGCCGGGAACCGCCTCGGCGGCCCGCGCGTTGCTGGGGAGCGGAGCGGCGGCCGGCCTGTCGGCCGGGATTGACATTGTATAATAGCAATGTTACTATATTAGTGGGCGTGCACACCACCCCAGCCGGGGGCCGGCGCGTCGGTGCTGGGCACGTACCTCTCTCTTGGATTTGGAGGACGCATGTCGTTGGTGAAGCCGACAACCGATGCCACGTTCGCTGCGGACGTGCTGACAGCGGATGGGCCGGTGCTGGTGGATTTCTGGGCGCCCTGGTGCGGGCCGTGCCGCGTCGTCGGGCCGGTGCTCGACGAGGTGGCGACGGAGTACGACGGCCGCGTGCGTGTCGTGAAGCTCAACGTGGACGAGAACCCGCGGACGGCCGAGCAGTACGGCATCCGCTCGATCCCTACCGTCGCGCTGTTCAAGCAGGGCGAAATGGTGGACGGCGTGGTGGGCGCGGCGCCGAAGACCTTCTTCAGCGGCATGCTGGACAAGCACCTGAACGGCGCTGCCCCGGAGGTCTGATGCGGCCCATCACGGTCACATGGGACGGGGGGGTGCGCTTCACGGCCGACATCCGCGGGCACAAGCTCACGGTGGATCAGCCCACGAAGGCGGGCGGGGAGGACAGCGCGCCGATGCCCGTCGAGCTGCTACCGGCCTCGCTGGGGACGTGCGTGGCGCTGTACGTCCAGCAGTTCCTCGCCACCCGTGGGCTCGACCCCACCGGCATGACGGTGGTCGTGACGGCCGCTGGGGCGCCGCGGCCAAACCGGCTCGCCCGGTTCGCCCTCGAGGTGAAGATCCCCGGGGGCGTGCCCGAGAAGTATCGGGATGCCGTCCAGCGTACGGCGGAGGGGTGCACCGTGCATCACACGCTCACGCACACGCCCCAGATTGCCGTGACGATCATGGAAGGCAGCGCGGCCGCTACCGGTT
>JAOTWJ010000088.1 GCA_029862925.1 Gemmatimonadota bacterium
TGCGCGATGGACCAGATGCCGGCCTCGATCGCCCGCCGCGCGCCGTCCACCGTCTGGACGTGTCCCTCCACCTTGAGCCCCGCCTTGGCGGCCTCCGCGACCACGAGCCGGATCTCGTCCACCGTGTAGCCCCACGGCTTGCAGTCCACGCAGATCTTGATCACGCGCGCCCCGAAGAGCGCGTTTTGCCGCACCGCCTTCACGATCTCATCGGGCGTATCCGCGTCGAGGTACTCCGGATACACGATGTCGTGATCGCGCGCCATTTCGGGCGTGGGCCAGAACTGCCCTCCCATGCCGCCAATGATGATCCCGGAGTTGACGATCGTCGGGCCCGGCACCCACCCCTGCTCGATCGCAATCCGGAGCGCCGCGTCGGCGTAGTTCCCCGCGTTCCCCATATCGCGCACGATCGTGAACCCGGCGTTGAGCATCTGGATGCCGTTCGACACCGCCTGAATCGCACGCAGCGGCGTGCCCTCCAGCACATAGGTGAGGTAGTAGACGTTGTGCTCCGGTGTTTCCTTGTACGTGAGCGCCAGGTGATTGTGCGCGTCCACCAGGCCCGGCAGCACCACGAGGGCCGAGAGGTCGACCACCTCGGCGCCCCGTGGGATGGCCACGTTCGCGCCCACGGCCGTGAACTTCCCGTCCTCGACGAGGATCACCTGATTGCGGGCGAGCCTGCCGGACTCGGGATCCACCAGGCCACCCGCGCGTATGGCGGTCACCTGGGCCATGCCGGCCAATGGAAGGGAAAGCAGCAGTCCCGCGGCGAGCGGGATGACCGTCGTGAGTCGGAGCGTGCGCATGCTGGCCTCGAAGCGGAATGGAGCGGCATCCCGGTTGCCCGTATCGGCGACCGGCGAACCTGCGTGATCAGACTCCGGTGTCCGGCGGCTGTCAAGCCGCCGGCGAATCACGGATGACGCGGCGACGGAAACCGCGGTTCGAGGTCCACACCGAGGCCGTCGGCGAGCCGGTTCACGAGCGCGAAGTAGGCGGTGATGGCGCAGATGTCGTGGATGGCGCGATCGTCGAACCCCGCCGCGCGGAGCGCCGCGACATCGGCCGCGGTCACCGCGCCGGGCGTGCGGGTCAGCGTGAGCACGTAGGTGACCATGGCCCGGTCAGCCGGCCCGAGCGGAGCACGCGCGGGATCCGTGGCCAGCAGCGACACGAGGTCATCGGGTGAGGGCCGCTCGCCGAGCAGCCGCCGGAGCGTCGCCCCGTGGTGCAGGATTCAGTAGTGACAGTCGTTCGCGCCGGAGACGACCACCGCGATGGTCTCCCGCTGCGCCCGGGTGAGCGGGCCGGGCGCGTACATCAACTCGCGGAAAAAGTCGTGATGCAACGGGATGCAGCGGCTGTGCACACCGTGAATCCGCAGGATGTTGTCGGTGTCGCCGACGCTGTCCTGCTCGGGAATCCGTTCGGGGGGCACGTAGGGGATGTACGCCACGGTAGGTCCTCCTACCGGCGCGCGCGCAAGGCCTGGAGCTTCTCCTGCGCATTCGCATTTTGTGGGTCGAGGACCAGCGACTGTTCGTAGCTGGCGATGGCGCGCGCGCTGTCGCCGGCCGCCGCATACGCCTCGCCGAGGCTGTCGTACGCGTTGGCCGACCGCGGAAACGCATTCACCGTCAGCTTGAACACCTCGATCGCCTCGGCCGTCTTGCCGCGGCCCAGCAGCGCGTACCCCAGCTGGTTCAGGGACGGCTCCGGGAAGACCCCCGCGCCGTGCTGCGTCTGCAGCTCGCGGTACCGCGCGATCCCGGCCGTCGGCCCGCTTTCGACGAACGCCAGCTCGACGGCCGCCTGGGCGTACTGGAGTTTCGGGAACCGCGCCGCCGGGTTCTGCTCGACGTTCAGGCCATACAGCCGCACCGCGTCGGCCAGCCGCCCATCAGCCCGCAGCGTCCCGGCGACGTCCGCCAGCGGCACCTCGCCGAAATCGTACGCCGCCCGGCCGTAGTATCGCTCGCGGAGGGCCCGGTAGGTCGCCAGCAGTGAATCGAGCCCTCCCGCGCGGTCGGCGAGCAGGAGCACGTCCTGCAAGGTGCGCGGCGTGGTGATCCCGCCGTGGCAGGTCACGCACTGGACCGCCACCGGCGGGTCCTGCCGCTCCTCCAGCCGGGGGAGATACCGCGCGTTGATGGCCGTGACCATCTCGAGCATCTCGCGTGCCTTCCGCTTGGTCAGCTTGTCGTCGGAGGGAAAATCGTAGGTCCCGAGCGGCCGGCCCTCTTCGCCCACGTGGCAGTAGGTGCAGCGCACGCCGAGCGCGCGCGTGAAACCGGCCATCAGGTCGACGAGCTCCCGCAGGGGGATGCTGTCGGACAGCACCTGCAGATTCTCGAACTTCTCGGGCGGCCACTGCGCAGCGGCCGGTGCAGCGAGGAGCGGACACAGCACGACGGTGGCGATCACGAGGCGCATCGGACGTCTCCCGCGGGGTTCGGCCGTGATACACGAAACCGGGCCGCCGGGTCCCCCACGATGCGCGCGCCCTTGACGCGCCCCCGACCACGCACGATCCTAGCGCTCGGCCACCAGGTCGCGCCCGCGTGTGAATCACAGTGCGTGGCGTGTCGGCCGGGAACCGGCATTCGGGGAGGGATGTCATGTGCCGCAACATCAAGAAGCTCCGCCGCCCGGGGGAGCTGCCGTCGGACGAGGAGCTGCACGACGCGGCGCTGCAGTTCATTCGCAAGGTGAGTGGGTTCCGCGTGCCGTCGCAGGCCAACCAGGACGCGTTCGACGCGGCTGTCGAGGGTGTGGCCGACGTGACGCGCACGCTGTTCGCCTCGCTGCGCGTGCGGGGCGAACAGGCTGCCGTCTAGCCCCCGCGGTGCCGCCGCCCGCCGGCGGCGGCACAGCCGCGTCGCACTGCTCGCGGCGGCGCTGCTCGCGCTCGGCTACCTCGCCAAGTCCCTCCTCCCCGGCGGCCCGGCACCGGATGCGCCTCCGGCAGCGACGAGCGTCGGCGCCGGGCCGGCATCAGTGGCCGCGGCCTTCCGCGCGCGGCAATCCGACGTCTTCCTCGAAACCGGCGGACGGGTGGAGAGGCTACTCGCCGACGACCGCGAGGGGACGCCACACCAGCGGTTCATCGCGCGTGTGCCCGGAGACATGACCGTCCTGATCTCGCACAACCTCGACCTCGCGCCGCGCGTGCCGGTCGCCGTCGGCGACTCGGTGACCGTGCGCGGCGAGTACGTATGGAACGATCTGGGCGGGGTGATCCACTGGACCCATCACGACCCCACGGGGCGGCGTCCGGGAGGCTGGATCCGGCTTGACGGCCGCACCTATCGCTGACTGGCGGGGACGGAGCGCCCCTACGGCGTCAGGCGGCGAGCCGTGGCAACTGGGCGAACAGCCGCAGCCACTCACACAGCTGCGCGAAGACGAGAAAGCGGTTGTACACCCGCCGTTGAGCGTTCCGCGCCCAGACCTGTCGGCCGGCCTCGTCGGCCAGCATCGCGTCGAGCGTGTCCGCCAGCTCCCGGGCGCTGGTGGGATCCGCGATCAGCCGCCCGTCCACGCCGTCCCGGACCTGCTGCCGCGGGCCACAGGCCTGGCGGTTCGAGAGAATGGGCACGCGCTTCCACATGGCCTCCGCAATGGTCAGTCCAAAGCCCTCGCGCAGCGAGTTCTGCACGACGATGGAGGACGCACGTTGCAGGGCGTTCACCATGTACGCGTTCTCCTCCGGCGACTGCATGGGCAGCGTCACGATGGCAATGGACTCCTGGATCAGCGGATCGAGCGACCGGTACCGCTCGACCAGCGCGTTTAGCACGCCCTGTCCTTCGGGGTCGTCCTGGATGGACTCGGGATCGGGGCCGGCGAGCACCAGCCGGACGATTTCCTGGCGGATGCGGTGCCGGGGGTGATCGGACCACCCACCCTGGAGCAGGCGCTGTTTGTACCGCGCGAACGCGTCGAGCAGCGGCTCGAAGCCTTTCAGGCCGTCCCACCGCGAGATCTGCGTGACGATCGGTCGCGTGAGGAGCCCGAAATCGCCGGTCAGATTGGCCGGATGGAAGCGTCCGTCGGGGCCCAGCCGCTCGGCCAGCCGCTCGTAGGGCGGCGTCACGAGCGGGCCCGGCGCGACCGTGAGTCCGGAGTTCGCCAGGACGCCCACCGTGTGGTGCAGCCCCAGCTCACGATTCTTGAAGGAGAGCGGATCGATGGCCGGGTAGATGATGGTCGCGTGGCTCGATAGGTAATGCGGGATGTACTCGGGCGCCGAGAATACGGCGTGCTCGTAGACCCTGGCGTAGGGATGCAGGAACTCCCAGGCGGCGCGCGTGGCCGGTGTCTCGTCGTCCAGGCCGATGTGACAGCGCCAGATCGTCGTGAGGTCCAGCTCCTCCTGGAGCATGCCCGCCAGCGGGAGCGGCTGGGGATCGTGCACAATGAGGACGTCGCCGTCTCGGGCACGCGCGCGCAGGAACGCCGCATTCTGCCGGTTGACGGACTCGAACAACTCCCGATCGGCAGGGACGAGGCGCGGGTCCCCTTGGCCGTGCAGCAAGTTGTGGATCCGCTTGGTGACGTCGAAGAAGCCCCGCTCCTCGGTATCGATCACCACCCATTCCACCCGCAGCCCGAGATCGCGCAGCAGAGTCACCATGGTCGGCAGCATCTCGGCCACGCCGCCGCCCGTGGGTGTCGAGTTCACCATCCAGATGGTCCGGTCCGCGAGCTTCGGCAGCAGCGGCTGCGCCTCGGTCTGCAGCGCTTGCACGGCCGCGACGAGATGCGCGAACTCCGCGAAATCGGCGAGCCGGATGGGGCTCCGGACCTCCACCTGAAATGCCATGGCGTCCTCCGTGGTCGCGGGCAGCGTTCCTGCTGACCTCTGCAATCTACGGGCCGGGGGCACCATATTTCGGCCCGAGCGGGCGATGCCCGCTCGATGTGATCATCCAACGACCGGCAGCGAGGATGCCCCATGCCAGCTTCGCGATGGCTGTTCCTTCTCCTTGCGGGTGTCGTGGCCTGCGGCGCGGCAGATGAAGCACGGCAAGCTGATGAAGATGCCATTCGGGCCCTGATCCGCGCGACGCAGGCAGCCAACAACGCGGGCGACGCCGAGGCGTGGGTTGCGTTGTTCGAAGACGATGCCGTCTACATGCCGTCGATGGCGCGCGACGTCACGACCAGCGCCGGACTGCGGGAGGTGGCCGAGGCCGGGTTCAGCACCTGGAACACCGAGATTCGGGTGACGCCGGCCGAGGTCGTGGTGTCCGGTGACTGGGCCTTTGCCCGGATGCGGGTGACCGGGGTCGCCCGGCGCAAGGACGGGTCCGACTCGGTCGCGGTCGACCAGAAGGAAATCGTGATCTACCGCCGGCAGCCGGACGGTGGCTGGCGGATCTCGCGCCTGATCGCGACCAGGAATCCCCCCCCCTGACTCACCCCCGCCAGCGCCGGTGATCTCGCTGTCCACTCGGCGGCCGGTGCTCGCCGTCCTTCCCGACCTCGGGCTGGGCGCGGCCTATCTCCTCGCGTGGCTGCTGCCGGGCGTCGTCGGCATCGGCGCCGTCTCCTGGCTCACGCTCGTGATCGTGCTCGAGGCGCCAGCCCTGCTCGCCGCCTATCTGATTGCGATGGTGATCCTCGCACTTACCGACCGTGACGCGTCGCTCGGTGTCCGCGCGGCCGCTATCGGGCTCATCCTCCTGCTCGTGGGCGTCGCGGCCGCGGAAATCCTGCGCTTTCGGTTCTGGTGGCCCATGGTGGTCCTGGCGGGACTGCTCGCCAACCGGCTCAGCGGTCTTGCGTCCGGTCGCCTGGCACGAGACGACGCGAAGCGCGAGACGCTCCTGGACGCGCTGTGGACGCTCGCCCTGTACGCCGTCGCCATCGCGCCGACCTTCTACTTCGCCATCCCCACCTTCGGCGCCGGACCCGCGGCGTTGCCGCCCGAGCACGCGCGCTGGTGCGCGATGCCGGCGGACCTGGTGTACGAGTTCTTCGAGGCGGAGCTGGCGGGTAACTGGTGCGAGGAACCCCATCGCGCGTTGGCGGGCGGCGCGCTGTACTTCTTCGCGTCGGCCTTTCGCGACCGGTGGCTGGCCCGGCGGGGGCGCTAGCGCATCCTCGTCGGCCCCCGCCAGGCCACGGCCCTACGTCTGCTTGTCGAACACCGTCTTCCGCGTCCGCTCGCCGCGCGGAGTCTCGGTCGTGCTGACCACCGTCATCGTCTTCCCGTCGGCGCTCAGCGTGCGGGTTTCCTTGAACGTCACCGCCATGGCGCCGCGGGGCGTGTCCATGTTCATCGAGCCTTCCGAGACGAGCGCGCCGCCGTCCCAGCGGGACGTGCTGGTCATCTCGCCACCCCGCGCCCCGGGACCCGTGTGCGGCTTGCCGTCGAAATACTGCACGA
The DNA here is from genome assembly GCA_029862925.1 of Gemmatimonadota bacterium. Classification (GTDB taxonomy): domain Bacteria; phylum Gemmatimonadota; class Gemmatimonadetes; order Gemmatimonadales; family GWC2-71-9; genus JAOTWJ01. Next base: position 6,401 of record JAOTWJ010000088.1, read on the forward strand.
TCGTCCGACCCTGGCCGCCGACGGTCTGGGTGATCACCAGACTGTCGGCCGATTGGACGATCGTCACGACCAGGTTCTGCCTTGCTGCCTGAGCGCCGGGCCCGCCGCCGAACTGACCGGGTGCGTCGCTCTTCTCCGTATTCAGTTTCCACGTTCCGGAAAAGCCGGGGTGCTGTTGGGCCGTCGCCGCGGGCGCGGCGCCGAGCACCGCGGCAATGGTCAGGGCAAGAAGACGCGTCATTGAGGAGCTCCTCGAATCTCGGTATCACGTCGGCGGTGGATCCGCCGATCACCCTACATACGCTCGAGACCCCGCAGTTGTTAGCCGGTGGCCGGCCATCATGCCCGCCGCGGGTTGACGAGTCGGCGGGACCTGTCAACTTGTAAAAGGAGGAAGCACCGACTACCGGAGACCGCCATGCCTCATCTCCCGCTTCGCGTCACGCCGATTCGGTTCTCGCGCGTGCCGCCCGACGTCACCGAGGGCATCGCCAGACGGATCGCGGCGTGGTGCGCCGTCCGCACGGCCCCGCTGCGTCGCCTGCGACGCCCTGCCGAACTGCTCCTGCTCGTGCTGGCCGTGCTGCTGGCGGTCGCGGTCGTGTACGCGCTCACGAGCCCCATCAACCGGCGGCACTAGCCGATGACGTGCCCGCGCGGGCGACGCATCTTCCTCGGGACTGCTTGAGGCGCCATGCCGATCGAGCTCATGATCGATGGCTCCACAGGCGTCGCACGCTTCACGGTCAGCGGGGAGTTCACCCTCGACGACATGCGGGCGGCGGTGGATCGGCTTGCGGCCGATCCCGACTACCGGCCCGGCATGGCGATCCTGTCGGACCACCGCGCCATTGCGCGACCGGCCAGCGCGGAGGAGGTGGCCGGTCTCGTGGGCCACGTGGCGGAGCATGGCGGCATCTTCGCGGGAGCACGCATGGCCATCGTGACGGATTCGGCGGCATCGTACGGGATGATGCGCATGCTCTCGGCGCTGGCCGAAGACGTGCCGATGAAGATCGCCGTGTTCCTCGACGCCGCCGAGGCGGAACGCTGGCTGCGGCCCTAGCGGAGTTCCGCCAGGAGCCGGCGGCGCATCTCCCGCAGGAACCGTTCGGCCAGTCGGCGTGACTCGACCGACAGGCGTTCCGCCTGGGCGGCGATCGCCCCGCGCCAGTCCCAATCCCACCGCTCCCCCCACGACGGCCCGCACCGTTCCGTAGGCGCGGTGCCCGCGAGGAACACCTCCGGCTCGCCCCAGCACCCGTAGCCCGCGCGGAGCCCGGTTTCGGAGTTCACCTCCACGAACTCCACGCCGTCGGGCACGGGGAACGCCCGGTCGCGCCCACCCGCTGCCGCGAGGACACGCCCGACGATGGGCAGAGCGGCCCGCGACCCGGTGAGTCCGAGGCTACGCGCGTCGTCGAACCCCACCCACGCCCCGACGGCGATCGACGGCGAGTACGCCACGAACCACGCGTCGCGCCAGTCGCTCGACGTACCCGACTTGCCGGCGACGGCACCCCGGTACCCGTAGCGCCGCAGTGCCTGTCCCGTGCCGCGCTCGACCGCCCCCTCGAGCGCGGATGTCACCAGATACGCCTCCGCCGCCTCCACCACCCGCTCCCCCGCGTACCGTGCGCCGCCCCGGGGGTTGCCCTTCGCGTCGGTCACGAGCACGATCGTACGCGTCGAGACCCGCGTGCCGGCGGCGGCGAGCACCCCGAACGCCCGCGTGAGCTCGAGCGGCGTCACCTCCGACGTTCCCAGCGCGAGGCTAGGCACCGCCCGCAGCGGTGAGGCGATGCCGAGCGCGCGACCCGTTTCGGCGATTCGCTCGGCGCCGACCGCCAGTCCCAGCCGGGCGAACGGCACGTTCAGCGAGCGCTCCAGCGCGACCCGCAGCGTCACCGATCCCCGGAAGCGGCCGTCGTAGTTGTCGGGCTCCCACCGGCCGACCGGCGTCTCGACCACGAGCGGCTCGTCTTCCACCACCGACGCGAGCGTGAACGCGGGCGGCTCGCCCGGACGGAGCCGCCCGAGCGCCGCCAGCGCCACGATGGGCTTGAAGGCGCTGCCGGGTTGGCGGCGGGCCTGCACCGCGCGATTGAATTGCGAGCGACCATAGTCTCGTCCGCCGACGAGCGCGAGGACGTCCCCGGAGCGCGGATCCAACGCGACCAGCGCCGCCTCGGGCCGCACGTCCCGCGGCCCGACCCGCAGCGCGCCATCCACGTCGCGCAGCCCATCCCGCACCGCGCGTTCGGCCGCGCGCTGCAGCTCGGGGTCGAGCGTCGTGAACACGGCATGGCCGCGCCGCGCGCTCCGCCCGAACCCCTCGACGAGCTCGGCGGCCACCACGTCCACGAAGTGGCGCGCGAGCGGTGGGTCGCGCGGCGTCCGCCGGATCCCCAGCGCCGCGCGGCGCGCGCGACCGTACTCGCGCGCGTCGATCCGACCCTGCTCGTGCATCAGCCACAGTACGAGATCGCGGCGGTCTCGCGCCGCCTCGGGATGACGCACGGGCGAGTAGAGATTCGGGCCGCGCACGATACCGGCGAGCAGCGCCGACTCGGCCAGGCTGAGGCGACCCACGTCCTTGTCGAAGTAGTAGCGCGCCGCGCTCCCCACCCCGCGGATCGCATAGGCGCCGTCCTGACCGAAGTACACCTCGTTGAGATATGCTTCCAGCATCCGCGCCTTGTCGTAGCGCGCCTCGAGTGCCACGGCCATCGCCGCTTCGCGGATCTTGCGGATCGGTGACCGCCTGGCCGACAGGAAGAGGTTCTTGGCGAGCTGCTGCGAGATCGTGCTGCCACCCTGGACCACACGGCCCGCGCGGAGGTTGGCGACGGCCGCTCCGGCGATGCGCGTGACATCGAGCCCGGCGTGCTCGAAGAACCGGCGGTCCTCGACGGCGAGAATCGCCTCAACGAGCGACTGCGGCACGGCCGATAGCGGCACCGGCTCGCGCGACTCGCGCTCGTCGCCATCGAGCGTCGCGATCAGGACCGGCTCGAGCAGCAGCTCGTCGAGGCCCGAGCCCCCAGCGTCCTCGATCCGGCGGATGGCTCCGTCCCACTCGAGCTGGATCACCGCCGGCGCCGCGCCGGCTCGCCCCAGCGCTGGAAACGGGCGCAGTCCGACGATCCACCGATCACCTGTGAGGCGATACTCGCCCGGCCCCACACTGCCCCGACCCGCCTCGCGATAGCCGACGCGATCGAGATGGCGCGCGAGCGCCCCGGCGTCCACCGTCACTCCTCGCCGCAGCGCCACGGGCCGCGCGTAGATGCGCGTCGGCGAGCGCGCCAGCGGCGAATCCAGCCGCGCGCGGATCACCGCCTCACCCACCACGGCGGTGGCCGCCAGGCCACCCGCCAGCGCGGCGACGGCCAGCACCCGTCGCAGCGAGAGCACCCCGATCCACTGGCGCACGCGCCGCCCAATTCGCATCGTTGCCATCTGCAACACCCCGCGGCGAGGCATGGTCTGCCCCTGCCAACTCTAGTAAGTAGGACGCGTGAGGTGACCGGGGGGTTTCGCCCCGGCGCTTGGATGCGACCCCACGACGGAGGAAGCATGAAGAAGACGGAAGTCGCCAGGAGCGGCATCGGCTTTGGCTCCGCGCTCGCCATCGCCATTTCCTGGTCTCAGCATCAGTCCATCCTGTGGGCGATCCTGCACGGCGTGTTCTCCTGGTTCTACGTCGTCTACTACGCGCTCACCCGTTGAGGGCGCCATGCCCGCGCTCACCTGGGACGACTTCGACAAGGTCGAGTTGCGGATCGGGACGATCGTCGCCGCCGAGGAGTTCCCTGAGGCCCGCAAGCCCGCCTATCGGCTGCGCGTGGATTTCGGTCTCGAGATCGGCACCAAGCACTCGAGTGCCCAGCTCACTGATCTTTACACCGCGCACGACCTCATCGGCCGCCAGGTGCTGGCAGTGGTGAACTTCCCTCCCAAGCGGATTGCCGGCTTTCTTTCGGAGGTCCTGGTGACTGGCGTCCAGCGTGCGGACGGCGCGGTGGTGCTCGTCGGTTCCGACCGTCGTGTGCACAACGGGCTCAGACTCCTCTAACGGCGGACATCGCGTCATGGCTGACATGCGGCTCCTGCTCCTCAGTAACTCCCGTAACTACGGCAAGGGCTACCTCGAGCACGCGGGTGAGGCGATCCGGGACTTTCTCTCCGCCAAGGTGCGCGACGTGCTGTTCGTGCCGTATGCGGTGGTCCGCGTGCCGTGGGACGACGCCACCGCCATGGTCGCGCAGCGATTTCGCGAACTCGGCTACGAGCTGCGCTCCGTGCATACCGCGGCCGACCCGGTGGCCGCCGTGCGCGGCGCGCGGGCCATCGCGGTCTCCGGCGGCAACACCTTCCATCTCCTCAAGACGCTGTACGACACGGGCCTGGTGGACGCAATCCGCGCGGCTGCCCGCGCAGGCACGCCGTACATGGGGTGGAGCGCCGGCGCGAACGTCGCCGGTCCCACGATCCGCACGACCAACGACATGCCTATCGTGGAGCCGCCGACACTCGATGCCCTGGCTCTTGTGCCGTTCCAGATCAATCCGCACTACACCGACGCCACCATTCCCAGCCACGGGGGCGAGACGCGCGGCGAGCGGCTGCTGGAGTTCACCGCGGCCAATCCCGGCAAGCCCGTCATCGGCTTGCGCGAGGGCTCCATGCTGCGGCTCGAGGGGAATCGCGTGACGCTGCTGGGCGATCAGCCGGCGCGTCTGTTCCTGGCGAAGCGGGACCCGTGGGAGGTGGAGGCGGGAGGGGATATCGGATTCTTGATGACATGACCAGTGAAAACTGAAAAGTGAAAAGCAAGAACGACGATTCCGCAGTCGTTCTTTTCAGTTTTCAGTTTTCAGTTTTCAGTTTTCAACTGGTCAGTTCTCACCGCCCAGCTAGCCATACCGCACCCCCGGATACAGCAGGTTCACCACCAGCAGGAACAGCGGATTGAAGATCTGATCGAACACCTGCCACGCGATCAGAATGCCAATCCACGCCAGGCCCGGCTGATTCCAGAGGAACTGCTGGTACTTCTCCGTGGCGCGATCGCTCAGCAGAAGCGGCACTGCGGCGCTCCCGTCGAGCGGCGGGAGCGGGATGATGTTGAGCGCGAACAGCACCAGATTGAGCGAGAAGAACACGCCCAGCACGAACGCCACCGCCGCCCACAGCCCACCGCCGGTCGCGCGGGCCACGTGGGCGAACCGTATCGATTCGGGGGCTTCGAACACACCGGTCATGAACCCGAGGCGCAGCGCCAGCGCCGCGAGCAGCACCATCGCGAGGTTGGCCGCTGGGCCCGCCAAGGCCATCAGCGCGGCACGCTTGGGAAACCGCATGGCCCAGCGAGGATCGTACGGTGCGCTCGCGAACCCGAACGGCCAGCCCGAGAGCACCACCGAGATCAGCGGGAGCACCACCATCCCAAAGGGCTCCCGCTTGATGTGGGGCCGCGGATCGAGGCTGACTTGCCCGCCGTGATAGGCGGTGCGGTCGCCGCCCAGCAGCGCCGCCCAAGCGTGCGCCGCTTCGTGCAACACCGTCGAGAAGAGAAAGACGACGTAAAACGCGGCGGCACTAGCGGGATCGGGCATACGGGTCGCAATACTACTGCGATGCCAGCCTGACTGGAAGCGCCCGACACCGAGGAAGTGCCATGAACCGAGTCTTCACCGCCCTGCGTGCGCTGGTGTACATGACGGGCTTCTTGGGAATCTGGGCGTGGGTCGCCCTCCAGGCGCGCGCGCTCGACCCCCACCTCGGCGGCTCCCTGCCCGCGTGGAGCCCGCTGCTGGGTTGGGCCGTGATG
>JAOTWJ010000265.1 GCA_029862925.1 Gemmatimonadota bacterium
GACGAAGAACATTCCGGTATCCATCACGGAACGTCGGTCCTACTGAGGGTGCGGGCCGGTGAAAAAGGCGGCGCATTTGCGCCGCCTTTCACAGGCCCGGCAGGACTCGACCCGATGCTCCGAGCGCAGCGAGGAGCGAGGGCAAAGAGCCTGTCGGTCCTGTACGACGAAGGGCCGCGACGACGTCGCGGCCCTTCGTCGTAACAGGCCCGGCAGGACTCGAACCTGCAACCCCCGGTTTTGGAGACCGGTGCTCTACCACTTGAGCTACGGACCTATGAACTCAATGTCGAATGACGAATCTCGAACGACGAATGTCCAGCGGTGAACGATCAGCATGGCCACTCGACATGGGCCATTCGTCATTCGTCATTCGCCATTCTTCAAGGGTGGCTGACGGGACTTGAACCCGCAGCCTCCGGAGCCACAGTCCGGCGCTCTAACCTTTGAGCTACAGCCACCATGTCGCTCGGAGAAACTCGGCGAGACGGTCGGACGGCTGACCACGGCTCCCTGCTCCCCACGAGCATTGGAACGTAGACTTCTCCAAGAAGAGGGTCAAGCGGCCGGCCAGAACGCCGCCGCCAGCCCCGTAAACAGCTCCGCCACTGGCACTTGCACGCCGTCCAGCGTGGCGGCCGGCACGATCCCGCGCACGGCGTTCACGAGCACCAGGGGCCGGCCCTCGAGCGCGCGCCGCCGGAACTGCCCCGACATCACCGGCACCCCGCGGGCCGCCGCGAGTTCGAGCAGCCGCGCGATCCCGACGCTCGGCAGCACGCCGAGTTCCAGATCCGGCAGCCGGACCGCGGCGCCGTCCAGCCACGCAACGGCAAACCGGGCGGCCTCGGCCACCCGACCGGCGCCGGTGAGCAGGAGCGGTTCGTCCGCTCCCCGGGTCTGCGCCTCGGCCAGCGCGCGCTCGAACGGCTCGCGGGAGACGCTCTTCACGGGGTAGCCGGGGTGCGGCTCCGCCACCGTGACGACCCGGAGCCTCGTGTCGGCCGGGAGCGGACGCTCGCTCCAGGTGGCCGCTTGTCCGTCCCACACGACCCGAAGCACGCCCTCGGGCGAGCCCGTTCCCGCGCGGGCGACGGCGTCCTCGGCCAGCGCGGCCAGCGGCGGGGCGATCCCCACGGCGCGACTGCCTCGCGTGAGACGTCGCACGTGTCGATCGAGCAGCGGCAGCAGGCCCTGCCGCACGCGCATCGTCTCGAACAGCGCCGGTGCGTCGCTCATGCGGTGCAGCCCAACGCCAGCCGCATGGCCGACCCTTTGCGCCGACTCTCGCGCCACTCGCGCGCCGGATCGGAGTCCCACACGATGCCCGCACCCGCCTGGACGCACGCCACCCCGTCGCGGAACACCGCCGAACGGATGAGGATGTTGAACTGCGTTCCCTCGGGTGCGATCCAACCCAGTCCCCCCGTGTAGGCGCCGCGGGCCACGGGCTCGAGATCGGCGATCAGCTCCATCGCCCGGATCTTGGGCGCGCCGGTGATCGTCCCGCCCGGGAAGAGCGCGGCCACCGCATCCCACGACCCGAGATCCGACCGCAACGTACCCACCACCTCGCTCACCAGATGGAATACGTGTGAATACTCTTCGACTTCCTCCCGCGCCGCCACCCGCACCGACCCGAACGTCGCCACACGTCCCACGTCATTGCGCGCGAGGTCCACGAGCATCCGGTGCTCGGCCTGCTCTTTGGGATCGAGCACCAGTTCCGACCGCATCGCCGCGTCGCGCGCCGGATCCCCGGTCTTCTTGCGCGTGCCCGCGATCGGCCGCGTGCGAATCTCGAGCCCGTCCGGCCCGCCGCGTCCCCCGACCTCCACTAGCAGCTCTGGTGACCCGCTCACGATCTGCCAATCGCCGAAATCGGCGAAGCCCATCCACGGCGACGGGTTGATGGCCCGGACGCGCAGATACACCTCCCACGGCGTCGCGCCGACCGCGAAACATTCGGCCAGGGCGAGGTTGATCTGATAGACGTCGCCCGCGGCGATGTGGTCCTGGATGCGGCGCACCGCGGCCTCGAAGGCCGGCTGGGTGAAGCTGCGGGAGAGCAAGGCCACGGGAGAACGGGAGGACCGGAGGACGGGAGGGATCGGGTCGGCCGCGTCCACCGTGTCCGGCATGATCCCCGTCACAATCGCGTTCCGCGGAACGTCTATGATCAACTCGTGCTGGGGCTCGAACAGGTCCACCAGGGGCTGTGCGACCGGAGGACGGTGGCGCGCCGCGCGGGGGGGCAGGCCGAGGTCGTACGCCAGCACGCCGTACAGCCGCGACCCGGCCACCGCGACGCGCAACGAGTCCACGCCATCCGCACCGGGGTCCCACGGGACCCGGTGCCGCGTCCGCGCCCCCCAGGCGAGGCGCACCCGGCCGCGGCTGGCGCCGTCCTCGAGCCAGACCACGGGGCGCTCGAGCCGGGGGATGACGTCGAGCAGTCGGCGGACGAGATCGTCGGTCACACCATCAGTCTCGGAGGGGGTCGTATGCGCATCTCCGCACCGGTTCTCGTTGCGGCCCTGCTGACGGTCGCGGGCTGCAGCCGCAAAACCGTGGTCGTCGCGCCGAATCCCTCGGCCGCCGCCGGCCCCAACACCGCCGTCGCGCTCGGCGTCCCGCCGGGCCACCTGCCTCCGCCGGGACACTGCCGCATCTGGGTGCCCGGTCGGCCGCCCGGCCGGCAGGCACGGGCGCGGGCGTGCGACGGCATCCTCGCCACGGCTCCCGCCGGGGCGTGGATTCTCTAC
>JAOTWJ010000089.1 GCA_029862925.1 Gemmatimonadota bacterium
CGCGGCGTCAATGTGTTCCGGTTGCTCGCGCCGGAGCCCACGCCGTTCGGTGGAGTGGGGCATTACGCGGCCGTTACGCTCCGCCTCTCGGGGCGGCACGAGCGGCTCGCGAAGACCGAGGGCCGCAACCGGCAGCTCGGCCGTGGCATCGCGCAGGCGGTGACCGTTGCCGGGATCGCGCACGGCGAGCTCGAGCATGCCGGTCATGCCGAGCACGCCGCGCCGATCCCCGAGCGCGAAGAACACGTACTCGAAGACGTTGCCGCGGAGCAGCGGGAAGCGACCCGGTACGGGCCGTACGCGTTCGAGACCACGCGGTGGGCCATGGCCGTGGACCTCGCGTCGTGCACCGGCTGCAACGCCTGCGTCGCCGCCTGCTCGGCTGAAAACAACGTGCCGTTCGTCGGCCCCGATCAGGTGCGCCGAGGACGCGAGATGCAGTGGATCCGGATCGAGCGGTACTTCGAGGGTGGCGAGGACGGGGAACCGCTCGAAGTGCGGTTCGTTCCGATGATGTGCCAGCACTGCGGCAATGCTCCCTGCGAGCCCGTCTGCCCGGTGTTCGCCGCGTACCACACGCCCGACGGCCTGAACGGCCAGGTGTACAACCGCTGCGTGGGGACACGGTACTGCAGCAACAACTGCCCCTACAAGGTGCGGTACTTCAACTGGTACGACATGTCGGAGCCGGTCGACCCGTACTTCGCCTGGCCGGACCCGCTGCACTGGCTGCTCAACCCCGACGTGACCGTCCGGTCGAAGGGCGTCATGGAGAAGTGCACGTTCTGCGTCCAGCGCATCCGGGGCGCGCAGAACGCAGCCAGGCTCAGGGGCACGCCACTCCGGGACGGCGACGTGGTCACCGCCTGTCAGCAGACCTGCCCGGCCGGCGCGATCACCTTCGGCAATCTGACGGACCCGGCGTCCCGCGTCGCGGCTCTCGCGGCGGACCCGCGCGCGTATCACGTGCTCGACGGGCTCAACACGAAGTCGGCGGTGACGTACCTCATGAAGGTGCGGAACCTCGCGGAGGAGGCGTAGCCGGCGATGGCGACGACCGTGCATCCGGATCCCGCACCGGCGCACCACGCGCACCCCACGTATCACGAGGTCACCCGCGACATTGCGGCGACCCTCGGGACTCCCAAGCGTGGCTATTATGTCCTGCTCGCGTTCGTGCTCACCGTGCTCGCGGCGGGCGCGTTCGCGCTGCTGTGGCAGATCCGCTACGGGCTCGGGGTGGCCGGCTACGTCCCGCCGGTCATGTGGGGCGTCTACATCACGACCTTCGTGTTCTGGGTCGGCATCGCCCACTCGGGCACGCTGATCTCGGCCATCCTGTACCTCTTCCGCTCGGCGTGGCGCACGTCGGTGTACCGGACCGCCGAGGCAATGACGGTCTTCGCGGTGATGACGGCCGGTCTGTTCCCGCTCATCCACGTGGGCCGCCTCTGGTACGCGTACTGGCTGATCCCGTATCCCAACCAACGCGGGCTCTGGGTGAACTTCAAGTCGCCGCTGGTGTGGGACGTGTTTGCCGTGTCCACGTACTTCACCGTCAGCACGCTCTTCCTCATCGTGGGCCTCGTGCCCGACGTCGCCGCCATCCGTGACAAGGCGATCGGTTGGCGCAAGAAGCTCTACCGGATCACGGCGCTCGGCTGGCGCGGCACCGACCAGCAGTGGCGGCACTACACCAAGGCGTACCTGTATCTCGCGGCCCTCGCGACCCCGCTCGTGCTGTCGGTGCACAGCGTGGTGTCGTGGGACTTCGCGATGTCCATCGTCCCGGGCTGGCACGCCACGATCTTCGCCCCGTACTTCGTCGCCGGCGCGATCTACTCTGGCGTCGCGATGGTGATTACGCTCATTGTCCCGCTCCGCAAGGTGTTTCAGCTCGAGCGCTACATCAATGTGATCCACTTCGAGAACCTCGCGAAGCTCCTGCTGCTCACGGGGTCGATCGTCGGCTACGCGTACCTCATGGAGTACTTTGTCGCTTGGTACAGCGGCAATCCGTTCGAACGGGCGTCGTTCTGGAACCGGGCGTTCGGCGAGTACTGGTGGGCCACGTGGACGATGCTGCTCTGCAACGGCGTCCTGCCGCTGTTCCTGTGGTTCCCCAAGGTGCGGCGCAGCATCCCCGCGCTGTTCGTGCTGTCGCTGTTCGTGAATCTGGGCATGTGGTTCGAGCGCTTTGTGATCATCGTCGTCTCGCTGTCGTTCGAGTACGAGCCGTACGCGATGGGGCACTATACGCCGAGTTGGGTGGACTGGACGATCCTGGCCGGCAGCTTCGCGTGGTTCTTCATGTGGTTCCTGCTGTTCGCGAAGAACTTCCCGACGGTCTCGATCACCGAGGTGAAGGAGATCATCCCGATGCCGCGGCGAAAGGGGGCACGGGCATGAGCGCGCCCGCGGGGGGAGTGCTGGCCGCGTTCCGGCATGTCGACGACGCGGTACAGGCGGTACGGGAGCTGAAGGAGATGGGGTACCGGGATTTCACGGTCTACTCACCGGTCCCCAACCACGAGATCGCGGCGGCGATCGGGCATCGCATCAGCCCCGTTCGGGGGTGGACGCTGCTGGGCGGGCTTGCCGGCCTGTCGCTCGGCTTCCTGATGGCCCTGTGGATGTCGGTGGACTATCCCATCGTGGTGGGCGGCAAGCCCATCCCGTCGGTGATCCCCTACATCGTAATCGGCTTCGAGCTCACCATCCTCGTCGGTGCGCTCGCCACGATCACGGGCCTGATCGTCCACATCATTCGGAACCGGCGGGCCGCGGCGTACGACCCGCGGTTCACGGACGATCACGTGGGCATCTTCGTCCCGTGTCCGGCCGAGCGACGCAACGCGGTGCAGCAGCTGCTCCAGACGTCCGGGGCGGAGGAGGTGCGGGTTGAAGCGTAGCCTGGTGGTGCTGCTCCTGGTCGGGGCTGCGGTGGGGTGCTCGGTGGAGCACTGGCCCGACGGCCTGCGCCGGGTCCCCGGTCCCGACGACGCGATCGCGCTCGTACCATGGTTCTCGACGATGCACCGTGGCCTCGCGATCCAGCCGTACAAATGGCCCGTCCCTCGGCCCCCGGTGGAGGGGACCATCCCGGTGACTGGGGGCGAGCGGCCGCTCCCCATCACGCCGGCCAACCTGCCCGCCATCGACGCCGACCGGAATCCGATGGCGCGCACCGCCAGCTCCCTCGAACGGGGGAAACGCGAGTACGACATCTACTGCCTCCCGTGCCACGGCGAGAAAGGGGCGGGCGACGGGCCCGTGAATACCAAGCTGCTGGTGGCACCGAGCATTTTGACGGATCAGGCCAAGCGGTACACCGACGGGTACCTGCACGCCCTCGTCCGGCACGGCCGGGGCGTGATGCCGGCGTACGGCGATCGGATTCGCGGCGACGACCGGTGGCATGTGGTGAACTACACGCGCCTGCTCCAGGGGGTCGGCCGATGAGCCTGGCGACCTCGCATCAGGAGGCCTATCGGCGCGCCGCCACGGCGCCCGTCGGCGGACTCATGGTCCTGGGGGCCGCGCTGGCCGTGTTCGGCCTTGGCCTCTTCGTGCTGCTCGCCATGGGCGACGACCCGGCGCGCGCATGGCGCATGTTCCTGGTCAATTTCGTCTTCTTCACCGGTCTCGCGGCCGGCGCCGTGATTTTCGCCGCGGCCCAGAAGATCACGAAGGGTGTTTGGGCGGGGTCCATCATTCGGTTCGCGGAAGCAGGGGTGGCGTTTCTGCCCGTCGCGCTCGTGCTGTTTCTGGTGCTGTTCCTCGGGCGCGAGCACGTGTTTCCGTGGATCGAGCACCCCACGCCGTCCCGCGGGAAGTGGCTTACGGTCTCCTGGGTGTTCTGGCGCGACCTCGTGAGCCTGCTCGTCGTCTGCGGCGTGGCGATCGCGTTCGTATGGCAGGAGCTCAAGCCGGACGTCGCCGCCCTGCGCGATCAGGCGACCGGATGGCGGCAGCGGCTCTACGCGCGCATCGCGGGAGACTACGATGGGAGCCCGGCCCACGTCGCCGCGCTCGAGCGACGCATCAATCGCCTGGCGCCGATTCTCTGCCTGCTCTACGCGTACGTCTTCTCATTGCTCGCCTTCGACCTGATCATGTCGCTGGCTCCGTACTGGTACAGCAACTTGTTCGGCGCCTACTACTTCATGGGGTCGTTCCTCACCGGCCTCACGATGCTCGGCCTGATGATGGTCTACTGGCGCCGCCGTCTGCGCCTCACGGACCTCATCGGACGGCAGCAGTTCCACGACCTGGGCAAGCTGATCTTCGCGCTCACCGTGTTCTGGGCCTACCTCACCTATAGCCACGTCTTGGTGATCTGGTACGGCAACCTGCCGGAAGAAACCGCGTTTCTCTTCTTCCGCATGTGGGGTGAGTGGCGGCCGGTGGCGGTGCTGGTGCTGATGATGGTGTTCGTCGTCCCCTTCTGGGGACTCATCTGGGTACGGGCGAAGATCACGCCGTTCACGTTCGCGTTGTTCGCGGTCATCAGCACGCTCGGCATGTGGCTCGAGCGGTTCCTCCAGGTCGAGCCGTCGTTCGGCGGTAGGCCCGCCGTGGGCCTGCCGGAAATCGGCATCAGCCTCGGCTTTCTGGGCCTGTTCCTCCTGGCGTACGGGCTGTTCGCGCGGGCCTTCCCCATGGTGAGCCCACGCCTCGCCGAGCGAGCACTGGCGTTGGGGCATCACTGAGCTGGGACGAAAGGACGGCAGGACGGACAGCGGGTCGGGATCGCCGGTCAGCTGCGTCGTTCCCTCCCTTCGCCATCCCGTCAACCCGTCATCCCGTCCTCCCGTCATCCCGTCCTCCCGTCCTCCCGTCATCCCGTGATAGATTAGAGTATCCCCAGTCCGGAGCCGTCATGTCCGACACCCCGCCCTCGCTCGCCGAATTCCGGCATTTTCGGGAGAAGATGAACGAGGCGATTCTCAATGCGGGGAACCTCCACATCAAGCGGTTCTTCGCGCTCGACACGCGCGCGTACGAGGCCGGCGCGCTCGACGTGAAGACCAAGGAGTTGCTCGGGCTGGTGGCGTCCCTGGTGCTTCGCTGTGACGACTGCATCACGTATCACACGGTGCGGTGCCGGGAAGAAGGGGTGACGGATGACGAGTTGTTCGACGCGTTCTCCGTCGCGCTCGTCGTCGGCGGATCGATCGTCATTCCCCATCTGCGGCGAGCCGTCGCCCGGCTCGAGGAGCTGCCGTCGGCGTGAAGGAGCGGGAAGTCATCTGGCGAGCGGCCGCCGAGCTGGCGGCGACCGGCGATCGGGGGGCGCTCGCTACGGTCGCGCGGCGCCGTGGGTCGCTGCCCATGGCGTCGGATGCGAAGATGATGGTGACGGCCGCGGGACGCCGCGCCGGCACGATTGGCGGCGGATGCCTCGAAGCGGACGTCATCGGACAGGCGTTGGACGCCATGCGCACCGGCGCGCCGGCCCTCGTGCGGCACACGCTCAACGCGGACGTGGCCGGCGATCTCGGGCTGTCGTGCGGGGGCACCGTCGAGTTGTTCGTGGAGCCCGTCGTGAACGGGTCGCATGCCGCGGCCCTGTACCTGGCTGTGGCCGAGGCGATCGCCGCCCGCCGGCGCGGTGCCGTCTTCACGGCGGTGGACTGGAGCGGCGGCGCGCGCAAAGCGATCCGGATCGAGCGGGAGACGCACGGAGTCGGGGACTGGCCCGCCGTGCCCGCGGTGCCCGCGGTGACCGCCGTGACCATGGATGCGGACGCCGGTCTGCTGGTGGAGCCCGTGCTACGGCGCCCCCGGCTGCTCGTCTTCGGGGCCGGCCACGTGGGCTGTGAGATCGCCCGCGCCGCGGCCGGGACGGACTTCCACGTGATGGTGGTGGACGACCGCGCGGAGTTCGCCAACGTCGAGCGGCTGCCGACCGCCGACGAGGTGGTGGTGGACGATCTGCGCGCCGTCCTCGACGGGCTGGTGCTCGACGAGGACGACTACGTGATCGCGTGCACGCGGGGTCACGCGATGGATGCCCTGGTCGTGGAACGCACGGCGGCCACGGCGGCGCGCTACGTCGGCATGCTGGGCAGTCGGCGCAAACGGGAAGTGATCTGGAAGGCGCTCGCCCAGGCCGGCGTGCCCCGCGAGGCGCTCGAGCGGGTGACGGTGCCCATTGGCGAGGCGATCGGCGCCGACACGCCGGGCGAGATCGGGATCGCGGTCGTTGCGGAGCTGATTCGGATCCGCCGCGCGGGATAGGTGGCCTGCTTCGCCTACCGCAGCCCCGCGAGCAACACCCGCAAGGAATCCACGTCGAGCGCGGCGCGCGCGACCACGCGCAAGCCGCCGACCGTAGCCCTGGCCTCGTTCCCGATGAAGGGTGGGAGCGCGCGGGCGTCCCGGCCTCGATCTGCTTCCGGCCCCGCCTCCCGCGCGCGAGTCGTCGGCGCGACGTCGCGCCACTGGAGGAGCTCGAGCACCGTTGAGTCGCCCGACGCCTGACGCACGCGCACGACGGAATCCGCGTCGCCCAGGACGCTCACGTCGAGGACCGGGTACGCGCGCACGACCAGGGGCTCCCGACCGAGCAATCGCGTGGCCTCGGTCGTCGTGACGGGCTGCCACCGGAACGCGACCGCCACCTGATCGGCCGCGCCGGCCTTGGCCGCCTGCGGTGCGACCAGACCGACCACGCGACGATCCGCCACCTCGTTCTCGGTCTGCAGCCGAGCCCGTTCTTCGCGCTGGGGTGCTGGTGCCGGGCGCGGGGCTTCGGCGGCGGCCGGCTGCCGTTCCTGCCGGGGGGGGACGAGCGCGCTCTCGGCCGGCACGACGGCGCCGCGGGTCCCGCCCGGGGCCGCCGCCTCGTCGCGGTCCACCCGCGCGGTCGGCTCGGAGGCGAGGGCCCGGGCCGGCGCCGGTGTGGCCGCGACCGACGACCGCCCCGCCGCTGCCGCCGGGAGCGTATCGAGCGAGGATGGCGCGCGATCGTCCCCGGTCCGCTCGAGGCGGGCCATCGGGGCGACGGCGTCACCGGCCTCCCGCAGCGAGCCCGTCGGCCCGAGCAGCTCGCCGCGTGCGTACCACCCGACTCCGACAGCCATGACGACCGTCGCCGCCCACGCGAGCCCGCGCCAGGGCACCCCGCGCCGGCGTCGAGGGGCAGCGTGACCAGCCCGCACCAGCACCTCGTCGAAGGGAGGGACGACGGACGCGGCCCGTCCGGAGGGGACCGCGCGGGCGAGAATGCGGCGGGCCTCCGCCGCGAGCGCCCGTGCCTCCTCCACGCGTTCGCGACACGCCGCACACTCGCGCAGGTGGGCTGCGACCGCCCGGTCCGTTCC
Source organism: Gemmatimonadota bacterium (assembly GCA_029862925.1). Lineage (GTDB taxonomy): Bacteria > Gemmatimonadota > Gemmatimonadetes > Gemmatimonadales > GWC2-71-9 > JAOTWJ01. The sequence goes on from JAOTWJ010000089.1 coordinate 7,329, forward strand.
GCCCGCCGCGCCCGCCGAGTCAATCAGCTCGGCGATGTGGCCGTCATCCAAGTGCGGCATCGGTTCCCTCCCTGCTGCGGTACGCCTCCACCAGGCGCTTGCGTGCGCGGGACAGCGTCGTCCCGATGGCCCCACGCGCGAGTCCCGTCTGGTGGGCGATCTCGTCGTAGTCGAAGCCCGCGTCCCAGAGCAGGAGCACTTCCCGGTCCCGTTCGCCGAGGTCGCCCAGAGCCGCGCGCACCGCCTCGTGCTGCTCGCGTTGTTCCAACTCCTCGTCCGGTGGCGGAACCAGCGGCGCGGGCCGCTCGGTCTTGATCAGCGCGAGGTGCCGCCGCTGCCGAATCGCGCTCCGCGCCTCGTCGCGCGCGAGGTTCGCCGCCACCGTGAATAGCCAGGCCCGCGGGTGCTCCGGATCGTGATCGAGGGCTCGCACGAACACCTCCTGCGCGAGGTCCTGGGCCCGGTCCGCTTCCCATACCTTGCGGTACAGGAAGCGAACCAGGTCCGGAAACGTGGTACGGTAGATCGCGGACCAGTCCGTGGGCACGAGTGCAATCTACGGTGTGCGGAACCGCCCAACCACACGTCTGAGGTCCTGCGGATCCGCCGTTCCGCCGGGCGCGATCCGCACGCTGACCGCATGGCCTGCCACGAGCACGCGCTCGAACCGCTGGACGTAGGGACTCAACTCCGGCAGCTGGCGCAGCAGCTCGAAGTACGCGGGGCTGAACGGCTCCACGGTGACCACCGGCAGCGAGTCGCCGTGCCGCACATCGGTCCACACGCCGTCGCGGTCCGTGAAGACCCGGCCCGCGACATGCTGCGCCTGGCCCATGTGCCCGCGCTGCAGCATGACCTCGTCGGCGGCGTCGAGCTCAGCCGCGCTCTTCACCTCGCGGCGCGCGCGATCGGCCTTGGCGCTCATCACGGCGCCCACCCCGCTCGCCCGCGCCGGTGCCGCGGCCGGCGCCTCGAACGCGCGGCGCTGCCCCCGTCCACGGGCGTCGGCGACCATCTCCGGCTCCTGCACCAGGTACGCCGTGTACTCGCTCAACAGCCCGTAGCGCAGCGCCGTGCGCTTGATTTCCTCCACCAGCTCCGGATCGTTTCCGTTGAGGCGGACCGCCTGCTGCAGCGCGCCGAGCTTGCGGGCGGCCCAGAGCCGTGGAATGAAGTCGTTGCCCGGCGCGTGGTCCGGGAATCCGACGGTGCGCTGGTAGCGCTCGGTGCGGCCGTCGCGACGGCCCGCAAGCGTCACGCGCGCCGCGGCCGCCGTCGTCTCGTAGCGCCCGAACACCACCAACTCCTCACCCGCGAACAGGTCCGGCAGGCGCTCGGGGTAGATCTCGCGCAGGCGAACCGACGCGTCGAGCGCGAGGTCGGTGAGCACGGGATGCTGAATCTTGGCCACCAGTCCGCCCACGGTGCGCTCGACGTCTTCGTGCGGCTCGACGTACGCGGTGGCGCCGCGGCCGGCCGCCGACAGACGATCCAGTAGGTAGGTGTTCACGTCGTAGCCGATGCCGAACGCGAACACGCGCGCGCGCCCTCGGTCCCGTTCCGCCTGCGCCGCGATTCGCTCGGGGTTGCGCTCGCCCACCGAGGGAAGCCCATCCGTCAGGAACAGCACGATCGGCAGACGGTCGTCATGCGACGGGAGCCGAAACGCTTCCGTGAGCGCGCCGGCGATGTTCGTCCCGCCGTCCGCCCGGAGCGCATCCACCCACGCGCGGGCGGCGCGGAGCGCGGTGGGCGTGGCGCGGGCCCAGTCGCCCTGCTGCGGCCGGACGGCCGAGCTGAAGCTGATCAGCCGGAACCGGTCGGCCTGGCCGAGTGTGCCAAGCAGCTGGTGCAGCGCCGCGCGAGCCTGCTCGATCTTCTGACCCGACATGGAGCCCGACACGTCCACGACGACCGTGAGGTCGCGGGGGGCTCCGGCGGCCCGCGCGGCCGCGGGCGAGAGGGTCAGCATGAAATAGCCGTGCTCGTTCCCCAGCCGATGGGTCGCGAGCGTCAACCCGACCGTGGTGCGCGTGAGGGGGAGAAACAGGGCAAAGTCACCCTCGAGCGCGCCCCGCGGACGCACCGTGAGGCGCCCGCTGCGCCGCGTGACGTCCACGGCATGGGTCGGGGAGAAGGGGTCGGCAAAGGCGGCGGCACTGTCGGCCGTGAGCAGGAATGTGAGCGGCGCGGCCTCGCGCTGGGGCGTCGGGCCGGGATTCCCCTCGACCGGCCGCCGAGTCATCTGCGGTGCGCCACCGGCAGCATAGCGGAACGCGAGGGCGTCGCCGGCCCGGCTCATCAGCTGGGTGTAGCGCAACGTGATCTTCCGCGTTTCGCCGGCCGCGATGGGGAACACGCGCGCGCGCACGAGCCCGTGGCCCACGAGCTCGATGAGTGCCGGATCGCGCTTGCGGCGCACGATCTCCTCGTAAATGGCGCGGGCGCGCTCGGCATCCATCGTTTCGCCACGCAGCTCGTCCTCGCCCTGGAACAGCGAAAAGTTGCTGAACACGGCTTCGCCGGACATCGGATACAGATACACGCCCTCGGCCAGTCCGCCGCCGCGGTTCTGGAACCACTCCTCGACCTCGACCCGGGCAATCCGGCCCGTCACGCGGACCGATACTTCGGTCCGGAGCTTGACGACGCCCCCATTCAGAACGGGGCGGTCGGGCTCGATCCAGCCCTGCGCGTAAACCGGTGCCGCGACGGCGAATAGGGCCGCGCTGGCAAAGGCAACCATGGCTCGCATCGGTGTCTCCCTGCGGGGTTCATACTGGGAGACGAGGGAGGGGGAAAAAGTTGCACAAGAACTGAGCGGCGAGACGGTTTCAGACGGCGAGACGGCAAGCGGTTCGTCGATGGCAGGGATCAGGGAATGTTGGAGGAACGCCCTGAGGCCTTCCGCCTGGAGACCGCTATCCGTCTGCCCGCCTGACCGCCGAGCCGTCTAGAGAAAGACGCACCCCGGATGTCCCGTGAAATCCTCTTCGTCGGGTTCGGGCCATTCGGAGCAGATGCTCGGTTTGGCGGGCCGGCCGTCGGGCCGCACGCGTCCATGGAGGACGCAGTGCACGCCGTCCGTATCCAGATACCCGCACGCCGAGATGATCTCGCATTCGAGGGTGGTGGGATTGGAGCGGGCCACCTTGCAGAGGTAGGGCGACTTCCGCGCGCGGAGCAGCGCCTCCAGTTCGTCGCTGGCCCCGTCCAGCGCGACCACGTCGATCGTGAGGTCGCGGCAGCAAGCTGCCCCCTGGGTGTTGTCCGCCGTCCGGCACGGGGCCGCGGCGCAGGGGTTCGAGCCGTGATGAATCACGGGGAGAGCGCGGCGCCCCGCGTGTTTCAGCGGTAGCGCCATCTCCCGGACGCGCTGCCGGTGCACGACGGTGAACCGCTCGTCGTCCTGCCGCAGGGTGGCTCGCTCCCGGCGCGCCGGCGGCGGCAACCGCCCGCGGAACCCATGCGCCTCGCAGCGAACCTCCGGCCCAGCCGTCTTCCCGTCCTTCCGTCCGTCCGCCCTTCCGTCCCGCAGATACTTGCACGGCACGTGGACGACGGCGCGCACCAGCACTTGCCGGTGCTCGACGTATGGCGTCCCGAACGTGATCCGGTCGGTGTGACCCAGGAGCCAGGTGGCGGCGGCGTCCTGCAGGGTCGGGGTGTCGTCGTCGAGATCCGCGACGCGGAGCGTCACCGCGAGTTCGCGACACTGCCGGCCCAGCGACCGGCATGGAGGAACTGGCGGCACGCGTCAGCGACCGATCACGCGCAGGCAGGGCAGGGGATCGTCCGCCAGCACGAGCCGATTCGAGATCGCACAGCTCACGCTCTGCCCGAGTGGGGGCTCGACCCGCACGGTGTCCGACACGGCGGGCGGTAACTGGCCGAAGCGGAATCGGAGCACGATGGTCTGGGCCACGAGCCGGATCCGGTAGTATCCGGCTGCGTCCGCCCGCACGCAGGTCGTGTCGGATCCGAAGGCGCAGACCTCGGCGTTCGGCAGCGGGACCTGATCTTCGGCGGCGTACACCCAACCGTCCACGATCGCGGTCGGTGGGCCGAAGCCCAGGATGGCGCACCCGGTGAGGCCGAGGGTGAGTGCTGCAAGTCCAAGCAGGGAAGGGGATTGCATGGCGCCTGAAAGCTCACTGATTTTGTTCGACGCGCAACCCCGTCCCCTACCACCGGTCCCCACGCATGGGTATCTTGTGGCCGCGTTCACAAGCCGCCCCGCGACGCCAACCGCGCGCTCGCGGGGCGGGGTCGAAATACCGGAAGCCGGCAGGGCGCGCACGATGCGCGCAGGGAGCTAGCGATGCGTCAGGTGTTGGCAGCCGTCGCGCTCGTCGCGATGGCGTGTGGGGGTGGAGAACCGCAGGCAAATGCCGGGGCGCAGGGAGGGGCCGCGGCACCGGAGGCCGCGCCCGCCCAGGCAGGTGTGACCGGAACCGTGCATCAGGTGCAGATGCTGCTTACGGCCGACGGCAAGTACGTGTATCAGCCGGCGACGCTCACCGTCAAGGTGGGGGACCGCGTCCGGTGGATCAACGTGAGCGGCGGTCCGCACAACGTGGCCTTCTACCCGGACAAGATTCCGGCGGGTGCCAAGGACGTGTTGAGCGCCGGCCTGAAGGACCAAATGAGCCCATTGGCCGGTAAGCTCCTGATTCAGGCCAACGAGGCGTACGAAATTTCGTTCGCGGGCGCACCCGTGGGAACCTACGCGTACTTCTGCACGCCCCACGAGATGCTCGGCATGAAGGCGACGCTCACCATTCAGCAGTGACAGATTCCGATGTGCTCGTGGGAGCCGTACGGGCCGGG
>JAOTWJ010000266.1 GCA_029862925.1 Gemmatimonadota bacterium
CATCCGGCTGGTGGCACCCACGACCTCGCCCGGCCGGCTGGTCGGCCTCCTCGCCTCGGCCGACGGGTTTGTCTATCTGATCGCCCGCCTCGGCGTGACGGGCGCCCGGACCCCCGTCACGGCCGACCTCGCCCGTTCGGTCGCCGCCATCCGCGCGCACTCGAGCCTCCCGATCGCCGTGGGCTTCGGGATCGACTCGGGCGAACAGGCACGCGCGGTGGCCGGGTTGGCGGACGGGGTGGTCGTCGGAACGGCACTCGTCCGCCGGCTCGCCGATGGCGTGCCCGCGGCACGCGCCCTCGTCCGCGAGCTGCGGCGGGCCCTCGACACGGCGGCGGTGGCATGAAAGGCGACCGGATCATGCTCCGGGGCATGCGATTCCACACGCTCGTGGGGCTGCTGCCGCACGAAGAGCACGTGCCGCAACCGCTCGAGCTGGACGTCACGGTCTGGCTCCCGCTCGGCCAGGTGGGTCGGACCGACTCGCCCAGCCAGCTGGTGGATTACCGCGACCTCTACGCGACGGTCGCCGACACGGTTGGACGCAGCCCGCACCGCCTGCTCGAAGCCCTGTGCGAGAAGATCGCCGCGCGCGTACTGGAGATCGCCGCCGTGGAGCGGGTTCGCGTGGCGGCCCGCAAGCCCCACGCCCCGATCCCCGGCCCGCTGGATTACGTCGAGGTTGTTCTGGAACGCGGCCGTCATGACCGAGCCGACGCACCCTGAGTGGGCGTTCGTGGCCCTCGGCTCGAACCTGGGCGACCGCGCGCGCCACTTGGCGGACGCCAGGGCCGCGCTGGCCACGCTCCCCGGAACGGAGCTCGTCGCCGTGAGCCAGATCGAGGAAACCGAACCGGTGGGTGCGGTCTCCCAGCCGGACTACCTGAATCAGATGGCTCTGCTGCGCACCCGACTCGCGCCGCACGCGCTGCTCGACGCGTGTCTGCGGATCGAGCGGAGCGCCGGGCGCGTGCGGCGCATTCGGTGGGGCCCGCGCACGCTGGATCTCGACATCGTCCGCTACGGTGACGCGATGATCGCCGAGCCGGGCCTCGCCATTCCTCATCCGGCCATCAACGATCGCCCCTTCTGGCAACGCGAGCTCGCGGAGCTGACTCCCCATGTCCGACACGACTAGCCCCGTCACGATCCGCGATCTGGCCGTCATGAAGCGGGAGGGCCGCCGCATCGTTGCCCTGACCGCGTACGACGCGCTGTTCGGCACTCTGGTGGACGCCGCGGGCGTCGACATCGTGCTCGTCGGTGACTCGGTCAATACCGTCCTGTGCGGTCAGTCCACGACGCTGTCGGCCACCCTCGAGCAGATGATCTACCACGGCCGGATGGTGCGCGCGGGCGTGCAGCGGGCCATGCTCGTCATCGACATGCCCTTCCTCACGTACCAGATCTCCATCGAGGAAGCGAAACGGCACGCGGGGCGCGTCATGCAGCAGACGGGTGCCACGGCTGTGAAACTCGAGGGCGGGAGGAGCCTGGCCCCCACCGTCGGCGGGCTCGTGGAGATCGGGATTCCGGTGATGGCGCACCTCGGGTTCACGCCCCAGTCCGTGCATGCGCTCGGGGGAGCGCGGGTCCAGGGACGGGGCGCCGAGGCCGCGGAACGCCTGGTCGCCGACGCCAAGATGCTGGCCGACGCCGGCGCCTTTGCGCTCGTGCTGGAACTGGTGCCGGCGCCCGTGGCCCAGGCCGTGACCGCAGCCATCGCCATCCCGACCATCGGCATCGGCTCCGGGCCGCACTGCGACGGGCAGGTGCTCGTGCTCCACGACATGCTGGGGCTCAACGAGCAGTTCCGGGCCAAGTTCCTGAAGCGATACGCCAACCTCGCCGAAGACGTGCGGGTGGCGGTCCGCCGTTTCGCCGACGAGGTGCGGGAGGGTCGGTACCCCGACGACACGCACAGCTTCGCGTCGTGATCGAACTGAGCCGGATCGCGGAAATGCGGGGCTGGAGCCGCGCGCGCCGGGCCGAAGGTCGGCGTGTCGGCTTCGTCCCGACCATGGGTTCCCTCCACGCCGGACATCTCCAGCTCGTGGATCGGGCTCGCACCAGCGCGGATCTCGTGGTGATGAGCATCTTCGTGAATCCCACGCAGTTCGGGCCGGACGAGGATCTGGCCCGCTACCCGCGGGACCTGCCGCGGGACCGTGTCCGTGCGACCGGGCGCCACGTGGACTGTCTGTTCGTGCCGGCCGTCAGCGCCATGTACCCGCGACCCGGCCTGATCACCATTCAGCCGGGGGCGCTGGGGGAGCATCTCTGCGGCCCCCGTCGGCCGGGACATTTCGCCGGCGTGCTCACCGTCGTGGCGAAACTGCTTCACATCGTCGAGCCCGACGTAGCCGTGTTCGGACGCAAGGACGCCCAACAGGCGCTCCTGATCCGGCGGATGGTGGCCGACCTGGACCTGCCCGTGCGGGTCGACGTCGCGCCGACCGTCCGGGAGACGGATGGACTCGCGATGAGCTCGCGCAACGCGTACTTGTCGGCCGAGGAGCGGCGCGCCGCGGCCGGGCTCCCGCGGGCGCTGGCCGCCGGTCACGAGCAGTTCCAGCGGGGCGCCCGCGAGGCCAACGCCATCATCGCGGCCGTCGGAGCGGTCTTGGCGTCCGAACCCGGCGTCGCCGTCGAGTACATCGAGGCGGTGCATCAGGAGACGCTGGCGCCCGTGGTGGACGTCGACGCGGCGACCCTCCTCGCGGTGGCCGTTCAGG
>JAOTWJ010000267.1 GCA_029862925.1 Gemmatimonadota bacterium
GTACCGCTCATGCGACTCGGCGGTGTCGCGAAACCAGTTCTCGTAATTGCGACCGTGGAGCCGCACGTAGCCCAGCAGCCCGGTCACTTCCGCGCCGGGCTTGATGGAGTGGCGGAAGACGGGTTGGTCGATGTTCACCGCCCCGAGGCCCCGCTCCCGCAGCGCGGCGTAGAACGCCGGCACGTTCCACGAGCTGTGGCGCACTTCGACGGCCAGGGGGAATTCGGCAAACGCCCCTACGACATCCTCCAGCCATTCCCGGGAGGCCGGAGCCCGTTTGAACGACCAGGGGAACTGCACCAGCACGCACCCGAGTCGGTCGGCCTCGGCGAGCGGCGCTAGGCCGGCGCGAACCCGGTCGACGTCGTCCGGCGTCCATGCGGTGTCGCGCTGGTGGGTGAACCGCTGCCACAGCTTGGCCGTGAACTTGAACCGCGGATTGGGTGCCACGCGGCGGGCCCAGGCCGCGGCGGATTTCGGTGACGGCGGCCGGTAGAACGTCGAGTTGATCTCGATGGTATCGAAGTAGCCGGCGAGGTAGGCGAGCGGATCGAACGTCCGTGACCGTGGGGCGGGGTACACCGGTCCCCACCAGTCGTCATAGCTCCAGCCGGCGACGCCGTAGCGAATCATCATCTCGAAGATACGGCCTCTTCCGCTGCCCGGGACCCCGGCCCATCTTCCCGCTGTTCCCCGCCTCTCGGGGCAGTAACCATGCTGGACCTGCTGTTCGGCGGCAACGCGGCTCTGTTCGGTGTTCCCGCGGTGATCGGGACGCTGTTCTTCTTCGGGCGCCTCGTCCTGATGCTCGTCGGCGGGGTCGACGACGCCCATCATGACTTCGCGATGGACGTCGACGATCCCGGCGGCTTGGACGCCGGGCATACCGACTCCGGCGCCGCATTCAAGATCCTCTCGCTCCAAGCCATCGCGGCGTTTCTCATGGGGTTCGGCTGGGGCGGCCTCGGCATCGTCCGCGGCTGGGGCTTTCCGATGGTGGCCGGTCTCGCCGTCGGCCTCGTCACTGGCTCCGCCATGACGTGGACGCTCGGCAAGCTGCTCACGTGGATCGCCCGGATGCAGAGCAGTGGCAGTCTGGCCATGGAATCCGCGCTCTACGAAGAAGGAGTGGTCTACATCACGATCCCCCAGGCCCGCGGCGGCCGTGGGTCGGTGCGGGTCATCGTGGACCAACGGATGCAGTACTACCCAGCCGTCACCGACGGCGTGACTCTCGACCCGGGCACGTCCGTGCGCATCACCGCCGTCAACGACGACCACACGCTCACCGTCGAACACCTGACTCGCGAACTCTCTGCCCGCGGAGACTGACCATGCCGTTCCCCTTTGCCCTGCTCCTGCTGCAGGCCGACGTCGGCACCAATCCGGCCGTCTGGCTCGGACTCCCTGCCGCTTTCTCCCTGCTGTTCATCTTCTTCATCGTCTTCGTGGTCAAGCAGTACAAACGCTGCCCGAGCAACCAGGTGCTGGTGCTGTACGGCAAGGTCGGCGGCAACCGCGCGGCCCAGTGCATTCACGGCGGCGGCAAGTTCGTGGTGCCCCTGCTGCAGGATTACACGTTCCTGCCGCTCGAGCCGATGGTGATCGAAATCCCGCTGCAGGGCGCCCTGTCCCTTAACAACATCCGCGTGAATGTCCCGTCCACGTTCACAGTCGGGATCTCCACGGACCCGGTCCTGATGAACTCGGCCGCCGAGCGGCTGCTCTTCCTGCCGGAGAACAAGATCAAGGACCAGGCCCAGGACATCATCCTCGGTCAATTGCGGCTCGTGATCGCCACGCTCTCGATCGAGGAGATCAACAAGGACCGCGAGAAGTTCATGGCCTTGATCAATACGAACGTGACCGAGGAGATCAACAAGATCGGGCTGGCGCTCATCAACGTGAACATCCGCGACATCACGGACGAGAGCGGCTACATCGAAGCCATCGGAAAACGCGCGGCGGCGGAGGCCATCAACCGGGCGCGGGTCGAGGTTGCCCAGCAGGAACGGGACGGCGCCACGGGCCAGGCCATTGCCGATCGCGAGAAGACGATCAGCGTGGCGCGCGAGCAGGCGTCCTCGGTCGAGGGCGAGAAGGTGGCCGAGCAGAAGAAACGCATCGCCGTGGCGGCGCTTGAGGCCACGGCCGTGAAGGGGGAGGTGGAGAGCCGCCGCGACGCGGAGATCGCCACCGCTCAACGCGACGCCGAGACCGTCGCGGCCACGAAAGAGGCCGAGCAGACGCAGCGCATTCAGGTGGCCAAGGCCGAGTCCACCGCGGTGCAGGGCGAGAACACCTCGCAGGCCGAAATCGCGCGATCGAACGCGACGCTCGCGCAAGTGCGCGCCGAAGCGACCAAGCAGGCCCAGGTGGCGGCGGCGCTCGCAGAAGAGTCGATTCTCAAGGCCGAGCGCGAGCGGGAATTGGCGCGCCTGGCCAAGGAACAGCTAGCCCCACAGGAAATCGAGAAGAAGCGCGTGGAGATCGAGGCCGAGGCCGCGGCCGAGCGGTCGCGTCGCGAGGCGAAGGGTGTCGCCGATGCGATGCTCGCCCGGTATCAGGCCGAGGCTACCGGCACCCTCCAGGTGCTGGAAGCGAAGGCCGAGGGCTATCGACGGCTGGTGGCGGCGTGCGCGGAGAATCCCCAGATCGCGCCCACGCTGCTGCTCATCGAGCAAATGCCCCACCTCGTGGCCGAGCAGGTGAAGGCCATTCGGAACCTGAAGAT
>JAOTWJ010000010.1 GCA_029862925.1 Gemmatimonadota bacterium
TGATCTTCCATCCCGAAGAGTACCCCATGAGCTGGACGTGGCTCACGGGGCGGATCAGCAAGACGGCGGTGCAGCGGCACCACCCGAAGTGGTACGAGGAGGAAACGGGTGAGACGGCGGCCGAGGAGTCGCAGCCATGACGGTGTGAGGGGTGGGGCAGCTGCGGCGGCCCACCCCTCGCTCGGCATGACGCTCAGCGACGGCTACTTGGTGTGCCAGCCCCAGAACTGTCCGTAGAAGTCGCGGATCCGCTGGGCGTCGTCCTGAGAAATCGTGGCCCCCGGCTCCTTCATCATCTTGACGATCACATCCCACCGCTCGCGCGGACTCAGAATGGCGAGTTCTTTGAGCCGGTCCATCGAGTGGCAGTGCGCGCACTTCATGAACGTGAGGGCCGCCTCGGCTTTGGGGATCTCGGTGGGGGCGATGTGCGCCCCGGTCAGCTCGCTCATGCGGGCCACGAGGTTGTGAACGTCCTCCGTGATGCCATGCGCCTCCGCGAAGGTCTCCTTGGTATGGCAGTCGGTGCAGGTACCCTCGAGCGCGGCCATCGCGGGATCGGGCGGGCCGATATGCACCGCGAGGTTGGCGAGATCTTCTTTGGTTGCCAGCTCGTCGCGGAGGTGCGAGACGTCCTGCTGCAGCCGCACCAGAATCTGCGTGATGAAGATCAGCAGGATGAGGGCGCCGGCGCTCAGGACGATCGTGAGGATGCGGCTGTGGGTGCCGGTGCCGGGTGGTGTGGACGAGTGTTCCATGGGGTCCCTCCGACCGCTGCGCGGTCGCTATCCGACGCGCACCGGCGTCGCGGTCAGGTGATCATGGACGGCCCGCGGCGCGCGGCCGGCCGTCCCGGGCTCGAGTTCGGGTTCGTAGATGGGCAGGAAGGCCACGGCCAGCCGGAACGCCAGCAGGCCGAGGGCCACGATGCCCGCCGTGATCACCACTTCGGGCCACGCCGGCACGTAGCGGCCGTACTCGGGGACGTCGAGCCCCACGATGGCGACGCCGGTGCGGTGCGTAATCAAGGCGAGCACGGTGGCCGTGGCTCCCAGCAGGAGGCCCCGCCCGCGGCGTACCAGGTCCGGGCTGGCGAAGATCGCCAGCGCGACCAGCACCAGCGCGATCTCCAGCCACCACCACCAGGTCGCCAGCGTCTGGCGCATCGTCTCGAGGACGACGCCGCGGAACAGCAGATCGCCGACCCGCACGATCAAGTAACCGGCGAGGAGAAACGGCAGCGCTCGCCCCAGCGGCACGAGCAGCGGCAGCTCGGGCCGGCGGTGCAACACGCGGGCCGACACGAGACCCTCGAAGATCACCATCGCCGGGGCCACCATCACCGCCGAGAGGAAGAACAGCAGCGGCAGCATGGGCGTGTACCACAGCGGGCCCAGCTTGTCCGTTATGAGGAACAGCGTGCCCAGGCTCGACTGGTGCAGCGTCGAGAGCATGATGCCCGCCATGATCAGGAGGATGGGCATTTGCCGATCCCGGGCCATCACGCCGGTGCGCATGAGCGTCTCCCACGCGGCGAGGATGGCGGCGACGGCGACCGTCCAGCCGAGGCTGTCGGTCATGGCGAACGTGAAGACGGTGAGCGCGGCGATGACCAGCAACGGTGCCACGCGGCGCCACAGCTGGTGCGCACGCTCCCACTGCAGGCGTTCCAGCACGGCCGGCAGGAGCTCCAAGAAGAGCACGAATGTGTAGAACATCACGCACCACGCCACCTCGAACATCGGGGAGACGTGGTTCCACGAGATCAGTGCCCACCAGATGTTCCAGGGCCGTCCCAGATCCACCATCAGCGCGAAGATGAACAGCAGGTAGCCGAGGAACGCCGTGAGGATGGCGGGGCGCGTGAGCGCGTGGAAGCGGTGACCGCCGAAGATGTGCACGAGCCCGGCCAGGACGAAGCCGCCGCCGGCCAGCGCGATCCCCACGAGGATGTCCATCCCGATCCAGAACCCCCAGGGGTAGCCGTCGCTGAGGTTCGTGACGGCGCCGAGCCCGAACGCAAAGCGATAGGCGATCAACCCCAACCCGGCCACGGCCAGCACGAGCAGGATCGCGAGGCCCGGCGTGAGCCGCAGGCCTTGGGTCGGTGGGCGGCTCATGGCTGGCTCTCCTCGTGGCCGCCGGCCGCCACGTCCGCCCGCCGATTGATGATCCAGCGCAGCGCGCCCAACGCGACGCCGAGCCCGCCGAGGACGTATGGGATCGTGGCCATGGCCGGTTTCGTGTACTCCCGATACGAGCGCATCGGGAGGTTGCGTCGGTACCCGAGCTCGTCAAAGGGTCGGGCGGCGAGGTGCAGGAAGTTCGTCCCGCCCGCCTCGTGCTCCCCGTACACGTGGTGCACGTACCGCCGCGGCCGGGTCTCGATGCGGCGGTGCGCCTCGGCCAACAGGTCGGCCCGGGTTCCGGCGCGCAGCGCTTTGCTGGGACACGCCGCCACGCACGCGGGCGGCTTTCCTTGGCCCTGCAGATCGAAGCACATGTCGCACTTGGTGATCCGCGGGTTGCGCGAATCCCAGTCGAAGCGCGGGACCAGGAATGGGCAGGCCATCATGCAATACCGGCACCCGAGGCAGCGGGTCCCGTCCCACACCACCGGTCCCTCGGCCGTCTTGTGCAGGGCGAGGACGGGACAGCTCGATACGCACGCGGGCTCGATGCAGTGCATGCACTGCACCTTGCCGAAGGCGGCGGTGGACGGATCGGCTTCGACCTGGTGGAAGGTGACGTAGGTGAAGACGCTGGGGGCGAGGGCACGGGCGTCCTCGGCAGGACGGCCCTCGAAGATCTCGTCCGGGGTCCGGCCGAGCTCGTTGTCCGTGTTGCAGGCCAGCTCGCACGCGCGGCACCCGACGCAGAGCGTCGAGTCGAACAACATGGCCCACTGGGCCGCCGCCTGCTCGACGAGCCGGTCGGCTCCCGTGTCGGCAACGGCGTCCTCGGCGAGCGCCACCGCGGCGCTCGCTCCGGCTCCCGCCAGTCCGACGGCTGCACGGCCCCCTCGCTCGAGAAAACGTCTGCGCGAAAGCGCACTCATGCGTCAACCCTTTCAGGCCTGCAGGGGCAGGCCAAGGGTGGAGGCTCCCCGTGTGCACCCTATAAAGAACTCCTCCTGGGTGCGGCGATTTCGAAGAAAGGGTGAGAATTGCTTTAGAGTGTGCGCCACGTGCTGTTTGCCCTGGGGGACGCACGTATTTTCCCGAGGACGATTTGCGGGAATGGCACGCGGGTCGCGAAACCGGCGAGGTGGGCGCGTGAGTGTGAAGACGGATGGACGCGTGCGCTCGGGGGTGGGGCTGATCGCCCTGCTGGGACTCGTGGCGCTCGCCGTCCCTCGCGTCGTGCACGCCCAGGACGACGCCACGTGCCTGATGTGCCACGCCACCGCCTCGCTGTTCCAGACCAAACCCAACCCGTCGCGCTACGTCGTCACGCAGCAGACCCTGGCCCGGTCAGCCCACGGCAAGGCCGGCATGGGCTGCCTCACGTGCCACGGCGAGCTCGGCTTCCCGCACCCGCCGGACCGGACCAAGGTGGATTGCGGCAGCTGCCATCCCGTGCAGGGCGCCCAACACAACGCGTCCCTCCACGGGCAGGCGTCTCGCCGCGGCGACCGCCTGGCCCCTACGTGCGACGACTGCCATGGCACGCACGAAGTGCGCTCGCATCGGGACCAGCTGGCCCGTACGGCGGTGATGAACATCCCGTTCTTGTGCGGCGAGTGCCATCAAGAAGGCACGCCGGTCTCCCGACGGCGCACGATCCCGCAAGACAGCATCCTCGAAAATTACTCGGAGTCGATTCACGGCGCGGGGCTGTTCCGGCAGGGGCTGACGGTGACGGCGGTGTGCACCTCCTGCCACACGTCCCACTTCATTCTGCCGCACACGGACCCGCGCTCGAGCATCAACCGCGCCAACATCGCGGCGACCTGCACGCAGTGTCACTCGCAGATCGAGCGCGTACACCGCAAGGTGATCGAAGGCCAGCTCTGGGAAAAGGAGCCGCACAAGATCCCGGCCTGTGTGGACTGCCACGCACCGCACCAAATCCGCCGCGTGATCTACGCGGCCGGCGCCGCCAACCAGGACTGCTACCGCTGTCACGCGGACCGCACGCTGCGCGGGGTCGCGAAGGGCGACACGGTGTCGTTGTTCGTGGATCGGGAGGCCTACGAGGCCTCCGCCCACAGTGAGACGGCCTGCGCGCAGTGCCACACTGATGTCACGCCCGCCGCGCGGGGGCGGGCTTGTGCCACCTCACGCGCCGACAACGTGGATTGCAGCGTGTGCCACGCGGGCGAGGTCACGGACTACCAGACGGGCCTGCACGGCCAGTTAGCCGGACGCAACGACCCGGATGCGCCACGGTGCCTCGATTGCCACGACTACCACGCCACCAAGCTGCGCGTGGACCCGTCCTCGCCCACGTTCGTCCGCAACGTGCCGGCCCTCTGCGCCCGCTGCCACCGGGTCGGCGAGAAGGCGGCCGTCCGGATCAAGAAAGACCACCCCGACATCGTCCGGAGCTACGAAGAGAGCATCCACGGCAAGGGCCTGATCCAGAGCGGGCTGCTCGTGACGGCGACCTGCAGCAGCTGCCACACCGCCCACCGCGAGCTGCCGCCGGAGGACAGCCTCTCCAGTATCTACCACGCGAACGTGGCGAGCACATGCGGCACGTGTCACGCCGGCATCGAGGAGGCGTTCCGCCGCAGCATCCACTGGACGACGCAGGACGCCAACGACGGGCGGGAACGGCCGTCCTGCAAGGACTGCCACACGTCCCACACGATCAGCCGCACGGACCTCGGCGATTTCCGCCTGCAGATGATGAACCAGTGCGGGCGGTGCCACGAGGCGGAGACCGAACGGTTCTTCGACACGTTCCACGGGAAGGTGTCCCGGCTGGGCGAAGCCGCGGCCGCGAAATGCTCGGACTGTCACGGCGCGCACAACATCCTGCCGGTGAGCGAGCCCGCCTCCACGCTCAGCCGCCGCAACATCGTCGGGACGTGCGCGCAGTGCCATTCGGGTGCCAACCGCCGGTTTGCGGGCTACCTCACCCACGCCACGCACCACGACGCCAAGAAATACCCCTGGCTCTTCTGGACCTTCTGGGGGATGACGGCGCTGCTGATCGGCACGCTGAGCTTCGCGATCCTGCATACGCTCGCGTGGCTCTGGCGCTTGTCGCGGTCGCCCGAGGACTGGCGCGTGCGGCATGTCGTCCGGCCCGGGGAGAAACTCCATCGGCGGTTCACGTTCTTCCAGCGCTCGCTCCACTTCGTGATGCTGCTGGGCTTCTTCACGCTCGCGCTCACCGGCATGGCGCTCAAGTTCTCCTACATGACCTGGGCGCAGTGGTTCGCCGGCGCCTTGGGCGGGTTCAGCACGACGGGGGTGCTCCACCGGATGGGCGCGGTGGCGCTGATCGCCGTGTTCGCGATCCATCTCGTGGATGCCGTCAAGCAGAAGCGGCGCTCGGAGAAGACGTGGTGGGCGTTCATCCGCGACGACACGTCCCTCATCTTCACCGGCACCGACGCGCGCGAGTTCTGGCAGTCGATCAAGTGGTTCTTCGGACGAGGGGAGCGCCCCGCGTACGGGCGCTACACGTACTGGGAGAAGTTCGACTACTTCGCCGTGTTCTGGGGCATGTTCGTGATCGGGTTGACGGGTCTGCTGCTCTGGTTCCCCGAGTTCTTCACCAAGGTGGTGCCGGGGTGGACGGTGAACGTCGCCACCATCATCCACAGCGACGAAGCGCTGCTGGCGGTGGCCTTCATCTTCACCGTGCACTTCTTCAACACGCACTTCCGGCTCGATAAGTTCCCGATGGACCCGGTGATCTTCACCGGCCGCGTGCCGATCGAGGAGCTGAAGCGCGACAAGCCCCGGGAATACGAGCGGCTGGTCGCGTCGGGCGAGCTGCAGGAAACCCTGGTGGATCCGTATCCCGACGGCCTGGAGCGGGCCTTCAAGGTCTTCGGATTCACGGCGCTGGGCATCGGTCTGACGTTGATCGGGCTGATCGTCTACTCGATGCTGTTCGGCTATCGCTAGGTGAACACGCCGGCGCGGGGGCAGGCGGCCGCTCCCGCGGCACAACGCCGGATCGTGGGCCGCGAGCAGGGAGGAGGGATCGTGCGTACCTCGAGAGTCCTTGCATGGATGACGGTCGGTGGGCTGCTGCTGGCCCCGACCGCGCTGTCCGCCCAGTCGTACCGGCTGCGGCTGGATACGCGCGTTCAGGCGGTGAAATACCGCGGCTGGCAGCTCGACAGCATTCCCGTCGCGGAGGCCGTCACCGGTACCAACGGGGGGCTGTTCACGGCAAGCGGCTTTGCCGTGACTTGTGTGGCCGGCGGCGTCAGCTGCACGTTTTACCGCCCCGGCGCGGAGCAGGACGGACTGCCCCTCGTGAGCACGCTGGACGCGTCCGTGTGGGGGCTCGGCGTGCCCGGCTTGCGCCTCTATGGCCGGGCCCGCGTCGGAACCGATCTCGCGGATCCCGGTGCCTGGCCGGGTACCGCCCCAGCCGTGCAGTTGGTCGAGGGGTACGTCGAGTACGCCCAGCCCGCGTGGTCGGTGCGGGGCGGTCGTCTGCACGAGGCCTCCCGCTTCGGCTACACCGGATTCGACGGCGCCCGGGCGCACGCACGCTTCCTCGGCGGGGCGCTCACGGCCAGCGCGTACGGGGGCTGGGGCCTCGCCTGGGGCACCCCGCTGCCCATCACCAGCGACGCCGTGAATCCGCTCGGCGAATTCCGGCCGGGCCAGCGCCAGATTGTCGTGGGCGGCGACCTGGCGTGGGCGGTGCGTGGCGCGCGCGGACGGATCCTCTACGAGCGCCAGATCGATCCCGGCCCCGATCACTTGGTGGCCGAGCGCGTCGGGGGCGACGTCGAGTTGTCCGTGGTGCGCAACGTGACCCTCTCGGGCGGCGCGGACTACGATCTCGCGTTCGGCGAGATGGGGAGTGCGGAGGCGACGCTCGCAGTCGCCATCCCGTCGGCGAAGACGTCGGTCGCCGTCGGTGGCCGCCGCTACCGGCCGTACTTCGAGCTGTGGTCCATCTGGGGCGCGTTCAGCCCCGTGGCCTACAAGGCCGGCTTCGGCAGCGTGACCGCGACACCGATGCCCAAGCTGCAGTTGCGGGCGCGCGGCGAGCTTTACGGCTTCGACGATCCCGATGCGGCCACGCCCTTGGCGCAGATCGAAGACAACGGCTGGCGGGCCGGCCTGGGCGCGACATACCGGCACTCCGCCGACCTGATCGTCATGGTCGACTATTCCATCGACGACGGGCCTGGCGCCGGGGCCATCGGCATCGACGGCAGCGTTTTCTGGCGGCCGATCCCACGCCTCGGGCTCCGCGGCAGCGTCGCCAATCTGCAGCGCGTTCTCGAGCTCCGGTTCAACGATGCCGACGTCTGGATCTACGCGTTCGATGCGGACGTGGACATCCGGTCCGAGGCCAGGCTCTTTGGCGGTGTGACGTACTATGACGAGAACCGGGACCGGCCCGACGCCGCGGCGTTCTCCTGGAACCAGCTCCGCCTCCATGCAGGCCTGCGGCTGGCGTTCGGCTCGGGCGCCGATCGGGCGTCGCTCCCGGCGGCCATCCTGCGGATTCCCGAGGGAGGTACCCAATGACCCGGATACGCGCACTTCTGCTGACCCTCGGGGTCGCCGCCCTGCTGGTGCCCGCGAGCGGCGGGGGGCGGCTCGCGGCTCAGGTCAGCGGCGGGCCGTCGACGCACCGCGAGCCCACGTTCCTGCAGCAGCACGGAAAGTCGGTGCGGCAGAACGCGACCGCCTGCCAGGTCTGTCACGCACGCGAGAGCTGTCTCGAATGCCATCGCGGCATGCCGAGCGTCGCCGATGGGTTCGCCACGGCGGCGTCCGGCCGGGCGATGAACGTGACCGTGCGGCGCCGGGCGCCGGCCAACCACATGCCGGACTGGATCGCGCGGCACGGGAGTCCGGCGTCCGCCGCCCCGCAGACCTGCGCGGCCTGCCACGTGCGGCAGGACTGCCTGGACTGCCATCAGCCCGACGCGGCCAAAACGCGCGGGTTCCATCCGGCTGGCTTCTTGGCGGGCCACCCCGCCCAGGCCTATACTCGGCAGTCCTCGTGCATCGACTGCCACAATACGGGCCAATTCTGTACCGACTGTCACCGGCAGTCGGGACTGGTGACGGGCGGGCGGACGTTGACGCGAGGCTTCCACGATGCCAAACAGGGGTTCCTCGGCGGCCACGGGCAGGCCGCCCGCCAGAGCCTCGAGAGCTGTGTCTCATGCCATGTGGAGAACGATTGCCTCACCTGCCACCGCCAGTTCAAACCGCATGGTAGGGGCTTCGACGGGGAACGGCTGCGGGAGAAGAACCCGGAGATGTGCTCGACCTGCCATGGGACGAGCATCCCGGGCGGGCCGTAGGGCGCGGCGGGCGAGCCGGCGTCGATCGCGCCCGTCTGGCTGGGCCACGCGGGGCTGTAGAAGTAGGTTGTGATGGCCGCCAGGGCTTGGCGCAGGACGTGGTGCACGCTTCCCGCGGGCGAACGGGCGGCCGTTCGCCGGACGGCACGGCGCGGGGAGGCACCTCGCGATCGGGTGTGCGAGGGAAAGGACTTGTGGATGCGCAGACAGGTTCGCACGGTGATCTGGACGGCGCTGAGCGTCACGCTCCCGCTGGGACTGCGGGCCCAGGAAACGCCCACACCGCCGCAGCGCGCGCTTGCCGGCGCGAGCGTGTACGGGGCCAAGGGGTGCCCGTCGTGTCACGCGCTCAACGGCGTGGGCGGCAGCGCCGGGCCGGACCTCGGACGTGTGCAGGGGGCGGCCTCGGTGAACGGGTTCGTCGCGGCGATGTGGAATCACCTGCCGGGCATGGCCGCGCGAATCCGCGCCGCGGGGGTGGCCCCGCCGGTGCTCACGCCGTGGGAAGCCGCCGACCTGCTGGCGTTTCTCGCGTGGACGAATTACCTGAGCCCCAGGGGCGACACGGCCGCGGGGCGGCGGCTGTTCACCACGAAGCGATGCATCGTGTGCCACCAGGTGGAGGGCGCCGGCGGCGTGATCGGGCCAGCGCTCGACGACCTACGGTCGCGCGGCTCCCCCATCGAAATGGCCACGGCCCTGTGGAATCACGCACCCGCGATGGAGGCGGAGATGGCGCGGCGTGGCATCCGCCGCCCCCGCCTCTCTGGCGCGGAGGTGAACGACCTGTTCGCGTTTCTGGTCAGCGTGGCGCACACCCAGCGGGCCGATCCGACGTACATTTTGCCGGGGAACGCCGAGCACGGTGCCACGGTCTTCTCCGAGAAGAACTGCGTCAGCTGCCATCCGGTGCGCGGGCGCGGCGGCACCCTCGGCCCCGACCTCGCCGGGCGTCCGCAGCGCAGCCTGGCGGAGTTCGCGGCCGCGCTGTGGAACAAGGCGCCGCGCATGGTCGCGACCATGCGCGCGCAGGGCGTCCCCGTCCCACGGCTCGAGACGGCGGAGATGGCCGATGTCGTGGCCTACCTGGCGGCGCAGCGGTACCTGGCGGGCGGAGGTTCGGCCAGCCGTGGGCCGGACCGGCTGCGGGAGGCTGGGTGCCTCAGCTGCCACGCGTTGCGCGGCAACGGCGCGCGCCTCGCGACGGATCTGACGCCCGGCATCCGAAACCGGCCGCACGCCGCCGTGATCGCGGCGCTGTGGAATCACGTGGCGCTGCCAGACACGCTGGTCCGCCGGCGCTGGCCCGTGCTAAGTGCCGGGCAGGTTGCCGACATCGCCGCCTACTTCGAGCGGCAGGAGACGGGACGATGAGGGTTCTCACGCTCACCGGGCTGGCGATGGCGGCCTTGTTCCTCGGGACAGGCCTGGGCGCTCCACCGGCAGTCGTGGCACAGGACGCGCCCAACTACTGCGTCTCGTGCCACCAGGCCCTCACGGTTGAGCGGCTGGCCGCGCCCGTTGCCCGCTACACGCAGGACGTGCACGCCGCCAAGGGCTTTGGGTGCGTCGCGTGCCACGGCGGCGACCCGACCGTGGCGGGGTTCAACGGGATGGATCCGGCCAAGGGGTTCCTCGGCAAGCCGGAGGGGCAACTGTTGCTGCAGGTGTGCGGTCGGTGTCATTCCGATGCGGGGTTCATGCGCCGCTATAATCCGGCCCTGCGCGTCGATCAGGTTGCCGAATACCGCTCGTCGGTGCACGGGCAGCGCCTCACGCTGTACCGCGACACGCTGGTGGCGACGTGCACGAACTGCCATCCGGCGCATGCGATCCGACCCCCCTCGGACCCGCAATCGAGCGTGCATCCGCTCAACGTGGCGCGCACCTGCAGCGTCTGTCACGCGGATAGCACGCACATGGCCGGCTACCAGATCCCGACGAACCAGCTCGAACGCTACGAGCAGAGCGTGCACTGGGCGGCGTTGTCGGAGCGCGGCGATCAGTCGGCCCCGACGTGCAACGACTGTCACGGGAACCACGGCGCGGCGCCGCCCGGGGTGGATTGGGTGGGGAATGTGTGCGGGCAGTGCCACTCGGTGATGGCCGACTACTTCGCGGCGAGTCCCCACTCGGCGGTGTTCACGCGGCTCGGCGTGCCGGGGTGTGCGCTCTGCCATGGCAATCACCAGGTGCAGGCCGCGAGTGACACGCTGCTCGGCGTGGGCGAAGGGTCGGTGTGCAGTCGGTGCCACGTCGAGGGAGTCGGCGGCGGAATCGTAGCCGCGGCGATGCGGGCCCGGGTGGACTCCTTGCGGGCCGCGTACGGGTTTGCCGATTCTCTGCTCCAACGGGCCGAGCGCGCCGGGATGGAGGTGAGCCAGGCGCGATTCGACTTGAGCGGAGCGCAGACCGCCCTCGTGCAGGCCCAGGCCGCGATCCATGCCTTCGAGCTCGATTCCGTCGCGCACCACGCCGACGAGGGGTTGCAGGTCGCCGCCGCCGCCGTCGAGCGCGGCCACGGGGCGCTCGGCGAACTGCGATTCCGACGCGTCGGACTGACCGTGTCCACCGGACTCATCCTGCTGCTCATCATCGGGGTGATCCTGAAGATCCGCCAGATCGAAGCGTGAGCCACACCGCAAAGCGAGACTCCATGGGCAACGATTCCCCGACTCCCAGCACCCGCCGGCGATTTGTGAATTGGCTGCTCGGCACCAGTGCCGGCGGCCTGGCGGCCGCCGTCCTCTATCCGGTGACGCGCTACCTGCTCCCGCCGGAGGTCACCGAATCCGCGACCGCCTCCGTGACCCTGCCCTTCACCGTGAACGACATCCCGCTGAACAGCGGGAAGATCTTCAAGTTCGGCAGCCTACCCGGCATTCTCGTCCACACGCCGCAGGGGGAGTTCCGGGCGTTCTCGGCGACCTGCACCCATCTCGCGTGCATCGTGCAGTATCGCGACGATCTGAGCCACATCTGGTGCGCCTGTCACAACGGCCATTTCGATCTCAACGGCCGCAACATCATCGGTCCGCCGCCCAAGCCGCTGGAGGTATTCACGGTGCGGGTGAGCGGCGAGCAGATCATCGTGAGTCGGGGGGCCTGACGGTGGCGTCCCTGCGCGAAGGCCTCGCGAAGACCTCGGCATGGCTCGACGACCGCCTGGGGTGGGGGGTGCTGGGCGATCTGGCGCGAAAGAAGACGGTGCCGGTGCACAAGCACACCGTCTGGTACTACTTGGGCGGGATGACCCTCTTCCTGTTCATGATCCAGATCCTCACGGGCGTGCTGCTGCTGTTCTACTACCGGCCGAGCGCCGAAGAGGCGTATGAGTCGATCCAGTTCCTCATGACGGAGGTGCAGTTTGGTTGGCTGATCCGGTCCATCCACGCCTGGGCGGCCAACCTGATGATCTTCATGCTGTTCCTCCACCTCTTCAGCGTCTGGTTCCTCCGCGCCTACCGCCGGCCGCGCGAGATCACCTGGATCTCGGGGTTCATCCTGCTGGCCCTGGCCATGGGATTCGGGTTCACGGGCTACCTCCTCCCATGGAACGAACTGGCGTACTTCGCGACGCGGGTCGGCACTGAGATCGTGCATGTGGTTCCGCTCGTCGGGGAATTCGGGCTGCGTGTGCTCCGGGGCGGTGATGATGTCTCCGGCGCTACGCTCACCCGCTTTTATGCGTTCCACGTGGCGCTCCTTCCCGCCGCCGTCGGGGCCCTCGTACTGTTGCACGTCTATCTCGTGCAGAAGCACGGCATGAGCGTCCCCCCGAACATCGAGCGGCGGTCGGGATCGTGGCGCGAGATGAAGTTCGTGCCGAACTTCCTGCTGCGCGACGCCGTGGGTTGGCTGGTGGCCCTCGCGATCCTCGCGGCGCTCGCCGCGTTTCTCCCGGCCCACCTCGGGGACAAGGCCGATCCCTTCACGCCCGCGCCGGCCGGCATCAAGCCGGAGTGGTACTTCATGTTCATGTTCCAGAGCCTCAAGTACCTGCCAGCGCACATCCTGGGAATTGAAGGAGAAGTGCTCGGGATTCTGGGATTCGGGGTTGCCGGTATGGCGGTGCTGCTCATCCCGTTCCTGGACCGGAAGACCGCCCGGGGCGAGCCCAGCCCGCTGTTTACGTGGCTGGGTGTCGTGGCCCTGGCCTTCATCATCGTGATGACGATCGTGGGATACGTGGCCAACCCCACCCAGTGAGGGCGGTGCGGAGCGGCGCCATGGGTCACGGCGCGAGCGTGTCCGAATCCCTTGCGATTGCGGTGCGATCTCCGTTGATTTACGGAGGAATCTCTCCGGGAGGGACCGTACAATGAAACTCGTTCGCGTGTTCTCATCGATCGGTTTGGGGCTTGCCGCCCTGTTGATTGTGTCCTCGGCCAGTGCCCAGGCCGCCAAGGGGCCGCCGGTCATGCCGCACGACGCCCAAGGGCGCGAGCAGTGCTTGATGTGCCATGGCGGTGCCATGGAGGGGATGAAGGCGGCCCCGGCCGACCACAAGGGCCGGACCAACGACAGCTGCCCGCTGTGCCACGCCAAGGAATCGGTTGGGCAGAGCGCGACGGCGGCGGCCGCTATCCCGCACGACACCAAGGGCCGCGAGCAGTGCCTGATGTGCCATGGCGGGGCCATGGAGGGCATGAAGGCGGCCCCGGCCAACCACAAGGGGATCGACAACAAGAACTGCGCACTGTGTCACACGGTGGCAGCCAAGAAGTAGCAGCCGGCGCGGGGTAACCCGGCCGTTCCACACAGGCCCGGTTCGCAGTACTGCGGATCGGGCCTGGTTCCTTATGTTTCCCCTGATTGCACCCCGGGCCCAGCCCCGCACCGGCTCGTTCACCTTCGAGAGGATCATTATGGCCACGTCTCGACGCGCGTTCGTCACCGCCGCCGCCGCCCTGAGCGGAGCCGCACTGCTTCCGTCCCGGCTGCGGGCGGGATTGCTCGAGGCGGTGGCCCCCGCCCGGAAACCGCTGCGGATCCTGGTGCTGGGCGGCACGGGGTTTCTCGGCCCGCAACAGGTGGAGTACGCGCTTGCCCGCGGCCACACGCTGACGCTGTTCAATCGCGGCCGCACGAATCCCGAGCTGTTTCCCGATGTCGAGAAACTCGAGGGGGACCGGAACGACGATCTCGAGGCGTTACAGGGTCGGGACTGGGACGTGGTGATCGACAACTCGGCGAGCCTGCCGCGCTGGGTCCGGCAGTCGGCGCAGCTGCTCAAGGAGCACGCGGGGCTCTACCTGTTCGTCTCGAGCATCTCCGTGTATGCCGATTTCTCGCCACCGGGCATGACCGAGACGGCCACGGTGGGCACGCTGGACGACCCGACCGTCGAGCAGATCACCGGTGAGACGTACGGTCCGCTCAAGGCGCTGTGCGAGCAGGAAGCGGAGCGCGCGTTTCCGGGACGGGCGCTCGTGATCCGGCCGGGGTTGATCGTGGGACCCGGCGACACCAGCGATCGGTTCACGTACTGGCCCGTCCGCATCGACCGGGGCGGTGAAGTGCTGGCCCCCGGACGCCCGACCGACCCGGTGCAGATCGTGGATGTGCGGGACCTGGGGCAATGGATGGTCCGACTGGTGGAGCAGGGAACGACGGGCGTGTTCCATGCCACCGGCCCGCGGGCGCCGCTGTCCATCGCCGAGATGCTGTACGGCCTGCGGGCCGTGACGAGCGCCGAGGTGTCGTTCACTTGGGTGGATGCCGATTTCCTGCGCGACCATCAAGTGCGGCCGTGGGCCGACATGCCCGTCTGGGTCCCTCCCCGCGACGGTATGCAGGGATTCGCGCGCATGGACTGCGCGAAGGCGATCGCCGCCGGGCTTTCGTTCCGGCCGCTGGCCGACACGGGCCGCGACACGCTGGCGTGGTTCCAGACGCTCCCGCCCGAGCGCTGGGAGCGGCGTCGCGCCGGCATCGCCGCGGAGCGCGAGCAGGGCGTGCTGGCGGCCTGGCACGCACGCGGTGGCTGAGCGCGGTCCCCCCCGCGGGCCGGCGGTGCGGCTGCTGGCCCGCGTGGTCGACGTGCGGCCGGAGGAGCTCCGGCCGATGCTGCTGTCGGGGACCTACTTCTTTCTTGTCCTGTCGTCGTACTACATCATCCGGCCCCTGCGGGAAGAGATGGGGGTCGCCGGTGGGGTCGCGAACCTGCCGTGGCTGTTCACCGGTACGCTGGTCACGATGTTGCTGGTTCACACGCCGTTCGCGGCACTGGTCGCCCGCCTGCCGCGACGCCGATTCGTGGCGCTTACGTACCGGTTCTTCTTCCTCAACATGCTGCTGTTCTACGCGGCCTTCCGTTTCCTGCCGGCCGCCGGCGGGATCTGGGCGGGCCGCGTGTTCTTCGTGTGGACCAGCGTGTTCAACCTCTTCGTCGTGTCCGTGTTCTGGGCCGTGATGGTGGACGTGTTTCGCAGCGCCCAGGGGGCCCGGCTGTTCGGGCTTATCGCCGTGGGGGGCACGCTCGGGGGTATTGCCGGATCGGCGGTCACGGCGACGCTCGCGCGACCGCTCGGGCCGGTGCAGCTGCTCCTGCTCGCGGCCGTCCTGCTGGAACTGGCGGTGCAGGCGGTGCTTCGCCTCACCCGGGAGCGGCCAGCGGATCTGCCCCGAGGGGTCGATCCAGAGCGGCCGATCGGCGGATCGGCCCTGGCGGGGATCAGCCACGTGCTCCGCTCGCCCTATCTGCTCGGTATCTGCGGCTACATGCTGTTGTTCACGTTGGGGTCCACCGTGCTCTACTTCCACCAGGCCCGGTTGGCCGAGGTCTCCTTCGTGGACCGGGCGACGCGGACCGCGTTCTTCGCGCGGATCGACCTCGCCGTGAATGTGCTCACCGCGCTGACGCAGGCGTTCCTGACCGGGCGGATCGTGCGGTGGCTCGGGATCGCCGTCACGCTCACGGTGCTGCCGGCGCTTACGGTGGTGGGGTTTCTGAGCCTCGGTGCCGTCCCGGTCATCTCCCTGTTCGTCGTGTTCCAGGTGCTGCGCCGGGCGGGCGAGTTCGCGGTGGCGAAGCCGACGCGGGAGATTCTCTACACGGTGCTGAGCCGCGAGGACAAGTACAAGGCGAAGAACTTCATCGACACGTTCGTCTACCGGGCCGGCGACCAGATCGCCGCGTGGTCGTACGCATCCCTCACGTGGATGGGGCTCGGGATGTCGGCTATCTCCTTCCTGATCGCCCCGATCGCGGGGGTGTGGCTGGCGATCGCGTTCTGGCTCGGACGGCGCCACGCGCAACTGGAGCGCGCCGAGCCCGGGTCCGGGCCGCTGGACGCGGCGCTCTCGGGAGCCGCGGGGTGACCGTGGGCGCCGTGGGGAGGGAGGCGCGAAATGACTGAGCGTCCACGACACATGAGCCCTGATGAGCTCCGGGCCGACGGGCAGGCCGTGCTCGAGTGGGTCGCCCGCTACTGGGAACGGGTCCACGAGTTCCCCGTCCTCTCGCCCGCCCGCCCCGGCGACGTGCGGCGCGCTCTGCCGCCGACGCCGCCGGAAGTCGGCGAGTCGATTGCCACCATACTCGCCGACCTCGACGCGGTCATCGTGCCGGGCCTCACCCATTGGCAGTCGCCCAATTTCTTTGCCTACTTCCCCGCCAACGCTTCGGGACCCGCCATCCTCGGGGATCTGGTGTCGGCCGGCCTGGGCGTGCAAGGGATGCTGTGGGCCACGAGCCCGGCGTGCACCGAGCTCGAGACGCACGTCCTCGACTGGCTGGCGGACCTGCTCGCGCTGCCGCCTGCCTTCCGGTCCGACGCTGCGGGCGGCGGGGTCATTCAGGATACGGCGTCGAGTGCCACCCTGTGCGCCCTGCTCGCCGCGCGCGAGCGCGCCACGGACGGCGCGGCCAACGAGCGGGGGGTGGATCGTCCGCTCACGGTATACGCCTCGACCGAAGCGCACTCGCTGGTGGACAAGGCGGTGGGCATCGCCGGCCTCGGACGTCGCCAGCTGCGGCGCGTCCCCGTGGACGAGGTATTCGCCATGCGGCCCGAGGCGCTCGACGCGGCCATCGAGGAGGATCAAGCTGCCGGTCGCACGCCGTGCTGTGTGATCGCGACCGTGGGGACGACGTCGAGCACCGCGATCGATCCCGTCCGCGCCATCGGCGAGGTGTGCCGCCGGCGCGGCGTGTGGCTGCACGTGGACGCCGCCCTCGCCGGGAACGCGGCGGTGTGCCCGGAGTTCCGTCCGCTGCATGACGGGCTCGAACTCGCCGACAGTTACTGCGTGAATCCCCACAAATGGCTGCTCACGAACTTCGATTGCGACTGCTTCTACGTGGCGGATCGGTCGGCCTTGATCCGGGCGCTCAGCGTCCTGCCGGAGTACTTGCGCAACCGGGCAACCGAGAGCGGGGCGGTGCTTGACTACCGCGACTGGCAGGTCCCGCTGGGCCGCCGATTCCGGGCGCTGAAGCTCTGGTTCGTCATCCGGTGGTACGGCGCCGAGGGGCTACGACGCCACATCCGGCACCACGTGGCCCTCGCGCGCGAGTTCGCCGCGTGGGTCGAGGCCGAGCCCCGACTCGTGCGCGCGGCACCGTCGCCCCTCAACCTCGTGTGTTTCCGTCACCGGGCCGGTGACGGCGCCTCCCAGCACTTGCTCGATGCCCTCAATGGCTCGGGTGCGGTCTACCTCACCCACACGCGGCTCGCCAACCGGCTTGTGCTGCGGATGGCGATCGGAGGGACGCTGACCGCGCGGACGCATGTGGAGGGCGCGTGGCGGCGGATGCAAGCGTGCCTCGACCGGATCGGATAGGCGAACCGCGGGCCGGGCGACGGATGAGCCGCACCGACTGGGACGTTCGCTACGACACGCCGGAGTACGTGTACGGCACGACACCCAACGCGTTTCTCGCCGCCGTCGCGCCCCGCATGCCGCGCGGGCGGGTGCTGTCGCTCGGTGAGGGAGAGGGTCGGAACGGCGTCTTCCTGGCCGAACGGGGGCACACGGTCATCGCGGTGGACCGTTCCCGGGTCGGACTCCGGAAAGCGGGCCGATTGGCGCGAGCGCGGGGCGTGCGGCTGGCGGCCGTGGTCGCGGATCTTGCCGACTTCCCGGTCGCGGCCGAGGCGGTCGACGCCGTCGTGGCCATCTTCTGCCACGTACCGGGAGCGCTCCGGGCCCGCGTGTACGCCGCCGCCGTTGCCGCCCTGCGGCCAGGCGGCGCGTTCGTGGTCGAAGCCTACACGCCCCGTCAGTTGGACTTCGGGACGGGCGGCCCCCCGGTCGCGGATCTCCTCGTGACCCTCGCCGATCTCGAGCGCGAGCTCGACGGGTTGACCTTCGAGATTGCGCGCGAGGTGGAACGCGACGTAGTGGAAGGGCGTCTGCACCGCGGTCGCAGCGCGGTCGTGCAACTCCTCGGGTTCCGACGGTGACCGGGCCCGCCGTGCGGCTGCCGCCCGAGGCGCGGGCCTTCGGTGAGCGCCTCCGCACCGCCCGGCACGTGGCCGTGCTCACGGGGGCCGGCGTGTCGGCCGAGAGCGGCATCCCGACGTTTCGGGAGGCCCTGACCGGTCTCTGGGCCCGCTACCGCCCCGAGGACCTCGCGACGCCGGCCGCGTTCGCTCGGCACCCCGAGATCGTCTGGCAGTGGTACGCGTGGCGCCGGGAGATCGTGCAGCGGGCTTCGCCGAATCCCGGCCACCGAGCGCTCGCGCGGCTGGAGCGGCTGGTGCCGCGGTTCACGCTGGTAACCCAGAACGTGGACGGGCTGCACCAGCGGGCCGGAAGCGCGCGGGTGTACGAGCTGCACGGAAACCTGCTGCGGACCCGGTGCTCGCAGGAGGGCGTCGTCGTCCCGCGGTGGGTCGAGGGGCCGGTGCCGCCGCGCTGCCCGCGGTGCGGCGCGCCACTCCGGCCGGACGTCGTGTGGTTTGGCGAGGTGCTGCCCGCGGACGCCCTGGAGGCGGCCTGGGCGGCCGCCGCCGCGTGCGACGTCTTTCTGTCAGTCGGGACGTCCAACCTCGTCGAGCCCGCCGCGTCCATTCCGTGGATCGCGGCCTCCCAGGGGGCGGCCGTGCTCATCGTCAACACGACCCCCGAAGGGCAGCGTTGCGGGCCTACCGTGCAGGTTCTCGTTGGGCGCGCGGGTGAGCTGCTGCCGGCACTGGTCGCCGCCGCCTGGCCCGAGACGGGAACGGCAGACTGAAGGGCGCGCGGCCCTGACTCAGAACGACAGCACGCGATCGGCCTGCTGCATCCAGTCGGTGAGGACTTGGAGGGAGGTCTTCTGGATGCCCTCGACCAACTCGGGCTCCGCGATGCCGCGGGCCTCGAGACAGGTGCCGCACACGCCGATCGTGCCCCCATAGGAAAGCACGAGGCGCAGAATGGACTCCACGTTGTAGTAGCCCTTTGGCACTTGCTGGCCGGCCTTGGCGCCCGATCCGGCATCGCCCATGAGATACACCCACACCTGTTCGTCCTCCCGAGTCGCGAGCGAGGCGGCGAGCCGGAGCGCGTTATACGAACGCTCGTTCCCGTAGGGGGGATCGTTCAAGACGAACAGAGTCCGCACCGGCGCACCTCGGAGTGGGTCGCACGCCTCGCGGCGGGCCCGTTTTGGGGCGCTATCGCCGGGGCTACCGCCACACGGTAGACCGCCGGGCTTTAAGAAACAGTTAACGGGACATGAACCCGCGGCGCGCGGGGGACCCCCGCCTGCCTTCCCAAGTGTTTCACTTGCAATAGGCTACGTGCCTCTGGCGGGTGCGCCGGGACCCCGGCCACTTCCCTCCCGATCTGGGGCCGAACGCCCAGTTCGGCGGTGGGTTCGTGAACCCTTCTTTATAAAGGTCTTATGAACTTTTCGCCGCCCTGCCGGTAGTCTATATTCAGTCCTGAAACCCTCCACCGGGTGAGTGAGCCACTTTATGCGCGCTTCTACGAAGGTCATGCTGGCTGGTGTGCTCGTGGTTGGCACGGTCGGGTTCCTGATGGCTACGGGCATCAAGGAGACCGGCGTGTACTACGTGACGCCGTCCGAACTCGCGGCGAAGGTGTCCGCCGATGCGTCGTTCCACGACGTGGGCGTCAAAATGGGGGCGAAGGTGGTGCCCGGGACGATCCAGCGGGATGTCGCGACCCAGACGATCACGTTCGACGTGACCGATGGGCAGGCGACGTACCCGGTCGTCTATCGGGGCCTCGCGCCAGACACGTTCACCGACGATGTGGAAGTCGTCGTCGAGGGCCGGCTTCAGCCGGACGGCACGTTCCGCGCCACCACGCTTCTGGCCAAGTGCGGGTCCCGCTACGAGGCCGTGCCGGAAGCCTGATCGCCCATGACCGTTCTCGGACAACTCGCGCTGTGGCTGGCCCTGCTCCTTGGGGTATGGGGGGCGGTGGTCGGCTACTTGGGCGGGCGTCGCGGCGATCTCGCGCTGATCCAGAGCGCCCGCCGCACGTCCTACGCCCTGGCCGGCATCCTCACCGTCGCGGTCGTGGCGCTGCTGACGGCCCTCGTCAAGAATGACTTCAACGTCGCGTACGTCGCGAGCTACAGCAGCCGCAACCTGCCGCTCGCCTATAAGCTCTCGGCGCTGTACGGCGGCCAGTCGGGCAGTCTGCTGTTCTGGGCGTTCGTGCTCTCGCTGTTCGCGGCGGCGGCGCAGTGGCTGACGGCGCGGCGCTACGCGTATCTGCTGCCGTACGCGGCGGCGGTGACGTCCGTGGTGACGGCGTTCTTCGTGGCGGTCGCGCTATTCGCCGCCAACCCGTTCGAACGGCTGGACTTCATCCCGATGGACGGGCGGGGGCTCAATCCCCAGCTCCAGAATCCGGGGATGGTGATCCACCCGCCGATGCTCTACCTGGGGTACATCTCCATCACGATCCCGTTTGCGTTCGCCGTGGCGGCGCTGTTCACGCGACGGCTCGATGTCGGCTGGCTGCACGCGATCCGTAAATGGACCCTGCTGTCCTGGGTCTTCCTGTCGGTCGGGATCACGCTGGGGATGTGGTGGGCGTACGTCGAGCTCGGCTGGGGCGGCTATTGGGCCTGGGACCCGGTGGAAAACGCGAGCTTTCTCCCGTGGCTCACGATGACCGCGTTCCTCCACTCGGTGATGATCCAGGAAAAGCGCGGCATGCTGAAGCGCTGGAACGTGATCCTGGTCGGCGTGAGCTTCGCGCTCTCGATTTTCGGCACGTTCATCACGCGCAGCGGCATCATCTCGAGCGTGCATTCGTTCACCCAGTCGAGCGTGGGCTACTTCTTCCTCGCCTTCCTGATCTCGGGTGGCCTGTTCATGGCGTGGCTCACCTGGTCGCGCTGGGAGCTGCTCCAGACCGAGGCGCGGCTCGAGAGCGCGGTGTCGCGCGAGGCGTCCTTCTTCTTCAACAACCTGCTCCTGGTGGGCATGGCGTTCTCGGTGCTCTGGGGCACGATGTTCCCGATCATCTCGGAGCTCGTGCGCGGGACCCAGGTGACCGTGGGTCCGCCGTTCTTCAATCAGGTCAACATTCCCATCGGGCTCGCGCTCCTGGCGCTCACGGGCATCGGTCCGCTGATCGCCTGGCGGCGGGCGAGCCCGCAGAACCTGCAGCGCCATTTTCTGGTGCCGGTCGCCCTGGCGGCCCTCGTGGCGCTGGGCCTGGTGGCGATCCGGCTGTCGGATTTCTACGCTGGCGTGGCGCTCACGCTCGCGGCGTTTGTCACCGGCACGATCGTGCAGGAATTCGTGCGCGGGACGGGCGCCCGGCATCGGTTGCACGGTGAGAACTACGCCCTGGCCTTTGCACGGCTCGTGGGGCGCAATCGGCGAAGGTACGGCGGCTACATCGTCCACCTCGGCATCGTGACGTATTTCGTCGCGTTCACCGGCCAGGCCTTCAACCAGAACCTGGAGGCCTCGCTCAAGCCCGGCGAGTCCGTGACGATGCGCTCGGCGTATGGTGACGAGTACACGTTCACGCACGTCGGCGTGTCCCAGTACGAGGCCCTCAATCGGTTCGTGTCGGCCGCGAGCGTGGACGTGGCGCGCAACGGCCAGCGGGTGGGCGTGCTGACCAGCGAGAAACGCCAGCACGTGGATTCGTTCGGGCGCCCGAGCTTCGAGCCGTCGACCGAGGCGGCGATTCGGTCGACCCTGCGGGAAGACCTCTACGTGATCTACGCGGGGGCGGTCAACGGAACGGAAGAGGCCGTCTACCGGTTCACGATCAATCCGCTCGTCGCGTGGGTGTGGATCGGCGGGGCGATTCTGGTCTTCGGCGGCATGATCACCCTGTGGCCCGGCGGCGGCCCGTCGGAGCGCAGCATCCAACGCGGCATGGAGGGCTACCAGGCCAAGCTCCCCGCCGCCGGGGTGGGTGTGTGATGACGGCGCCGATCGGCCGCCGGGCGTTCCTGTGGAGTGCCGTGGGCCTCGCCCCGGTCGCGGTGGTGGGAGCGGCGCAAGACACGTCCGTCGCGCCTCTGTGGCAGCCGGGCGCGGTCGGACGTCCGCGCGGGGCCATCACGAACTACGAAAACGACCCGTTCATCATCGACGTGGAACGGCGGCTGCGCTGTACGTGCGGCTGCAACCTGGACATCTACACCTGCCGCACCACGGACTTCACGTGCACCTACTCGCCACAGCTGCATCGCGAAGTGATCGGCCTGGTCGAGCAGGACAAGTCCGGCGAGGAGATCCTCGCGGCCTTCGTGGCGAAATACGGGGAAACGGCACTCATGGCGCCGCCCAAGCAGGGATTCAACTGGGCCGGCTACCTCCTGCCGGGGATCGCCATCACGATCGTTGGCGTGATTCTCGCCTGGGTCCTGCTTCGGCGGGCGCGGCGGCCGGCGACGGCGGCCGCCGGGGCCGACGTGGCCGGACTCTCGGCGGAGGAACAGGCGCGACTGGGGGCGGCGTTGGACCGCCTGGAGAGCTGATATGATCGAACTGCTGGCGGGTGTGGCGGTGGCGGTGGCCGCGCTCGCGCTTGTGTTGGAACCGATCCTCCGGCGCGAGACGCACTGGGGGCCGCCCGGGGCCGGCGACGCCGACGACGACTTCACGCCGCTCGACGAATCCGAATCGCCCAAAATCCGGGCGCTGCTCGCGCTCAAGGAGATCGAGTTCGATCGGGCCACCGGTAAGCTGTCCGACGAGGACTACGACCAGCTCAAGGCCGAGTACGCGCGGGCCGCGCTGGTG
This sequence comes from Gemmatimonadota bacterium, assembly GCA_029862925.1. Lineage (GTDB taxonomy): Bacteria > Gemmatimonadota > Gemmatimonadetes > Gemmatimonadales > GWC2-71-9 > JAOTWJ01. The sequence goes on from JAOTWJ010000010.1 coordinate 22,648, forward strand.
GCGATGGACGCCGAGCAGACTGTCAAGGACGGAGCCACGGCGGTGGCGGACGATCCGGCCGAAGCGCTGATCCGCGCGGCGCGGGCGTCGCTGCGGGTGTGTTCGGCCTGCGGTCCCCGCCCGGAGGCCGAAGCGACGTTCTGCTCCGAATGCGGGCGTCGCCTTACGGCACCGGCCGCCTAACGCACCGCGGGGTGTCCCAACGATCGAGCCCCGCGCTCCCATCGGGAGCGCGGGGCTCGCGGCGTCCGGAGTAGGGGGCGCCGCTCGGCCGCTAGTGACGCCGATGGGCGCGCCGGGCCGCGAGGTCGATCTCGAATTCCTCGCCGTTGACGGTCGCCGTCACGAACTGGGTGCCGTTGAAGGTGATGACCACCGTGCGCTCGCGGGTGATCGTGTCGCCGAGGCCGTTGACCACCACGACCGTCACCTGCCTGGTGATGGTGCCCTCGAGCGGCCAGCCGTCGGCGCTGCGCGGCACCGGGATGACGACGCCCGCGATCAGGGTCGAGGAAGTCATGTCGTAGGTTCGCGTCCCGCGCTCATCCGACTGCGCCACCCGGCTCACGTCGGAGTTCCCCTCACCGTCCCAGGTGCGGGAGGTTTCCTGGCCGAGCAGGCCGCTGACCCACAGGTCGCGGTGCCGGTTGATCTCGACCGTCATGGTCCCGCCGTCCCAGGTACGCGTGCGGCTGCCCTCGAGGTCGGCCACGATGTTCAGCTTGGCGGTCAGATCGGGGTCGTACGCCGCCTGCACCGCGTCGCTCTCGTCGTAGAACGTGACCGTGCGCGAATAGGAGATGCTTGCATCGAACGGGGGACCCGTCTGCGGGCCCATGATCTGATCGCCGCCGAGCGTCATGAGGATGAGGTCGTCGCCGGTTTGGTCGGCCACGAACGTCGCCACGTCGAGATTGACCTGCTCGTCGATCGTCGTGACCGCGCTGGGACTCTCGCTGCAGGCCGCAAAGGCCACCAGCATCGGGACCACGGCCAAGGCCGTACGTCGCGGAATAGTGCGCATCGTTGTCCTCCATCCAGTCAAAGAAGGGCCGGGAGCGGCGTAGGCCGCCGTTCTCGACTTGGCTGACGATAGGTACCGGGGGATGTTAAGCGTGTGGCGGCGATTACGCGTGACGCGTGATGCGGATCACACGGCTCAGAACTCGAAGACCTCCATCCGCTTGAGCCCGATCCGGAGCGGAATCACCGTGGCCGCGGCGCAGAGCGCCGCGACGGCGCCGAACGCGACCAGCATGGGCCACCCGATTGTCACGGGGTCGCCGCGGCGCACGGCCTGCAGATACTCGAAGACGGGCACCGCCTCGAGCACGATTACGCCGGCGAGGAGGGCGATGGTCGTCATCATGAAGACGAGGCCGCCGAACGACGTGGGGATCTGAGCGGCGTTTTCGGTCTCGAATTGCGGGTACAGCGCGCCGAAGCCCAGTGCGAGCGCCGCGATCGCGAGCGTGAGCAGGACGATGGTGCCGACGCTCAGGGCCATCATGAAGCCGGTCGTCTGCAGCAGCAGGTTGGTGAACACCGTGATCACGAGAGCGAGCCCCAGCAGGGGGATCGTCCCGGTCCAGTACTTCGACCAGAGCAGCGCCCGCAGGTCGAGCGGGCTCGATCGGAGCAGCCACATCTGCCGGCCCTCGAGGGAGACCGCGGGGAAGATGAAGCGCGCCGCGATCGCGGCGAGCACGAACCCGGCGAGACCCAGATTGAGGAACGAAACGAGCGTCACGAAGAAGAACGGCACCTGCTCGCCGGTGAAGAGCGGCAGAGCCCGGATGTTGAACAGATAGATGATCACGAGGACGCCCAGCAGGATCAGTTGACTCCACTGCGTGGCGTCGCGGAAGAACAGCTTGATGTCCTTCACCACGAACTCGCGCTTGGCCACGGACAGGAACGGCTCGACCGGACGGAACAGCCGCGGCCACAGTCGGCCGCGGACGAAGCGCTGCGCCCCCTCCTGGGCCTTGGTGAACCCCGTGCCATAGAGCCGCGCGTGGAGCACGGCCCCCAAGACCACCACGCCGCCGGCGGTCGTCCAAAGGAGGCCGAGCCCGAGCCAGTCGAACCGTCCGGTGAGGTACCCCATCACGGCATCCGCCGCCCACTCACTGGGCAGGAACGGCGACGTCGGGGTCCGCAGGACCGTGATGAAGTCGAGCAGATCGCGGAAGCCCTCGGGCCGGGCAAGTTGCTCGGGTCGGATGATGCGAAAGAGCAGCACCAGAATCCCGGCGGCGGCGATCGTGATCACCGACAGGAGATCGCGGGTCCGCCGGGCCGGAAACGCGTTCACCAGCACGAGAGTCATCGCGCTCCCCACGACGGCGGGCACCACCAGCAGGGGCACGAAGACGGCCAGCACGAGCGGGGCGAACAGCCAGCCGCCGTCATAGACCACGCCGTAGGCGGCGAAGATCGGGACCGCCATGAGCGCGACCATCCACGAGCTGTGGACCACGGTCTCGCCGAGCTTGGCGAGGTACAGATCGAGCCAATCGAGCGGGGCCGAGACCAACAGGTCGAGGTCCTTGGCGAGGAAGAAGGACGAGAGGGCGGTGATGACGTTCGACAGCAGGAGGATCGAGAGGAAGGAGAGCAGCACGATCCCCAGCAGCTTGCCGGCGAGCAGGGGGCCGATTTCCTGCACTCCGCGGAAGTAAGCGAGGACCCGGTACAGCACCCCGAATACGGCGAGCCAGAAGAGCCCCGCGACGCTGCCGAGCACGAGCGCCTTGGTCCGCCCGCCGGACGCCCGGCCCTGGCGCAGTCGGGTCCGGGCCGTGCGCCACTTCGGACCGAGGACGAGCCGCAGTGAGCCCATCAGTCTTCGAGAATCGCCGCGAGTTCGCGCACGGCACGGCCGCCCGTCAGCCGGAGGAACAGCTCTTCGAGTGAGACGTCTCCTGCGGCCGTCTGCTCCCGCAGCTCGGCCATCGTGCCGTGGGCCACGATCCGCCCGGCCTGGATGATGGCGATCCGGTCGCACATCGCCTCGGCCACTTCCAGCGTGTGGGTGCTCATCAGGACCGTGCCGCCGCGCGCGACGAACCCGCGGAAGATGTCCTTCAGCAGGCGGGCGCCACGGGGGTCGAGGCCCACCATGGGCTCGTCCACGACGATTAGCTCGGGCCGGTGCACGAGGGCGCTGGAGATGATCAGCTTCTGCCGCATCCCGTGGCTGTACGCCTCGACGAGTTCGTCCCGCCATTGCGTGAGTTCGAACAACTCGAGGAGCTCGTCGATGCGGCGCTCGACGGTCTGGCCGTCTTGCCCGTACAGGCCCGCCACAAACCGCAGGAACTCGCCGCCGGTGAGCTTCTCGTAGACGAACGGCCGGTCGGGAATGAACCCGAGGCGCGCCTTGGCGGTCATGGGATCCGCCAGCAGGTCCACCCCGCCCAGCCAGATACGGCCGGCGGTCGGCCGCAGGATCCCGGCGATCATGCGCAGCGTGGTGGTCTTCCCGGCCCCGTTCGGACCGAGGAAGCCGTACAACTGGCCCCGGGGGACGTGCAGGTGGATGCCGGCGACGGCCGTGAAGGTTCCGTAGCGTTTCGTGAGATCGTCGAGTCGGATCATGACGCCGGTTCGGTCGCGACTACGGCAATCGTGAGTCGGCCGATCAATCGCAACAGGTCGAGCTGCCGCGCGAGCCCGCCCACCGTGAACCGCAGGTGCGCGGCGTCCGCCGGAAACTGGCCGAAGGTGGGGTCGACGGCGACCCAGCCGTTCAAGTACACCTCGGGCCACGCATGATAGTAGAAACGCCCGTCGACGTAGGCGAGGCCTGCGGCGGTACGGGCCGGGAGCCCGACGGCGCGGGCCAGCGCCACGTACAGGACGGTGTGCTCGTTGCAGTCGCCACGCCGCGTTTCGAAGACATCGAGCGCGCTCGGGACCCCCACGGTGACCTGCTTGGCCACGGCGTCGTGCACCCACCGTTCCAGGAGTTCGGCGGCCTGCCCCGGGCGCCGCGTGCGGCCGATGATCTGCCGCGCCTGGGCTTGGATGCGGGGGTCGTCGCTCTGCACGAGCGGCTCAGCAGCCAGATAGTCGCGGAGATCGGGACGCGCGGCGGGCAAGCGGTAGGGTGCCTCGAGATCGGCCGGGCGGCCGCGTCGCACTTCCAGCGTATCGCCCAGCAGGCGTTGGCGGTCGCCGTCCAGCGCGAACCCGTCGAGGCTCGCGCCCCCGAGGCGGACACGGAGCGACGCCAGCGCGCCGCGCTCGAGCGCCACGCCGGCACCGATCGCCGTCCGGCGGATCACGTCGTCGCCGGGTGCCGCGGGCGCGGCGCCGCGTCGCCGGAAGTTTTCGTAGGCGATTTCGAAGGCGGTCCGCTCGATCCGGAAGCCCGCGGAGGAGGTCGCGGCGACGACCTGGCCCCGCCCGTCGATCCACGTGTCCATGGGCACCGTGCCGCCAACCTCGCGAATCCGCCAGCTCCGAAGCGTGTCATACGTCACGGGCAGGAAGCGTCCGGCGGCCGCGTCGAACTCCGCGCTGTCGGCGACGACGAACGTGGATTCCGCCGCCACCTCCACACGCACCTTCCGGCTGCCGAGTTGGACGGGGTCGAAGACCTGCACGGCGTAGGTCCGCCCGACCACGAGTTCTCCTCCGAGGGCCAGGCTCACCGGCAGCAACTGGGGCAGCACGATCGGCTCGTCGAGGGAGACCCGGCGTGTCTCCCGGTTCGTCCCGCTGGCGATCTCCAGCGCCAGGACGCTGTCGCCCTCCACGCGTCCGGAGACCACGAATCGGCTGCCCTCGCCGCGCACTGTCGCCGTAAACCCCCGCAGGCGGAGCGCGCGCGTGAGCCAGACCTCGGTGCGGGTTTCCGTGCGTTGGAGCTCATCGAGCACGGGGAACTCGAGCAGCAGGATGTCCGTCAGGCGGAGGGAGTCGGGCAGCGTATCGACCATGCTCGAAGCGTACCCGACCTGTCGGTCGCCGACGGAGATGGTGTAGTAGGTCGCGCCGGGGGGCAGGGCGAGCACCGCCTCGGCGAGGACGTGCGCGGCCGGACGCCAGACCTCGCGCCGCACGAGCAGCGCGAGCGCGCCGAGCCACACGAGGAGGATTGCCGCCGCAAGGGTGCGGCGGCTCACGAGCGGGCGGATCCCAGCAGGGTCTGGAACAGGTGCTGCTCCTCCTCGGTGTCCACAACCACCGTGACGTCCCGCGGGTAGCCGGTGGGGCCGGGCACCCAGCCGAGCGTCTCCGTCATGACGCGCGCGGCGTCTTCGAGGGGGAGATTCCCGGCGCCGATGCCCAGCGGCGGAATCGCCAGATGGGCCAACTGCCAGTCCGCAGCGCGCTGCAGGGCCGCGGTCAGGGCCCGGCGGACGGAGTCCCGGGACACCGGTTCGGTGGCGCTGCGAATGATAGCATGGATGACGAGCTCGGCGGTGAGATCACCACCGCCGGTGACGACCGCCGATCCGACGGCCAGTTCCCGCTCGGCCCGAAGTTGTTCCCAGAACTTCGGCCCGCCGATCTGCTCCAGCCGGCGCAGGGTCGGGGTAGTGGGCTCGAGCAGCGCGCTCGCCGGGCGGACGATCGCGTCCGCGCCCACGAACGCGAGATCGTCCACGACGACCCGGATCACGCGCCCGCGAGTTCCCGGGAGCGCCGGTACATCTGCGCGGCCTCGGCGGGCCGGTTCAGCCGGTCGAACACGATGCCGAGTCCCCGCAGCGCGCGTCCGTTATGGGGCCGCAGCTCCGTGGACCGTTGGAAGGCCTGGAGGGCGCCTTCCAGGTCGTCGACCCGGTTGAGGGCCTCGCCCAGTTGGTCGTAGGCGGCGGCGAAGCTCGGATCCAGCTCGACGGCCCGGCGCAGCGGCGCGACGGCCTCCCGCCAGAGGCCTTTGCGGGAGAGGAGCACGCCCAGCGCCAGATGGGCCTCCGGGCTCGTGGGGTGGACCCGGACGGCCTGGCGCAGATCGTCTTCCGCCCCCCGGTAGTCGCCGGTGGCTCCCCGCAGCGTGGCGCGGTGCAGCAGCGCCTCGGGGTGATCGGGCTCACGCTCGAGACAGAGGTCCAGCTCCGCCAGCGCGGTGGCCCGGTCGCCGCGCCGCTCGAAGACCGCCGCGAGCCGGACGCGCGCCGTGATGTGGTCGGGGTTGGCCGCCAGCAGCTCCTGGTAGATCGCCGACGCCCGCACGAGGTCGCCGCGTTGCGCGGCTTCCTGGGCCGCTCGCAGTAGCAGGTCCTCGGTGGGCTGATCGGCGGTGGGCACCGCCGCCGGGCCGGGCTCCGCGTCGGGCATGCCGTCCAGCAACTCGAACGCCGGCCGCCGCGCGGGCGGATCCTCCTCCACCGGCGGCGCAACGGGCGGCTCGCCGGCGACCGAGTGGTACGGCGTGACCGGTGTGTACTGTTCCCGGAGTCGCCCGCGGCGATGCCGACGCCCGCTCATGCCTGTCCTCCAGTGGTTTCCGCGCGGACCCAGGCGAGGTACGGCGGCAGGCCGATCGCAACCGGCACGGCCAGCAGCTCGGGGACCCGGTACGGATGATGCTGGTTCACTGCCTCGACCAGCGCGTCCCAGCAATCGCGCGTCGTCTTGAGAATCACCACGACCTCAGCCGCCTCGGTGACCGCTCCTTCCCACCGATACACGGAGGTCGCGTCGGGGAGCAGCGTCCCGCAGGCGACGACGTGATCGTCAACGAGCCGCCGGACGAACCTCCGCGCCGCCTCCGCCGTCTCCAGCGTCGTGAAGACCATCAGGACGTCGGGCGGCGTGGCGGCAGGCATCGACGGTCCGTCCCTCCGGCAGGGGTCGCCAAACTATCCCCCCGCTCCCGGGGTCGCAAGTCGCCGCGGACGGGGCACGCGACCCCCGCCCGTTGACCGCGAACTCGGGCGGCCGCTACGTTCTCAGGCTATGCCCGACGAGCGACTGATCGTGCGCGGCGCGCGCGTCCACAACCTCCAGAACATCACGGTCGAGATCCCCCGCGACCGCCTCACGGTCATCACGGGCCTCTCCGGATCGGGGAAATCGTCGCTCGCCTTCGACACGATCTACGCCGAGGGCCAGCGGCGCTACGTCGAGTCGCTGTCCGCCTACGCCCGCCAGTTCCTCGGCCTGATGGAAAAGCCGGACGTCGACAGCATCGAAGGGCTGTCCCCCGCGATCTCCATCGAACAGAAGACCACCGGCCAGAACCCGCGGTCCACCGTCGGGACCGTGACCGAGGTGTACGACTACCTCCGCCTCCTGTGGGCCCGCGTGGGCGTTCCCCACTGTCCCAAGGATGGTGCCCCGATCCAGCGGCAGACTGCGTCACAGATCACCGAAGCCCTCCTCGCCTGGCCCGAGGGAACGAGGATCGAGATCGTGGCGCCGCTCGTCCGGGGCCGGAAGGGCGAGTTCCGGGATCTCTTCGAGGGCGCGCGCCGCCAGGGTTTCGTGCGCGTGCGCGTCGACGGGGAGGTGCACGATCTGACGCAGCCGCCGAAGCTCAACCGGCGCGTCAACCATGACATCGGCGTGATCGTGGACCGGTTGGTCGTCCGCGCCGCCGACCGCGGGCGGTTGCACGACTCGATCGAGACGGGGCTCAAGGCCGCCGAGGGCCTGGTGGAGGTGGTCCGTGACGGCCGCCCGTCCCTCTTCTCGGAGCGGTTCGCCTGCCCGACCTGTGGCTATTCCATGGCGGAGCTGGAGCCGCGCCAGTTCTCGTTCAACTCGCCGTACGGGGCGTGTCCCGCCTGCGGCGGTCTGGGGACGCGCCGTGACGTGAGCCCGGAGTTCGTGCTCGGCGATCCCCAGATCTCGCTGCTGGAGGGCGTCGTGCTGCCGTGGGGCGAACCGTCGGGCTATCTGCGGAACGTGGTGCTGCCGACACTCGCGCAGACGTTCAAGTTCCGGCTGGAGGCCCCGTGGGGCGAGTTGCCGGAGCGGGTGCGCCGCCTGCTGCTCGAGGGCGCGCCCGACCGCCCCATCCGGTTCCCGGCGGGCAGCGGCGGGGCCAGCTACGAGAGCGCCTGGGAGGGCATCCTCCGGAACGTCGAGCGGCGCTACCACGACACGACCTCCGATGCCGTCCGGCGCCAGCTCGAGGAGTACATGACCGAGCGGCCGTGCGACACGTGCGGGGGGCACCGGCTCAAGGCCGAAAGCCTCAGCGTGCTGGTCCACGATCGGAGCCTGGGCGAGATCATTGACCTGTCCGTCGCCGAGGCGCTGGCCTTCTTCGAGGCGCTGCCCGTGCGCGGGGAGACCGGCGGCGTGATCGATCCCGAGATCGCGGGACCGATCTTGCGCGAGGTGCGGGAGCGGCTCGCGTTCCTCCGGGATGTCGGCCTGGACTACCTGACCCTGGGGCGCGCGGCCAGCAGCCTGGCGGGCGGCGAGGCGCAGCGGATTCGACTCGCGACCCAGATCGGCAGCCGGCTGGTGGGCGTGCTCTACATCCTGGACGAGCCGTCGATCGGTCTGCATCCGCGGGACAACGCGCGACTGCTCGCCACGCTCCGCGGCCTGCGCGATCTCGGGAACACCGTCATCGTGGTGGAGCACGACGAGGAAACGATCCGCGCGGCGGACCACGTGATCGACCTCGGGCCGCGGGCGGGCCGCTACGGGGGCGAGGTGGTGGCCGAGGGCGACGTGGCCGCCGTGCTGGAGCACCCGACCTCGCTCACCGGCCGATACTTGCGGGGCGAGCTCCGGATTCCGGTCCCGGCCAGCCGGCGGCCGATCGAGACCACGCGGGCGGTGCGGGTGCGGGGGGCGCGCCAACACAACCTGCAGGGGTTGGACGTCACGTTTCCCGTGAGCGCGTTCGTCGCCGTCACGGGCGTCTCCGGGTCCGGGAAGTCGACGCTCGTCACGACCATCCTGTATTCGGCCCTGGCGCGGCATTTCTACCGCGCGAAGACCCTGCCGGGCGCCCACGACGGGGTGGATGGCCTGGAGCACCTCGACAAGGTGCTCGACATCGACCAGAGTCCGATTGGACGCACGCCCCGCTCCAATCCCGCTACGTACACCGGACTGTTCACGCCTATTCGCGACCTGTTCGCCCAGCTCGCCGAATCCAAGATCCGGGGCTACGGGCCGGGCCGGTTCTCCTTCAACGTGAAGGGCGGACGCTGCGAGGCCTGCCAGGGCGATGGGCTCGTGAAGATCGAGATGCACTTCTTGCCCGACGTGTACGTGCCGTGCGAGGTGTGCAAGGGACGGCGCTACAACCGGGAGACGCTCGATGTGCGGTATCGCGGCCGGTCCATCGCCGATGTGCTCGACATGACGGTGGCCGAGGCCCTCGAGTTCTTCGAGGCGCAGCCGCGCATTCGCAGCCGGCTCGAGATTCTCAACGACGTGGGGCTGGGCTACATCCACCTCGGCCAGAGCGCCACGACGCTGTCGGGAGGCGAGGCCCAACGGGTGAAGCTCGCGACCGAGCTCGCCAAACGCGACACCGGTCGCACCCTGTACATCCTGGACGAGCCCACCACGGGGCTGCACTTCGAAGATGTGCGCCTGCTGCTGGACGTGCTCCATCGGCTGGTGGATCGCGGGAACACCGTCGTCGTGATCGAGCACAATCTCGAGGTGGTCAAGACGGCCGACTGGGTCATCGATCTCGGACCGGAAGGGGGGGCTGCCGGGGGGCGCATCGTGGCCGAAGGCCCGCCCGAGAAAGTGGCCCGGACGCGGGGGTCCCACACCGGGCGGTATCTCGCCGCCCTGCTGGCCCGCTGACGCTCGGCTTTACTTTCCGGGGGCGGATGACACTTTTTGAAACAGTGGTCGTAGGGATGCACGACCCGGAGGTCTCGTGAGCCCATGCTGATCGCCCAGGCCCAAGTACCGGCGCCGCCCCCGATTCCTGATTTCCTGGTGCAGACGGGGCCGGACCCGTTCACCATCGCGATCGCCGTGGCGATCGTCGTCGCGGCGGTCGGATCCACGGGCCTGCTGTGGATCCTTGTGCGGGGCTGGGTGCGACGCTGGACGCTACCGGCCGGCGATGCGCAGGCGGTGCAGGAACTCCGCCACGCGGTGCACCAACTCGGCGCGGAGGTCACGGAGTTGCAGGAGCGGCTCGATTTCGCGGAGCGGGTGCTGGCGACGCAGAAGGAGGCGGGCCGGCTGCCGCGAGCGGCCGGACCTGCGCAGGACGCGCATGGAAGCCGGTGAGGTCGTCCTCGGGATCGTGTTCTTTCTGAGCATCGCTGGGGCGGTCGTGCTGCGAGGGCCGCTCGGGCGAGCGCTCGCGGAGCGCATCGCGGGCCGGTCGTTGGGGCGGTCGGGGGACGCGAACGCGCCGGAGGTCTCCCAGCTGGTTCTTTCGGAGTTGGACGACGTGAAGGCGCGGCTGGCCGACATCGAGGAGCGCCAGGACTTCGCCGAACGGGTGCTCGCGCAACAGCGGGAACGCGGCCAGGTGCGGCCGGGGGGGTGATCGTGGAATCCTGGGCTATCATTCCAGTCGTCGCCATCGTGATGTGGGGGCTGGTGCAGATCTTTCGGCTACGCAGTCGCACGCTGGGGCGCGGGCGCACCGCCGCCTTGCCGCCCGACGACGCGGGCCTGCGGCCGGAGGTCGACGATCTGCGACGCCGGGTCATGGAGCTGGAAGAGCGGCAGGATTTCACCGAACGCATGCTCACCCGCGGCGGGCCGTCCGGCCGGGCCGATTGATGATCGTGCTGGGGAGGCACGCCGATGGGGCCTGAGACGTTCGTCTTCCTCATTCCGTTGGCGGGCATCGGTATCTCGGCGCTGTTCCTCGTCGGGGTCTACAAGCTGGCGACGCGCTGGCTCGACCGGCGCGGGGTCGGGACGAGCGTGCCGCCCGAAGAGCTCGAGCGGGTGCACCAGCAGCTGGCGCAACTCGAGGACTTGCCGCATCGGATGCTCGAACTGGAGGAACGCCTCGATTTTGCCGAGCGTCTGCTCGCCCAGCAGCGGCGGGACGCGTTGCCGGGAGGGACCTGACCGGTGCCCGATTTCGTCTGGATTCAGGAGGTGGTCTTCCCCCTGATCGGGATGGGCATGGGGGCGTTCGTGTTGTACGGCGTCTACCGCACGGTGAACCGGATCCTGGATCGGCGGCACGAAACGCGGCTCAGGGGCGGGAGCGGCGTGACGGACGAGGTCGAGCGCCTCCGGCTGCGGTTGGACCAGCTCGAGGAACAAGGATTGCGCATGCAGGAACTTGAGGAGCGGCTCGATTTCGCGGAGCGGATGCTCGCGCAGCACGCCAACCGTCCGATCATCGGCGGGGAGCACTGAGAGGGAGCCGTGGAGGGTATTCTCGCGATCGTGTTCATCTTCGGCGGGGGCTCCCTGTTCCTGCTGGCGATCTCTCCCGTGGGACGGGCCATCGCGACGCGGATTCAGGGCGGGGGGCCGGCATCCGACGACACCGTGGCGCGGCTCGAGGCGTCCCACCAGGCGGTCCTGGAGGAGATGGATGTGCTGCGGCGCGACGTTGGCGAGATGCAGGAACGGCTGGATTTCACGGAGCGCGTACTCGCCCAGCAGCGGCAGCACACGGCCCTGCCGGGGGCCGAGGAAGGCAGCCGGCCGCAGGCGTAGCGGTGGCGCAAACGACGGTGGTCACCGATCTTGAACCCCGACGGCCGGCAGGTGCCGGCCACGGGAGTGGACATCTCGGACTCCGCGGGCCCCGGATGGGGCGGCCGCGAAAGGCGTGAGGGTGCCATGGGGATTTTCCAGCGCTTGATGACCGTGATCCGGTCCAACATCAACGCGCTCATCGGTCGGGCCGAAGACCCGACCAAAGTGCTCGAGCAGTCGCTGATCGACGCCCGCTCGCAGCTGGCCAAGACGAAGCAGGAGGTGGCCGGGGCGATCGCGGACGAGAAGAAGCTCCAGAGTCACGTCGAGCGGGAGAAGAAGCAGGCCGAGGACTGGGAGCGCCGGGCGATGCTTGCGGTCACTGAAGGGCGCGACGACCTGGCCAAGCAGGCGCTCATGCGCCAGTCCGAGCACGTCCAGGCGGCGCAGCAGTTGCACGAAACATGGGTACGCCACCGTTCGGACACGGAGAATCTGAAGAGCTCGCTCCGGCAGATGAACGACCGGATCGAGGATCTCAAGCGCAAGAAGAACGTGCTCGTCGCTCGGCAGAAGCGGGCGGAGGCGCAACAGCGCATCCAGCAGACGATCTCGTCGATGAAGGATGAGAGTGCCTTCGAGACGTTCCAGCGCATGGAGGAGAAGATCGACGACATGGAGCGGCAGGCCATCGCGGCGGCCGAGTTGGCGGGCGAGTTGAGCGGCGACACGCTCCAGCAGGAGTTCAAGGCGCTCGAGTTCCACGGCTCGACCGAGCAGCGCCTGATCGAGCTCAAGTCGAAGATGGGGATGCTGCCGGCTGGCGAGGCGAAGTCGCCGCAGCAGCTGTCCGCCGGTGAGAAGGGGGCGGAGCACGTCCACGACGCGGAACTCGTGGACGACGACGACGACAAACCCGACGCCTAGACGCGCACGGCGGGTGATCCGGTCCGGGGCCGGTGGGCAGTTGCCCACCGGCCCCGGACCGTTGTGAGCCCAAATGGTGTCGTCGCCGCCGAAACGGTCACGCGTCGGGTCACGGGTGGCCGTACGCTGGGTACCGTGTCCAGGTTCCCTCCCTCTTGGCTGACCCCGCTGCGCGCGGAAGCCCGGTTCACGTGGCGGGTGGTGGTGCGTCACCCCTGGACCCGGGCGGCGGCGGTGTGGGGCATCGGGCTGGCGGCCCTCGCCCGGCTGCTCGGCGAAGTCCCGGCCGGGGGCGGGGGCGGGGGCGGGGGCTGGCAGGCGGCCGCCGCGATTGGCGCCGTGGTGGGGGTCGCGGCCGGCTGTCGCGTGATGGCGCCGGGGCCGGCGCGGGCGGCGCTGCGGTGGAGTGTGGAGCGTCGCGGGCCGGCGGCGGCGGGTCGGGCGCTGGCGGTGACGGGATTCCTGGCGGTGGTCGCCACCGCGCTCGCCCTGCTGCTCGTCGGGGGGCGCCCCCCGGCGTTCCTGAGGGCCGTCGCGGTCGGCACCGCGGTCGGTGCCGCGGCCGCCGCACCAACCGCGGCCCTCTCGGCCCGCTTCGGGTCTACCCTGGCGGCCTCGGTCGGGCTGGCGCTCGTCCTGCTGGCCTATGCCGCGGCACCACTGGGCGCGCTCCTCCGGTCGGCCGGCGGGGCGGCGGCCCCGCCGGGTGTCGGTGGGGCCGCCGCCGTGTTGCTCGTCGCCGCACTCACGGGCGTGGCGCTGGCTGTCGTCGGCCGCGGCGGGCGGCGCACGCGACCGTGATTGTCTGCCGCGGCGTCACCCTCGTCCGGCCCGCCGGCGCCCGCGTGGTTCTGGTTGGCGTCACCTTCGCCGTCCGGGGTGGGGAGGTCGTCGCCCTGCTGGGCTCACAGGGCTCCGGCAAGAGCGCGGTCGTGCGGGTCCTCGCCGGTCTCGCCGTCCCCACCGGCGGCGCGGCCCAGGTGTGCGGCGCGGCCGCGCATACGGCCGCCGGGCGGCGGCACGTGGCCTATCTCCCGGCCGAGGGATGGGCCCCTCCCGAGCTCTCGGCGCGCGAATGGCTTGAGTACGTGGCCGCGCACCGCGGCGGTCATCCAGCGGCCCGCCTCGCGTCGGTCCGGGCAGCGTTGGACTTGGCGGGGCTTCACGGCGTGGCGCACCAGCGGCTGATCACCGGCGGACGGGAAAGGCTGCAACGCCTGGCGCTGGCGACGGTCGCTGCCAGCGGCCGGCCGGTGGCGCTGTTCGACGATCTCGAGCCCGCCGGCGATCCGGCCGCCCGGGCGGTGGTGACGGACGGGATCGCCTTGCTCGCCCAGCAGGGACGCGCGGTCGTGCTCGCGTCCAACGATGTCGCGACCGTGGAGCGGGTGGCGACCCGGGTCCTGCTGCTTGCGCGCGGGCATTTGGTGGCCGACCTGCGGATGGCGGAGCTGCTGCAGGAGCGGGTGGCGGAGCTCACCCTCACCGGCGGTGGGCTGCGGTGGGTCCCGCGGCTGCATGCCCGCTATCCCGACGCAATCCGCACGGGTGAGGGGGTCGCGGTGCCGCTCCACAGCGGTCGCACGCTCGAGGCGGTGCTCGCCTCCTGTCGGGCGGAACGCATTCCCGTCGCCGGCTCGCGGCTGCGCTACCGGGCGCTCGACGATCTGGTCCTGGCGCGCACGCTCGCGCAGGGCCGTCCGTTGGTTGACGCCTCCCCAGGCCCCGCCTAGCTTTCGGCGCCGGAACTCGTTGTCTCGCCGTCGCTTGGGAGTGTCGTGCCTGTGATCAACCTGTGGTTCGCCCTTGCCGTGGATGTGGGGGAGTGGTTCCGCGAGGTCGTGGAGGTCCTGGAGCTCGACGTCGCCGACCTCTCGCAAAAGCTGGTCAAGATCGTCGCAATCCTGCTGCTCGCGTGGCTGGCCAAGCGCATGGTCCGGCTGCTCACGCGCCGGATCGAGCGGGCGGTGGACGATGGCGATCCCGACACCCTCACGGCGGCGGAACAGCGGGGCCGCACCCTCGCCCAGCTCATCAACAGCGTGGGGAGCGTGATCATCTGGCTGGGCGCCGGACTGATGGTCCTCAACCTGTTCATCGCGATCGCCCCGCTGCTGGCGGGCGTGGGCGTGGCAGGCCTGGCGGTGTCCTTTGGGGCGCAGAGCCTGGTCAAGGACGTCATCAGCGGGTTCTTCATTCTCATGGAAAATCAATTCGCGGTGGACGATATCGTCACCGTCAACGGGATCGGCGGTCGGGTCGAACGCATGACCCTGCGGGTCGTGATGCTGCGGGACCTGAACGGCATCCTCCACATCATCCCGAACGGCAGCATTCAGGTCGTCAGCAACCGCACGCGTGGATTCTCGCGGGCCGTGCTGGACATCGGCGTGGCGTACCACGAGAACGTCGACCGGGTGATCGAGGTCCTGAAGGACATCCATCGGACGTTCTGGAGCGACTCCAAGTGGCGACCGGTGCTGGGTGAGGAGCCCACGGTGCTGGGCGTGGACGAGTTGGCGGAGAATTCCGTCAACATCCGCGTCTCGGCCACCACGCAGCCCGGCAAGCAGTTTGAAGTGGGGCGCGAACTGCGGCGGCGCATCAAGAACCGCTTCGATCAGGAAGGCATCACGATCCCGTTCCCGCAACGGACCCTGCACGTCGGCGACGCGGGTCCGGTCGTCGACGCGCTCCGGCGGCACCGAGAAGAGTGACGGGCCTCCGGCTTTACAACACGCTCAGCCACCGGGTGGAGCCGTTGGCGCCGCTCGCGCCGCCCCGCGTGACGATGTACATGTGCGGCCCCACCGTCTGGAGCTACGCGCACGTGGGCAACTTCCGCACGTTCCTGTTCGGGGACGTGTTGCGTCGGTACCTCGCCCATGCCGGGTACGACGTCTTCGTGGTCATGAATCTCACCGACGTGGACGACCGGATCATCAAGGCCGCCGCCACGGCCGGAGTGTCGGTGCGGGAGTTCACGGCGCGGTTCACCGCGGCCTTCTTCGAAGACCGGGACTTCCTGCGCATCCGTCCGGCGGACGTGTACACGCGGGCCACGGAGTACATCGAGCCGATGATCGCGCTCGTCGAGCAGCTGCTCGCGCGCGGGCTCGCATACCGGGGCGACGACGGGTCGGTCTACTACGCCGTGGGCTCGTTCCCCACCTACGGGCGACTGTCCCGGCTCGACGCCCGCGAGTTGAAGACCGGGGCACGGGTCGCGAGCGATGAGTACGCCAAGGAGGACGCCCAAGACTTCGCGTTGTGGAAGGCCGCCTCGCCCACCGACGAGGCCGTTGGCGCCGCGTGGGAGGCCCCGTTCGGACGGGGACGACCGGGCTGGCACCTCGAGTGCTCGGCAATGGCCCTGACGGAACTGCGGCGACGGTTCGGCGTCGCCACGCTCGACATCCACGCCGGCGGCGTGGACCTGATCTTCCCGCACCACGAGAACGAGATCGCGCAGTCCGAAGGCGCCACCGGGCAGCCCTTCGCCCGGTGTTGGCTGCACGGAGAGTTCCTGACCATGGCGGGTACCAAGATGTCGAAGCGGTTCGGGAACACGCTCACGGTTCGGGACCTTCGCGAGGAGCAGGTCGATCCGGCCGCGTTCCGGATGGTGGTGCTGTCCACGCACTACCGGCAGCAGTTGAGTTACAGTGACGAGGCGCTAGCCGCCGCGGTCGAAGGGGTGCGCCGACTCGGCGAGTTTCGGCGGCGCCTGGCCGGGGCGGCGAGCGGGGCGGGACACCCGCCGCCCGCCGCCGCCGAACTCGATGGCGGCTTTCGAGCGGCGATGGACAACGATCTCGGCACGCCACAAGCGCTTGCCGCGGTCTTCACGTTCGTCCGCCAGGCTAATCGAGCCCTCGACGCCGGCGCCTGGACGCCCGAGGCCGCCGGGGCGGCCCTGCGGGTCTTCGACGCCGTGCTCGACGTGCTGGACGTGCTGCCCGCCGACCGCGCGCCCGACGCGGAGCTTGCGGCCTGGGTGGCCCGGCGGCTGGAGGAGCGGCAGATCGCCCGCAAGGCGGGGGACTTCGCGCGCGCGGACGCGATCCGGGACGAGCTCGCCGCCCGCGGTATCGAGCTCGAGGATGCCCCCGACGGAACCCGCTGGCGGCGGCGCGGCTGACCCCGGCCGGCCGGCGGGGCCACGAGGCCGCCATCTTGAGGCGCAGCAAGCACTTATGCCACTTCACTACCGCCGCGCGCGACCGGGGGGCGGTGGCGATGCGGAAGCCCGCCCTTCCGGAGCCGGCGCGCGCGGGTCCGCCGCCGCCGGCCGAGGTGGCGTAAGTGCCATGGGATCCGGCCCGTTGACTCCCTTCTCAGCGCTGGTTAAGCTACGAGTCTCGCGAAAATACGGCCCAAGGCTGACGTAGCTCAACTGGTAGAGCAGCTGATTTGTAATCAGCAGGTTAAGGGTTCGAGTCCCTTCGTCAGCTCCAGCAGGGGAGCGGTCTGGCAGGTGCCGCTCGCGGTCACGTCGCGTTGGCGTGGGCGAAACCCGGGGCCCGGCGCGGGTTGGGTGGGGTACCCAAGCGGCCAACGGGAGCAGACTGTAAATCTGCCGGCGTAACGCCTACGTAGGTTCGAATCCTACCCCCACCATCGCCGGTGCCGACCGGGGATGGTCGCCGACGGGAGGCACGGAGGGACACGCTCCGCGGGTGTAGCTCAGTTGGTAGAGCATCAGCCTTCCAAGCTGAGGGTCGCGGGTTCGAGTCCCGTCGCCCGCTTCGAGGCTCGCGTAGCTCAGTGGTAGAGCGCGTCCTTGGTAAGGACGAGGCCATGGGTTCAATCCCCATCGCGAGCTCTGAACGGCAGCAACGGTACGCAGGAGTGAGGAATGCCGCGCGAGAACGTCATTCTCGAGTGCACGGACTGCAAGAACCGGAACTACTTCACCACGAAGAACCGGCGCAAGCACCCCGAGCGCGTGGAGTGGAAGAAGTTCTGTCCGCGGTGCGGCTCGCACCGGCTGCATAAGGAGTCGAAGTAGTCGTGAGCTCGGTGATTTCGCTGGCCCAGCGCTCCGCGGCCTATCTGCGCGAGGTCCGAGCGGAAGTGGACAAGGTCACGTGGCCCACGTGGGACGACTTGCGGCGCACCACGGTGGTGATCTCCGTGTTCGTCGTGATCATCGGGATCATCATCGGGCTCATGGATCTCGTGTCGTCGTGGGTGCTCATCGACCTCTTGGGCCGGGTCTTTCAGTGATCGGAGCGCTCATGGACGCCAAGTGGTACGCGATTCAAACGACCGCGGGCCATGAGAACAAGGTTCGGTCGCTGGTCCAGCGGCGGATCGATCAGGACGCGAAACCGGAAGACGAGCGGCTGATCCGTCGGGCGCTGGTCCCGACCCAGGAACAGGTCGAGATCAAGAACGGCAAGAAGGTGACGGTGGAGCGGAAGACCTTCCCCGGCTACGTGCTGGTGGAAATGGTCCTCAACCAGGAAACGACCCACGTCATCAACGGCATTCAGGGGGTCATCAAGTTCGTCGGTCAGGGGTGGACGCCCCAGGCACTGCGGCAGGACGAGGTGAACCGCCTCCTCGGCGTCAAGGACGAGCCGGAGGAGCAGGCCCCCAAGGAAGAGATCCCGTTCCTGGTGGGACAGGTCGTGGAGATCATGGAGGGTCCGTTCTCCGACTTCAGCGGCACCGTGGAAGAGGTGCTGTCGGACAAGGGGAAGGTGCGGGTGAGTGTCAGCCTGTTCGGGCGCCCGACCACGGTGGAGCTGGACTACTTGCAGTTGCGGGGGCACTGAAGCACGGGATGACGAGATGACGGGATGCTGTGACATCCCGTGGAGCCCGGCGGGCGGTGGGGTGGATCGCAGTGGGCACGCAGTTCCCCGACCACGGGGCAAGGTGGGAGCCAGGGACACGATCCCGGCGCGAGTGAGGAGTCGATGCCACCGAAAAGAGCCGTAGGATTCGTCAAGCTGCAGGTCTCGGCTGGCGCAGCGACGCCGGCGCCCCCTGTTGGCACCGCACTGGGTCCCCAGGGTGTCAACATCATGGACTTCTGCAAGCAGTTCAACGCCCGCACCCAGGGCCAGCCGGGCATGATCATCCCGGTCGAAGTGACGATCTACCAGGATCGGAGCTTCACCTTCATCACGAAGACGCCGCCAGCGGCGGCGCTTCTCAAGAAGGAAGCCGGGCTCGAGAAAGGCTCGGCCACGCCCAACCGCGACAAGGTCGGGACGGTCAGTCAGGCGCAGGTGCGCAAGATCGCGGAGCTCAAGATGCCCGATCTGAACGCGATGGACGTGGACGCGGCGATGCGCATCATCGCCGGCACGGCGCGGTCGATGGGCATCGAGGTGGTGGACTGATGCCGGCGGGGAAGCGGTTTCACGGAGCGGTCGCGCAGGTCGACCGCGCGCACGCGTACGCGGCCCGGGACGCCGTCACGCTCGTCAAGCAGGTGGCCTTCGCCAAGTTCGACGAGTCTGTCGACGTCGCGATGAACCTGGGGGTGGACCCGCGGCATGCGGACCAGATCGTCCGCGGCACGGTCGTCCTGCCGCACGGCGTGGGCAAGACGGTGCGGGTCCTCGCGATCGCGCAGGGCGAGAAGGCGAAGGAGGCGGAGGCGGCGGGCGCCGATTTCGTCGGGCCGGAATACGTGGCGAAGATCAAGGAGGGGTGGCTCGACTGTGATGTGGTCGTGGCCACGCCCGACATGATGGGCCAGGTCGGCCAACTCGGCCGCATCCTGGGTCCCCGCGGCCTGATGCCGAATCCCAAGTCGGGCACCGTGACGATGGACGTCGCCCGCGCGGTGAAGGAGATCAAGGCCGGCAAGATCGAGTTCCGCGTGGACAAGACGGGCAACATCCACGGACCGATCGGCAAGGTGTCGTTTTCGGCCGAGCAGTTGAGCGAGAACCTGACCACGTTCATCGAAGCCGTGGTCCGGGCCAAACCCGCCGCGGCCAAGGGCATGTATCTGCGCTCGGCCACGGTGTCGAGCACGATGGGGCCGGGCGTCCCGGTGGACATAGCGGGGTACCGATGAACCGCACCGAGAAGGCCGACGTCGTCACCAGCGTGCGCGAGCGCCTGGCGCGGCTCCCGAACGTCTATCTGACGGACTTCACCGGCCTGCGCGTGAAGCAGATGACGGATCTGCGGCGCCGGCTGCGCGCCGCCGGTCTGGAGTACGTCGTCGTGAAGAACTCGCTCGCGCAGCGGGCCTTTGCCGAGGCGGCGGTCGGCGGGTTGGACGGGCTCGTCGGGCCGACGGGATTCGTGTTCGCGGCCGATGCCCTCGCGGCGGCGAAGGTGCTCGCGGACTTCCAGAAGGGGGCCGAGGCCTTCACCGTGAAAGCCGGACTGGTCGACGGCCGGCCGATCACCGGAGAAGAGGTCCAGCGGCTCGCCCGGCTGCCGTCGCGGACCGAGCTGCTGAGTCAGCTCGCCGGCGGCCTGCAGGCGCCGCTGCAGGGCTTCCTCGGCGCCATGAACGGACTGATGTACCAGTGGGTTGGCGCCTTGGAGGCGCTCCGCACGCAGCGCGCCGGCGCTGCCTAACCGAGTAGGGAGAGACTGCGCAATGGCCACCACCAGTTTGAACAAGGACGAGATCCTCGAAGCGATCGGCAACATGTCGGTGATCGAGCTCGCCGATCTGATCGAGGCGTTCAAGGAGAAGTTCAACGTCACCATCGCGGCGGCGCCCATGGCCGCGGCCGCGGGGGGCGCAGCCGAGGCCGCGCCGGCAGCGGAAGAGCAGACGGAGTTCACCGTCGTGCTCAAGGAGGCCGGTGCAAAGAAGATCCAGGTCATCAAGGCCGTGCGCGAGGTCACGTCACTGGGCTTGAAGGAAGCCAAGGACCTGGTGGACAACGCCCCGGGGGCGGTCCGCGAGGGCGTGGCCAAGGACGAGGCCGAGGCGATCAAGAAGAAGCTCGAGGAGCAGGGTGCCACCGTCGAACTGAAGTAGCCGACCCACCCGCGTCCGTCAGTCGGGCGGGCGCGGACCTCGGTTGGCTCTTTGGCTCGGACGGCATGCACCATAGAGAGACGGCGTTCGTTACACCCTGCTCGCGAAGCGAGCCCCGATGCCGCACCCGCCACGCGCGTTGCGCGGCGGGCGCGACCGGGGCCGTTCGCATTGCGTGAGGACAGTCGATGACCAAGCTGCCGGTGATTTCGTTTTCGAAGCTCGAGGCGGGGATGCCCATGCCCCACCTCCTGGACATTCAGACCGAGTCGTTCCAGGCCTTGCTGGCCGCGCAGGAGACTAGCACGGTCAGCGACTTGGGCCTGGAACGCGTCTTCAACGAGGTGTTCCCGATCGGTGATGTGAACGGGAACTACTCGCTCGAGTTCGTGAAGTTCGCCCTCGGCGAGCCGAAGTACGCGGTCGAGGAGTGCATCGAGCGCGACATGACGTATTCGGCGTCGCTCAAGGCGACGCTGCGGCTGATCGTGCACGAAGAGCTCGAGGGGGGCGGGCGGCGGCCGAAGAACATCATCGAGAAGGAAGTGTATCTCGGGGAACTGCCGATCCTCACGCCGCTCGGCACGTTCGTCATCAACGGCGCCGAGCGGGTCGTCGTGTCCCAGCTCCACCGGTCGCCTGGCGTCGTGTTCGAAGAGACGGTGCACCCCAACGGGCAGCGGCTGTTCAGTGCGCGGATCATCCCGTTCCGCGGCTCGTGGGTCGAGTTCACGGTCGACATCCACGACGTGATCTACGTCCATATCGACAAGAAGAAGAAGTTCCCGGCGACGGCCCTGCTGCGGGCCTTCGGCTACAGCGCCAATGCCGACATCCTGCGGCTATTCTACGCCACCAAGACCCTGGACCTCACGCGCAAGCGCGAGGAGCGCGCCCTGCGCCGGGAAGTGATCGGGGCGATCCTGGCGGAAGACCTGCCCAACCCCAAGGGGGGCGAGCCGCTCGCCCGCGAGGGTGAGGAGCTGTCGGTCGAGCGGTACAATGCCTGCCGCCTGGCGGGCGTCGAGACGGCCCGGGTGTTCGCCCGCTACACCGCGATCGACGTGCGCGACGAGGAACGGCCGACCACGATGCGCGAACTCGAGGAAAAGCAGATCCTCGCGTTCGACGTGCCCGATCCGGAGACGGGCGAAGTGCTCGTCGCGGCCGGCAAAGACCTGACCGACGCGGTGCGCAAGAAGCTGATCAAGGTCGCCGCCTACAAGGTGGACGTCTTCCTCCCGTCGGCCCGGGCGGAGTCGAACCTGATCAAGAACACGCTGGCGAAGGACCCGACGGCCTCTGAGGCGGAGGCCCTGGAGCAGATCTACTCGCTGCTGCGGCCGGGCGAGGCCCCGAACCTCGAGACCGCCCGGGCGGCGCTCGAGCGGCTGTTTTTCAATCCGAAGCGGTATGACCTGGGTCGGGTGGGGCGCTACAAGATCAACCAGCGCCTCAAGGTCAAGGTGCCCGAGACCCATACGGTGCTCACGGAAGAGGATTTCGTCGCGATCATCCGCTACCTGCTGGAGCTGTCGGAA
>JAOTWJ010000268.1 GCA_029862925.1 Gemmatimonadota bacterium
GCCGAAGGGCACGATCGGAACGCGAGCGCCGCGGCAGAGCGCCAGCGCGCGGGAGACGTCGTCGGTGCTGCGGGCCTCCACGACGGCGAGCGGCAGCGGACCGGCGCGCCCCTCCAGATCGTGAAGCTCCGACAGCACCCACGTGTCGCGCCGGTGCGCGGCCAGCGTGCCCGGATCCGTGCGGACCCGGTCGCCAAGCTCTCGACGAAGCGCAGCGATGACGTCGCCCATGGTGCGGCCCCCGGCTTCCGGTGTCCGAGTCTACCATCCCCTTGTTCGGCCTAGCCGCCCGGACTCCGGGTGGGCGTAATACCCGTTCTTCCTGAATACCTCCCCCGGAGCGCCGTCCAAGGAAAGGGCTGCTGGCGCTCGGCGGGAGCCGCTGCGACGACGACGGGACCTGCGCCATGGTGAGGACGAAGATCGAGCAGATCGGGATCGGCGCGCGGGATGCGGAGAAGCTCCGAAAGGCCGGCGTCGACAACACGGAGAACCTGATCGAGCGCGGCCGCACGCGCCAGGGGCGGCGAGAGCTGTCCCGCCGGGCCCGGATCCGCCAGGACCGGCTGCTGCGCTGGGTCCACACCGCGGATCTGTGCCGGATCCACGGCATCCGCCCCGAGATCGCGGCGCTGCTCGCCGCGGCGGGCGTCGCCAGCTCGCGCGAACTCGCGGTCCTCGACCCGGACGTCCTGGCTGACCTCTGTGCCGAAGTGAACGAGGAGAAGCGCTTCACGCCGGACAACCCGACGCGGCTCGCCGTGAAGCACTGGGTCGAGCAGGCGCTGCGGCTTCAGCCGCAGGTCGAACTCTAGCGCCGGGCCCGCGCGTTCTCCGCTGTGCAGCAGGAGTGCGGTCGTTGGCCCCGAGGATGCGCGCGGAGTCGAGGGCGGTGACACGCACACGGGCCCTCGGTAGGCTCTCGAACGAAGGCCGACCAGGCCGTCACGTCCGCGTCAGCATTGGGGGGAATCCGTGAAGACCGCTGCGATCGCATTGCTCGCAAGCTTCGTGCTGGCCTTGCCGGCCTCCGCCGAGAAGACGCGCCGCTGCTCGGGTGACCAATCTCCCGAGGCCGCGACCTGGCTCTCCATCGCCCATCCGGGCCTGGGGGAGTGGTACCTCAAGGACTGGGGCCCCTTCTGGGACAAGGCCCCCCAGAAGAAGTTCTGGCTCGGCTTCATCCCGGGCTACGGCTGGCCGGGCTATCTTCAGGTGAAGAGCGCCATCGACGCCCATCACTGCCGCGTGAACGACGACCTCACGCGCCGGAAGTGAGTCAGCGGGCGTCACGCGCTGGCAGCGTGCCGATCAGGGTGTACGCGCATCGCGCCCGGGTGCTCGCGAGCGAAGTTTCGGAGCCCCACGCCTAGCGCGGCGTGGCGTCGGGCAGCCCGCCGTCGACGGGCAAGGTGGCTCCCGTGGTGGGGGTCTGGCGCGTGAGGAAGAAGAGCACGGCGTTGGCCACGTGGTCGGCGGTGACCCGTGCCTTCAGCAGATTGCGGCCGCGGTAGTACTCCTCCAGGCCCTCGGGTGTCAGGCCCCGGGCCCGCATGCGATCGGGTCCCACTTCGTTCCACAGGGCGGAGCGGCGTTCGCCGCGGGAGAACACGGCATCCGGCGCGACCATGTTGACGCGCACGCCGTGCTCGGCGAGCTCCAGGCTCGCGATCCGGGCGAGCTGGTGCGCGGCCGCCTTGGTGGCGCTGTAGGCACCGAAACCGGCGCCCGGCGCAAACACGTTCTTCGTGGAGACCAGCACGACGTCGCCCCCGGTTCCCTGACGCCCGAGATGCGCGGCCGCCTTCCGCAGCAGGAGCAGCGTGCCTTCCGTGTTGACGCGCTCCAGGCGGCGGAAGCTCTCGAGGTCCATCGCCTCCAGGGAGGAGACGTGGGCGACGCCGGCGCCGATGACCACCTGATCCACGCCGCCCCAGGACCGACTCACGGCGTCGAAGGCCGCGTCGACGGATGCCGCGTCGGTCACGTCGAGGGCGAGGCCCGTCACCCGGTCCGGATGGCGGTCGTTCAGCTCGACGACGAGGCCCTCCAGGTTCGGCCCGGGGAGGTCCGTGACGGCCACGTGGGCGCCGTGCTCGAGCAGGCACTCGCAGACGCCCGCTCCGATCGGCCCCGCGGCGCCGGTCACCAGCGCGACCTGGCCCGTCAGGGGAAGCGCGGCGTCACCCGCGAGCTTCCGGTGCTGGAGGATCCGGTATTCCATGTCGAAGCAGTGCTCTTCGCCGAGCCCCCGATAGGCGGAGCCCATGGCTGCGATGCGGCGCTTGGCGGCCAGGGTCTGCGCCGTGATGTCGCGGGCGATGCCCGCGGCGCGCGCGTCTCTCCCGGCGCACAAGGCACCGAGACCCGGCATGAGCACCACCCGCGGCAAGGCATCGAAGGGCTCGACTCCGGACGGCATGCGCGCTGCGTGACGGGCGAGGTAGGCGCGGTACTCCTCGGCGTAGCGCCGCAGCTCGGTCTCGAGCTGGGCGCGGAGGCGCGCCTCGTTCTCGTAGTCGGGCGCTTCGACCCACGCGGGCAGGGGCTTCGTCCGGACCAGGTGGTCGGCCGTGAGCGGCGGCGAGACGCCGAGCTCGCGTGCGCCGTCGGCGTCCACGAAGTCGAGCGCGTCGCGCGTCACGAGCGGCCGCAGCACGACGTGGCGGAAGGGCCGGTCGGGATCTCCGCTGCGCTCGGCGAGCAGTCCCCGGGCG
>JAOTWJ010000269.1 GCA_029862925.1 Gemmatimonadota bacterium
CAGCATGAGTCCCGACTCGACTGCCGCCGGCTGGCCGAGGCGCCGCACGGCTTGCCACACGATGATGGCGGCGATGCCGAGCAGCGCCGTGCCGTTCGCGAGGGCGGCGAAGATCTCGAGCCGCAGATAGCCGTACGTCTTGGTGGCGGTGGCGGGCCGCTGCGCCACCCAGGCCACGAACAGGGCCAGCGCGAGCGACGCCGCGTCGCCCAGCATGTGGCCGGCATCCGCCAGCAGGGCGAGCGAGTTGGCGACCCAGCCACCCACCGCTTCGACCAGCATGAACAGCACGGTGATCGCGAACGCGGCGCGCAGGGCGTGGGAGTGGCTGGCGAGCCGTCCGGTGTGGGTGCAGTCGACGGCGGCGACAGGGGAGCGAGGCGGGGCCATGGGTGACGCTACGGTCTCCGCCCGGCGAGCTTCACCGCCAGCTCCACGGCCGCGCGCAGCGAGCCGGGATCGGCGATTCCGCGGCCGGCGATGTCGAACGCGGTGCCGTGATCGGGGGCGGTGCGGACGAACGGCAGGCCGAGCGTCACGTTGGCGGCGCGGCCGAACGCGGCCACCTTGATGGCGGTCATCCCGACGTCGTGATACGGCGCGAGCACGGCGTCGAACTCGCCACGCAGGGCGCGCACGAACACCGTGTCCGCCGGCAGCGGGCCGGCGGCGCCGAGCGCCCGGGCGGCCGGCGCGAGCACGTCCTGATCCTCCGAGCCAAACAACCCCTGCTCGCCGGCGTGCGGGTTGAGCGCGCACACCGCCAACCGGGGCTCGGCGATGCCCCACCAGGCGCGCAACGCGTCCCGCGTGATGCCGCCGACTCGCCGCACGCGTTCCTCCGTCACGGCCGTCGGGACGTCGCGCAACGGGAGATGCGTGGTCACCAGCACCACCCGGAGCCGCTCGTCGGTCAGCATCATCGCTACGTCCGTGACCCCGGCGAGCGCGGCGAGCCATTCGGTGTGTCCGGGATATCGCACGCCCGCCACGTGAAGCGCGTGCTTCTCCGCGGGTCCCGTGACGATGGCATGGACCTCCCCGGCGAGCGCCATGCGCACGGCAGTCTCGACCTGGGATTTGACGGCGAGGCCGGCGTCGTTGGGGAGCGCGGAGCGAGGGGTGGTACCCTCCCCGATCACCACGTACTCCGCCCCGGCCGGCGGATCGGCCAGGAGCTTCGCGACGATTTCGGGGCCGATGCCGCGGGGGTCGCCGACGGTGAGCGCGACGCGCGGGCGCATGGGGGACGCTAGAGTCGAATGTCGATGTAGGTCGCCGACCGCAACTCCTGCAAGTAGCGGCGTACACCGCTGTCCTCGGCGAGGCGGGCGCGGATCCGGTCGCGCAGTTCCTCGAACGTGTACTCGCCCTCGGGCCGCGCGCCGTCGAACCGCAGCGCGAGAAACCGGGCGCGGTCGGCCTCGTTGATCTGGACCGGACCCAGCACGTCGCCAGGCAGCGCGCCCTGGACCGCCTGCTGGAGCGGCTCGGGCAGATCGGCCGGCACGACGTCTTCGAACAGCGACTGCTCGAGCGGGTCGTGGTAGCCGCGAAGCAACGAATCGAGCGGCAGACCGGCCTGCAGCGCCCGCACCACCGAATCGGCGCGCGCCTGGGCGGCGGCGAGGTTCGCGTCCGACAGCTTGGGCGCGAAGAGAATGTGCCGGGCCTTCACCTCCGCGGGCTCCACCCGCTCCACCTGGATCAGGTGAAACCCGAACGGGCTTTCCACGACGTTGGAGATCTGTCCCGGCCGCAGGCGGAAGGCGGCCGCCTCGAACTCGCGCACCATGCGTCCGCGACGGAACCAGCCGAGGTCGCCGCCGTCGTCACGCGAGCCGGGATCGTCGGAGAACCGGCGCGCCGCCGTCGCGAAGTCCGCCCCGGCCCGGAGCGCCACCAGCACGGAGTCCGCGCGGCGACGCGCTTCCGCCTTGGCCGCCGGCGTCGCCTCCGGACGAATGACGATGGCGCGGAACGAGACGGTGGCCGGTCGTTTGGGCCACTGCGCCTTGGACGCCTCGAAGTACGTGCGCATCTCGTCGTCGGTGGGCGGGAGCTGGCGAATGTCGCCCCGCTCCCGCTTCTGCTGAATGAACGCCTGCTTGACGAGGTCCCGCCGCACCTGCTCCGACACGTAGCGCCGGTACTCTTCCGGCGTGCCCAGCCCCGCGAGCTGCAGTTGGCGGCGGAACTCGAAGTCCGACTGGAACTGCCCGCGGGTCTGGCGCACCGCGGCGTCGGTGGCCGACTGCACCTGCGCGTCCGTCACCTTGACCATGGTATCGCGCCGCGCCTGTTGGACGAGCAGCTCGTCGTCGATCAGCCGATCGATCAGCTCGCGCCGCAGCGTGCGCATCTCGGCCGAGTCCTGGGGCAGCGGCCGCCCGGCGCGCTGCAGCTCCCCGAGATAGAGGTTCAGTTCCTCGTCCACGCGCGACAGGGGAATCGGCGTGTCGCCCACGATGGCGGCGATCCGGTCGACCGGTTGGAACGCCGAGTCCTGCGCCGCGGCGGGGGTCGCGGCGCACAGACCGACGAGCAGCGCCAGACTAGTTCGCACGGGTCCCCGGCGCCTGGGGCACCGGTGTGGCGCCGCCCGGCGGCGTCGTGGGCCCGCCGGGTGGCGGCGCCGCCTCGGGCGCCTGCGGCTGCAAGGTGAGGCGGAGCTGGCGGGCCCGCGTCAACACCTGCTCGATGCCC
>JAOTWJ010000090.1 GCA_029862925.1 Gemmatimonadota bacterium
GCGCGAGAGCAGCTCGAGCACATGGAGCGTGTGCCGGAATTCCACCTGGAAGATCACCGCCAGATCGCGATCCTCCCCCAGCAGCGAGAGATGCAGCTCCACGAACCGACGCAGCTTTTCCTCGGCGGGGGCATCCGCACGCGCCACGATCTGCTGGGCCTCCTCGCGGAAGCGCTGCATGGCGCGCTCGAAGATGGCCACCAGGATCGCTTCCTTGCTCTTGAAGTAGAGGTAGATGGTCCCGTCGGCTACGCCGGCACGGCCGGCGATCATGGACACCGTGGTGCCGTAGTACCCGTGACGAGCGATTTCCATCACCGCCGCGTCCAGGATCCGCGCTCGCTTGGCTTCCTTTCGCAGGGCAGTCACGGAATCACGTCGATGAACGTGTCAAGAAATGAACGGTGACTCACTTCATCCCCTTTGTGCGCTTGCCGGCCAGCCCCCTGACTGGATCCGCGAAAATGAGCTGCGCCTGCTCTCAAGGCAACGTGGAACCTCCCCGAAGCTCGTGTGTTGACACGAGTATGAGGACACGGTATTCTACTGAATAGTCATTCATTTTCGCAAGCCGGGAGCCCCTCATGAAGCGGCACGTCCGCAAGGTTGCCGTCCTCGGGTCCGGCGTGATGGGGAGCGCGATCGCCGCGCACTTCGCCAACGCCGGCATTCCCTCGCTCGTGCTCGACATTGTCCCTCGGACCCTCACTGACGCCGAGAAGGCCGCGGGTCTCACGCTCCAGGACAAGGCCGTGCGCAATCGCATCGCCGCCGATGCGGTCAACGCCTTGCTCAAGGCCAAGCCCGCGCCTCTGTTGGCCGCCGGCCGCCTGGCGCTCATCGAAGTTGGGAACTTCGAAGACGACCTCTCTCGCCTCGGCGAGGCCGACTGGATCGTGGAGGTGGTGAAAGAGGACCTCGGCATCAAGCAGAAGGTCCTCGCCGCCGCGGCCCCGCACCTCGCGGCCGACGCGGTCCTGTCGAGCAACACGTCGGGCCTCTCCCTCGCGCAGATGGCCTCGGTGCTGCCCGACGGGCTCAAGCCGAGGTTTCTGGGTACCCATTTCTTCAATCCGCCCCGCTACATGAAGCTGCTGGAGGTGGTACCCACCGCGGAGACGGCCCCCGACGTACTGGACTTCGTCGGGGAGTTTTCCCGCGCGCGGCTGGGCAAGGGGATCGTGCCCGCCAAGGACACGCCCAACTTCATCGCCAACCGGGTCGGTGTCCATGCGGTGATGGTGACGCTCCAGGTGATGCGAGAGATGGGGCTCACGGTGGAGGAAGTGGATGCGCTCACGGGACCCGCGATGGGCCGGCCCAAGACGGCCACATTCCGGCTCGCGGACCTCGTGGGACTCGACACGTTCCTCCACGTCGCCGGCAACGTCTATCAGAACGCACCGGACGACGAGAGCCGTGACATGTTCGTCGCGCCCGAGTTCCTCGAGCAGATGGTGGCCAAGGGCCTGCTCGGCCGGAAGAGCGGCGCCGGGTTCTACAAGAAAGTGAAGGGCCCCAGCGGCAGCACGGTCCTCACGCTCGACCTCGACACGCTCGAGTACCGCGAGGGCAAGAAGGCCTCGCTCCCCGAACTGGACGCGCTCAAGTCGATCGACGACCCCGCCGAACGGCTCAAGAAGCTCGTGTTCGGCAGGGGGCGCGGCGCCGAGGCCGCCTGGAAAATGCTCGCCGCGTCCCTGTCCTACGCCTCCCTGCGGATCGGCGAGATCTGCGACGACGTCTCGGCCGTGGACCGCGCGGTGCGGTGGGGATTCAACTGGACGATGGGCCCGTTCGAGATCTGGGACGCCCTGGGCTTCCGCGCGATCGCCGAGCGGCTCCAAGCCGAGGGCTATCCGCTCGGCGAGTGGGCCACCGCGCTCTACTGCGGTGGCGCCGACTCGCTCTACGCCCGGGAGAACGGCACGCTGCTGGCGCCGACCGCCAAGCCCGGCGTGCGCGCGCCTGTGACGGCGGATGCCCGGGCGTACGATTTCGAGATTTTGCGGCAGGGAAAGAGAGAGATCCGGCATAACCCGGGCGCGAGTCTCCTGGACTTGGGCCACGGCGTGTTCTGCCTCGAATTCCACTCGAAGATGAACGTCATCGGTCAGGACACGATTTCCATGATCATGACGGCCTGCAAGGAGGCGGAAACCAACGGGCAGGCGCTGGTCGTGGCCAACCAGGGGGAGAACTTCAGCGCCGGCGCCAACCTGATGCTGCTGCTGATGGAGGCGCAGGAGGGAAACTGGGACGAGATCGACGCGATCGTACGGCAGTTCCAGGCCGCGACGAACCGGCTCGAGCAGTGCGGCGTCCCGGTGGTGACCGTACCGCACGGGCTCACGCTGGGGGGCGGGTGCGAGGTGACGATGGCCGGAAACGCCGTGCGGGCGGCCGCCGAAACGTACATCGGCCTCGTCGAAGTGGGAGCGGGTGTGGTGCCCGCCGGGGGCGGCTGCCTGCGGCTCTACGCGCGCAACGTCGCGGCACTCCCCGACCCGTCCGACGTCTATCCCGCGTTCCGCAAGACGTTCGAGACGATCGGCATGGCGAAGGTGGCCACGTCGGCCGACGAGGCGCGGGACATCGGGTTCCTCCGGGCGCAGGACACGTGGTCGATGAACGGCGACCACCGCATCGCCGACGCCAGGGACCTGGCGCTCGCGATGGCGCGCGCCGGCTTCGAGCCCGTCCGGCCCGACCGCGCGATTCCCGTGATGGGCAAGGCGGGACTCGCGCTCGCCGACTCGGTCCTCTTCAACATGCAGGAGGGGCGCTACATCTCCGAGCACGATCGGAAGATCGGCCGGGAGTTGGCGCGGGTCCTGAGCGGCGGCGACGTCCCGGGTCCAACGACAGTCTCCGCGCAGCACCTGCTCGACCTCGAGCGCGAGGTGTTCCTCCGGCTGTGCGGGGAGCGGAAGAGCCTCGAGCGGATGCAGGCGATCCTCAAGACCGGCAAACCGCTGCGCAACTGACGCAAGGAAGGATAGAGCCATGCGAGACGTCGTAGTCGCCCTGGCGCTCCGGACCCCCGGTGGCCGCGCCAAGAAAGGGACCTTCCGGCAGACGCGTCCCGACGATCTGGGAGCGGCAGTGATCCGCGCGCTCCTGAAGCAGGCCCCCAATCTCGACCCGGCCCGGATCGGCGACGTCGTGTTCGGCTGCGCCATGCCGGAGGGCGAACAGGGGCTGAACGTGGGCCGGAACCTGGTGCTCCTCGCGGGGCTGCCGGACAGCGTGCCCGGCATGACGGTCAACCGGTTCTGTTCGTCGGGACTCGAGAGCATCAACATCGCGGCCGCAGAGATCGCGCTGGGCCAGGTGGACATTGCGATCGCGGGCGGCGTGGAGTCCATGACGCTCGTGCCGATGGGCGGGGTGCGCTACCTGCCCAATCCCACCATGGTCGCCGAGGCACCGGGCACGTACCTCGGGATGGGGCTCACCGCCGAGCGACTCGCGGCGCGAGACGAGATCAGCCGCGAAGCGCAGGACGCGTTCGCCTACCACAGCCACATGAAGGCCGTCGCCGCGCAGCAGGGCGCCAAGTTCGACGCGGAGCTGGTGCCGGTGACCACGGCGCTGTGTGATCCCGGCGCCGACGGCAAACCGGTCGTGCGGGAAGCGGTGCTCGACCGGGACGAAGGGCCGCGCGCCGACACCACGCTCGAGGCCCTGGCCAAGCTCAAGCCCGCGTTCATGCAGGGCGGCACGGTCACCGCCGGGAACTCCAGTCAGATGACCGACGGCGCGGCCGCGGTGCTGCTTACCACGCCGCAGATCGCCGACGAGCTGGGGCTCCAGCCGCTGGCCCGGTGGGTGGGCTACGCGGTGGCCGGCGTGCCGCCCGAGATCATGGGGATCGGTCCCGTCGAAGCGGTGCCCAAGGTCCTGCAACGATTCGGGCTCACGCTCGATGACATGCACGTGATCGAGCTCAACGAGGCATTCGCCGCCCAGAGCCTGGCGGTCCTCAAGGGCCTGGGCCTGGACGCGGCGGACCAGCGCCTCAACGTGAACGGCGGGGCCATCGCGCTGGGCCACCCGCTCGGGTGTACGGGCGCCAAGCTCACGGCCACCGCACTTCATGAGCTCAGGCGACGGAAGAGCCGGTACGCGATGGTCACGATGTGCATCGGGACCGGGATGGGGGCCGCGGGGATCTTCGAGGCCGCCGCGTAGCGCGTTTCGGGGACGTGGAGAACGGGGCGCGGGATCCGTCGCTTTGGCTCCCTGACAGGCTGCCCCTCCCCGCCCCCGGGAGCCACGCTGCGGGACCCCGCACCCCGCTCTCTACCGTGCTGAACAGCCGCGCAGTGCGCAAAAGGAGGACGCGATGCTTGTCGAGAAAACGCACGTCACGGGCGGCCAGTTCCTGCTGGACGACACGACGCCGGCCGACGTCTTCACACCCGAGGACTTCGACGAGACGCAGCGCATGATCGCGGACACGGTCCGCGAGTTCATCGACCGGAGCGTCACGCCGCACACCGAGGAACTGGAGTTCGAGAAGAAGTCCGAGCTGGGGGTCCCGCTGCTCAAGGAAGCCGGCAAGGCGGGGATCCTCTCGGTCGACGTGCCTGAGGCCTATGGCGGCATGGGCGCGTCCAAGGCCACCACGATGCTCGTGAGCGAGCTGATGGCCCGGTCGGGAAGCTTCGTCGCCTGGCACGGGGCGCACTGCGGGATCGGTACGCTGCCCATCGTCTATTTCGGCACGCCCGAGCAGAAGGAGAAGTATCTGCCCAAGCTCGCGACCGGCGAGTTGATCGCGGCGTACGCGCTCACCGAGCCGGAGTCGGGCACCGACGCGCTCGCGGCACGGACCACTGCCGTGCTCACACCCGACAAGAAGCACTACGCCCTCACCGGCACCAAGCAGTACATCACCAACGCCGGCGGGGCCGACGTCTTCATCATTTTCGCCAAGGTCGACGGCGAGCAGTTCACCGCGTTCATCGTGGACCGGGACGCGCCGGGCCTCAGCATCGGTCCCGAAGAGCGGAAGATGGGACTCAAGGGCTCGTCCACGTGCGCCGTGGTCCTCGAGAACGCCAAGGTGCCCGTGGGGAACGTGCTGGGGGAAATTGGCCGGGGGCACGTGGTGGCGTTCAACATCCTGAACGTCGGCCGGTTCAAGCTCGGCGCGGGAACTGTGGGTGGCTGCAAGATCGCGCTGGAGCACGCGGTACCCTACGTCAAGGAACGGAAACAGTTCGGCCGGCCACTCAGCGATTTCGGGCTGATCCGTGCCAAGATCGCCGACGTCGCGGCTCGCACATTCGTGGCGGAGTCGATGGTGTACCGCACGGCCGGACTACTCGATCAGGCGATCGAGGCGCTCGACCGCACGGCGGCGGATTTCGACCGGAAGACGATCGAAGCGGTCGAGGAATTCACCATCGAGTGCTCGATCATCAAGGTCTTCGCCAGTGAGGCGCTCGCCCTCGCGGCCGACGAAGGCCTCCAGATGCTGGGGGGCTACGGCTTCTGCGAGGACTACCCCCTGGAGCGGATCTACCGGGACGAGCGGATCAACCGGATCTTCGAGGGCACGAACGAAATCAACCGGATGCTGATCCCGGGGATGATCTTGCGGAAGGCGCTCAAGAAGCAGCTGCCGTTCTTCTCCGCGGCGAAACAGGTGGCCGAGGACCTGCTGGGCCCGCCTTCATTCGAAGAGGCGGGCGAGCCGGGATTCCTCGAGGAGCAGGCGAAGCTCGTGGCCGCCATGAAGAAGGCGTGCGTGGCCGCGCTCGGCTTCGCGGCCCAGAAGTTCGGGGAGGACCTCAAGGACCATCAACAGATCCTGGCCGACGTGGCGGACATGGTAATGGCGACGTACGCCTGCGAGAGCGGCCTGCTGCGGACGCTCAAGCAGGCGGCGAAGGGCGGCGAGGACAGCGCGGCACTCATGGCGGACATGCTCCGCCTCTTCACGCACGACGCGATGGATCAGATCGAGATCTGGGGCAGGAACGCGCTTGCCCAGAGCGCCGAAGGAGACGAGCTCCGGACGATGATGGCGGGGCTTCGCCGGCTGTCGAAGCATCTCCCGGTGAACCGCGAACGGCTGCACGACGCCATCGCGGGGCGGATCGTGGAGGCGGGGGGGTATACGGTCTGACGGGCAGGTAGGCGGTTGGGCGGTTGGGCGGTTGGGCGGTCGGGGAGCGTCTGCACAAGTCGCGCGGTGGGCCACTCCGGTCGCTGCAGCTCGCGAATCCCACGGGCAGGTACGCGGGCACCACTCACTGACGCGTCCTCCGAGACCCACCGCTGCCGACTCGTGAAAGCTTCCTGACGCGGTCGAGCGGTGAGCGGTCCGAGCGTCCGCTCACCGCTCAGCGCTTGCGGTCCGGCGGCCAACCATCGAGACTTCGCGTTCCCCCAGCCCCAGAGGTACTCATGTTGCGTGTTGTTCCTGCAGCGATCCTGCTATCCGTGGTCGTAACTCCGCTCGCGGCGCAGGGCACGGCCCCCATGTCGGAAAACGCGTCCGTCGCGGCGGTCCGCACGTTCTGGGATATGATGACGGGCTACGTCACCCAGTCCGCGCAGGACATGCCCGAGGACAAGTACGGCTACCGGCCGACACCCGAGGTGCGGAGCTTCGGCGAGTTGATCGGGCACGTGGCCGGCGCGCAGAACATGATCTGCGCCGTCGCCATGGGCGAGCAGCCCAAGGCCGAGGACGACATCGAGAAGTCGGTCAAGGGCAAGGCCAAGCTGATCGAGGCGCTGAAGGCGTCCACCGCCTATTGCGCGCGTGCCTACGAGCAGGCCGACGCAGCCACCCGGGCTGGGGTCGAGCTGTTCGGGCAAAAGATGACGCGGTTCCACGCGCTGACGCTGAACGCCGTCCACAACGGCGAGCACTACGGCAACATCGTCACGTATCTCCGCATCAACGGGATGGTGCCGCCGTCGAGCCGCGGCGGGATGTAGCGCGCCGGCTGACCTGCGCGCCACGAGTCTGGTCATCGGGACGTGAAGGAACGTCTGCACAAGTCGGCGGCGGGTCACTCCGGCCGCTGCAGCGAGCGAATACGGCGAGCCGGTCGCGCGGGCACCGCCTCGCTGACGCGGCCTCCGCGACCCCCCGCTCGACTTGTGCAGAGGTTCCTGAACGGGAACTCCCGCAGCGGCCGCCTTGCGCGCTCGGCGCTGCTCCCGCTTGCCCTACTCGCCCTCAGCGTCCCCACGCATCGGATGGCCGCGCAGCGGCCGGCCGATGTCCCGCCCGAACGCAGCGCAGCGCGCCAGTGGTTCCGGGACGCCAAGCTTGGCCTGTTCATCCACTGGGGCGTCTACAGCCTGCTCGGGCAGGGCGAGTGGGTCATGGAGAACCGTGGGATTCCGGTGGGCCGCTACGAGTGGCTCGCCTCCACGTTCAACCCCGTGAAGTACGACGCGCGCGAGTGGGTGGCGCTCGCCAAGGCCGCAGGCGCCCGCTACATCACGATCACGGCGCGCCATCACGACGGCTTCTCGATGTTCGCCAGCGACGCCACGCGCTACAACGTCGTCGACTGGACGCCGTTCGGCCGGGACCCACTGCGCGAGCTCGCCGAAGAGTGCCGCCGGAACGGGATCAAGCTCTTCTTCTACTACTCGCAGCTCGACTGGCACCATGCTGACTACTGGCCGCGCGGCCGGACCGGCCACGCCACCGGTCGTGCCGAGCACGGCGGTTGGAATCGCTATCTCGACTTCATGGACCGGCAGCTCGAGGAGCTGCTCACCCGCTATGGCCCGATCGGCGGGATCTGGTTGGATGGGATGTGGGACAAACCCGACGCGGACTGGCGCCTCACGCGGACGTACGACCTGATCCACCGGACTCAGCCCGCGGCCCTCATCGTGCCCAACCACCACCTCCCCCCGCTGCCGGGCGAGGACGTGCAGACGTTCGAGCAGGATCTGCCGGGGGCCAACACCGCCGGATTCAACACCACGGAGATCGGTGCGCTCCCCCTGGAAACCTCGCTCACGATGAACCGCTCGTGGGGCTTCAACATCACCGACACCGCGTTCAAGTCCACGCGCGAGCTGATCGGGTATCTGGTCCGCGCCGCCGGGAACGACGCCAATCTCCTGCTCAATGTCGGCCCGCGATCCGATGGGACGATCCAGCCCGAGGCGGTGACCCGGCTCGGCGAGATCGGTCGATGGCTGGAGACGTTCGGCGCGTCGATCTACGGCACGCGTGGAGGCCCCATCGCCTCACGCACGTGGGGTGTGACCACGCAGCGCGGCGATACCGTCTTCGTCCACGTGCTCGATTGGCCCGACCCGGTGCTATCGCTCCCAACGTGGGGCGCACGCGTACGCTCGGCAACGTTGCTCGCCGCCGGCGCCACCATACCATTCACCCAGACCGACATGAACCTCTCGCTCACGCTGCCGGCAGCCGGCCCGGATGAGCCGGATCGCGTGATCGTGCTGCAGACCGTGCCGCGTCGCGGCCAGTCAGAACGCTGACGAGCCAGCCCGAGTCGAGAATCCCATCGCCATGACCGACACCAATCCCGGCCGTCGCTGGCTCGCTGTCGCGGGCCTCGCCGTCTCCGTCGCGATCCTCATCCCCGGCCTCACGGCACCGGTGATCACCGTGCGGGGCACGCTCGATCCCCAGGGCGTCGCCACCCTCGGCCCGCAACTCCTGGAGCAAGGCCTCTCCGACGAGGTCGTGGACGGAATCCGGCTCATGCTCAATCCGGCGCTCGTCCCGCTGCTGGAGATGTCGCCCGGCGGTCTCAAAGGCGCGCTGGTGAACCAACTCGGCGGCCAGCTCGCCCAGCAGCTCGCCGACGGCGCGGAGATCGAGGTGTACCGCCAAACGCGGAGCATCCTGGGCTCCGTCCAACATCTCTACCGGGTGGGGAGCGGGATCGCCGCTACGCTGATTCTCCTGTTCAGCGTGGTGGTGCCCTTCACCAAGGCGGCGCTGGTGATGTGGGCCGTGCTGCACCGCCATCGCGAGCGCCGCCGCCGCACGCTCCACTTCGTGGAGCTGATCGCCAAGTGGTCGATGGCGGACGTCTTTGCGATGGCGCTGCTCATTGCGTATCTCGCGGCGCGGGCGAGCCAGACGCCCCCCGGCCCGGGGTACATCCCGCAGCCGGTGCAGTTCGCGGCCACGTTGCAGGCGGGGTTCTACTGGTTCGCGGCGTACTGCCTGGTCTCGCTCGGTACGCAGCAGGCGACGGCGCGGTGGATCATGGCTGATCAGGGGTAGGCGGCGTCGGCTCGTTTGGTGACGCAGCGCACCTCGGAGGCGGCGATGGTGATGCCCTCGCCACGGTTCACGTGCAGCATCACGTGCAGGTCCGAGGTCCCGTCCCCAACGTAGATCACGCGGTTGAGGGGCACCCGTCGCGCCCCGCGAAGTTGCTCGACGGCCGCCACCTTGCCGTAGCCCGCGGCCACGCACGCGACCGACGCGATCTCGCCGGACGCTGGGTCGTACTCCAGCTGCGTGGCGATGATGTGGTCCGGCGCCACGATGCCGTCGAGCGCCGCGAACACAACGTCCTCCGTCGCCGCCGAGACCACGTAGAACTCGAACCGCAGGTCGTCGATGCCGCGCTCGAGCAGCCGGGCCAGGGTCGCGACGTTGCGCTTGAGGTGCACGCGCCAACGCGCGTCGCGCAGCTGCTCCTGACGGACCGCGCGGAACTCCGGGTCGTGCCGCAGCAAGTACGTCAGCTCCGCGCCCTCTTGCATCAGGTTGAGGTGCGAGAGCCCGGCCACCTGCTCCCCGAAACCGCGGATCCCGAGGATGTCGCACAGCACGCGGCCCGAGTCGTCGAAGCTCAGCGTCTGGTCGAAGTCGCTCACCAGCAAGTGGTGTTTCATGCGTCCTCGCATGGTATCAACGCAATCGCCCCCGCATCGCGACCGGATGCGGGGGCGACGTGCAGTCAAACAGGGGATCGTGTCAGCCCAACCGGTCAGGGAAAGAAGCTCGTCGCGTCCGCGAGAGGCTCGAGGGTAGGTGCCCGAGGGGCTTGGTGTGAGCGCCGTGTCGCGCCCGCGCTCTCGCCTCACCTACCGGGGTTCATGCCGCTTCGTGCTCCCGGCAGATCTTGCCGGTTTCCGGCGCCGAGAGCGCGTCGCCCGTGAGGCCGCACTGGAACCCACCCTCGCGGCGGCGCAGGAAACGGCACGAGCGGCACAGCCCGAACGTCCGATAGCCCGTGGCCGCCTGCAACGCGCGGAGCAGGCGCTCGAGCCCCAGCTCCAGGGTGGCCCGCTGTTGCGCGGGCGTACCGCGGCGGAGGCGCTCCCACGCGTGATCGCGCTCACGGGTCGCCGTGCCACGGCCGCGGCGCGTCAGCCGGAGCCGCACCACCCGGCCATCGTGCACGTCCGGTTCCCTGGTGAGGAGGCCGCGCGCTTCCAGGACCCGGAGACTCTGCGAGACCGTGCCTTTCGTGAGACCCAGGTACTCGCCGACCGCGGTGGGCGTGTCGCTGTACCGGTTGCAGCGCAGCAGGTAGCCGAGCACGTCCAGGTGGACGCGCTGCAGCCCGTGCGCGCCAGCGGCCCCGCGCTGCGTCGCGTGCAGCAGCGAGCCCAGTCGTTCCAGGAGGTTGCCGAGGCGATCGCCAGCCATGGGGACATAGTATCGTTGCGATACCAACTTGCCAAGCTCGGGTGGGCAGATTAGTATCGACCCGATACTTTTATTTGGAGGTTCCGATGGCCCGCTGGTTCGCCCTGCTCCCCGTGCCGCTCGTCGCCGCCGCCGCGCTCGGCCGGCCCCAGCCCGCTCCCGTACCGTACCCGGAGGGCTACCGCGAGTGGACCCACGTCAAATCGATGGTGATCCTCGACGGCCATCCGCTGGCCGACCCCTTCGCGGGCATCCACCACGTGTACGCCAACGCGCGGGCCTTGGAGGGGCTGCGGACCGGCAGCTATCCGGACGGCGCGGTTCTGGTCTTCGATCTGCTGGAGGCCGCCGGCGGCGAGGCGGTCTACACCGAGGGATCGCGAAAGCTCGTGGGCGTGATGCATCGCGACGCGGGCCAGTACGCCGCGACCGGTGGGTGGGGGTTCGAGGGATTCGCGGGTGACAGCCGGACGCAGCGCCTCACGACGGATGGAGGGGCGTCCTGCTATGCGTGCCACCAGGGCCAGGCCGTAAAGGGCTACGTGTTCTCGGCGTGGCGGAAGTAGACAGACGCAGGGGGGAGCCGGAGCTGCCCCCTTGTGGCCGGACCCCGGTCGGCGCCGAGGTACTT
The DNA here is from genome assembly GCA_029862925.1 of Gemmatimonadota bacterium. GTDB lineage: Bacteria > Gemmatimonadota > Gemmatimonadetes > Gemmatimonadales > GWC2-71-9 > JAOTWJ01. The sequence continues at coordinate 11,265 of JAOTWJ010000090.1, forward strand.
CTGCGCTAGATAGCGCGCACGGAGGGCGGCGCTCGCGATTGTGGAAGCCGGTACGTTCCTGCCCGTATGAAGCACGCGAGCGTGCGCCCCCTGCCCGTCGTGCAAACGAAAACGGCCGCAAGCTGTTGCGGCCGTTTCGATTGCCCCTCCTGGGCTCGAACCAGGACTCTCCTGATCCAGAGTCAGGCGTGTTGCCAGTTACACCAAGGGGCAGAGATACCAAGCACCTTCCGACTTATCGTCCTCCCGCCTTTCCGACTGGGGTTTCGGGTGGATGGGTGCGGCGTCGAGTGGAGCTGAGGGGAGTCGAACCCCTGACCTCTGCAGTGCGATTGCAGCGCTCTCCCAACTGAGCTACAGCCCCGTTTTCGGGAGGCTAAAGCTAGTGATTTCGCGGGGTTGAGTCAAACGAGGGGAGGCGGTAGGACGTAGTGAGTGGGGCGGTAGGAGCCTACCCTCCAGCATCCTACCTTCAGCCTTCCGTCTTCCCGCCTTCTCGCCTCTCCAGTAGTTTTCCGGACCTCCAACACGACCTTTCTTTT
>JAOTWJ010000270.1 GCA_029862925.1 Gemmatimonadota bacterium
CCGCCGGGTCGGGCGGGTAAGCTGACGGGCGGCGCCACTGCCGCCCGTCGCCGCGTTCACGCTGGTATTTGCGGCCGGCCTCTGGGTCGGCCGTCTCGTTCTGGTGCCCCCGGTGGCCCTGGTTTTCGCCGCGGGCGCCGCAGCCGTGCTGTGGCGATCGGCCTCGTGGCACGCGGTCCTGGTGGTCGCCCTCGGCATTGGCCTCGCGTATGGGGCACGGGCGCGGCAGGCCGAGGCGGGCGGCTGTGCGGCGGTGTGGACGGCAGGGCGCCACGCGGCGATCGTGCGGCTCCACGATGCGCCCGGCGGTCGGGACCTCGCCGAGGCCACCATCCTCCACGCGCCCGAAGGATGCGGCGGTCGGCTCAGACTCCGCGTTCCGGCCGGCGCCGCGCGCGCGGGCGCCGTGGCGGTCGTGGCCGGCCGCTATGCGCCGGGCGGCGCGCTCCGCCCGTTGCGCATGCGCGAGCTCCGTCAGCCGCGTGCCTGGCGCTTCGTGATCCGCGACGCGGTGGCGCGCCGAGCGACTCGGCTGTACGGCGCCCGGGCGCCGATCGTCGAGGCCCTCGTGCTGGGCCGACGCGGCGACGTCGAGCCCGCGTTGCGGGCGGCGTTCGCCGCCAGCGGACTCGCCCATCTCCTTGCCATCTCCGGTCTGCATGTCGGGATTCTCGCGGGCTGGATCGTGCTGCTCGTGCGCCCCGCCGTGCGGGGGCGCTGGCGCTGGGCGGCCGGGGCCGCCGGCGCGTGGCTGTTCGTCGTCCTGCTGGGGTTTCCCGCGCCCGCGACGCGCGCGGCCGCGTTCGTGACCGTGCACGGGCTCGCGCGGTTGCGGCACCGTCATCCCGTGCCCGACGCCGTGCTCGCCACCGCGATGCTGCTCGTCCTGTGGGCCGATCCCGACGCCATCGCCGCCACCGGCGCCTGGCTCTCGGCGGCCGCCGTGTGGGGCACCACACGCGCGCAGGCCGTGCTGCCGCCCGCCCGCCGCCGGGCATGGCGTCGGCTCTTGGCCGCTTCGGTCGGCGCGACGCTCGCCACGGCTCCCCTCACGGCGTTCGCGTTCGGCGCCGTCGCCCCGATCGGCGTGGTCGCCAACCTCGTCGCCGTCCCGCTCGCGGGGATCGTCGTCCCGGCCGTGTTCGGCAGCCTGCTCGTGGGGACGCCGATCGCCGCGGGCGCCGGGCTGGGACTCGCCGCGCTGGAGCGCCTGGCCACGCTGGGCGCCGCCATGCCCTTCGGGCATCTCCGGGGCGACCCCGGCGTGGGGTTCGCCGTTCCGTGGATCGTGCTGCTGGTCGTCACCGCCTGGTGGGCGACCGTACGACCCACGTGGTCGGTCGTGGGACGGCGGCTCGCGCTGGCCGCCGCGTGCGGGAGTTGGCTCGCCCTGGGAGTCGCACGCTGGCCCGCGCGCCACGATGCGGGACTCACGATGTACGTGCTGGCCGTGGGGCAGGGGGATGCGATCGCGCTACGCACGCCGAGTGGGCGCTGGCTCCTGGTGGATGCCGGTCCGCGGGTCGCCGGCGTCGATGCCGGACGTCGGGTGGTGGTCCCGTTCTTGCGCCGCCACGGCGTGCGGACGCTCGATGCCCTGGTGCTCACGCACGGCGACGCGGATCACCTCGGCGGCGCGCCGGCCGTGGTCGCCGCACTCCGGCCGGCGCTCGTGCTCGAGCCGGGTCAACCGCTCGGCACCGCGCTCTATCTCGAGCACCTCGCGGCCGTCGACCGGAGTGGGGCCCGCTGGCAGGCCGCGCGCGCCGGTGACGTCCTCGAGTCGGACGGAGTGCGAATCGAGGTGCTGCATCCCGACACCGCGTGGATTGCCCGCGAGCTGCGCCCCAACGAGAACTCGATCGTCCTCCGGGTGCGGTTTGGCGCGTTCGACGCGCTGCTGACCGGGGACATCGGTTGGCCGGCGGAGTCGGCGCTCGTCGAACGCATGGGACCCGTCGAAGTGCTCAAGGTCGGGCACCATGGGTCGGCGGGCAGCACCCGGCCGCCGTGGCTCGCGGCCGTCCGGCCCAAGGCCGCGATCGTGAGTGTCGGGACGAACCGCTATGGGCATCCCGCCCCGGTCGTCCTCGAGCGCTTAGGGGCGGCCGGCGCCACCGTCTATCGGACGGATCGAGGCGGGACGGTGACGATCCGGTCCGACGGACGCTATTTTGAAGTCACTCAGGGGAGGTCGAACCCTCTGCCCGCGAGGTTGCTGTGCGTGGTTCGCGACTGGTTACCATCGAGAGCTTCATCATCGAGCAGGAGCGGCTGTTCCCTGAGGCCACGGGGGAGCTCACGAACGTTCTTTACGACGTGGCCCTCGCCGCCAAGGTCATCTCGAGCTACGTGCGGCGGGCCGGACTCGCCGCCGTGCTCGGGCGTGCCGGCGCGGTGAACGTCCAGGGCGAAGAGCAGCAGAAGCTCGACGTCCTGGCGAACGAGGTGATGAAGCACGTGATTCAGAAGACCGGCCGCGTCTGCGTCACCGCGTCGGAAGAGGACGAGGAGCCGGTGCCGGTCACCGCGGAGCACCGGCCGGGAAAATACGTACTGCTGTTCGATCCGCTCGACGGGTCCTCCAACATCGACGTGAACGCGTCCATCGGGACGATCTTCTCCATTCACAAGCGGATGACGCCGGAGGGCACGCCCGGCACGCTCGAAG
>JAOTWJ010000091.1 GCA_029862925.1 Gemmatimonadota bacterium
CCATCTATCTGACCAACTTCAACTGCGGACCCGACTCGTTCATCATCAGCTTCTTCCGGGAGATCATGGGCGACAAGCCGTTCCTCGAGCTGGAGCTGGACGATCACATGGCCGACGCGGGCGTGGTCACCCGTTGCGAAGCGTTCTTCGAGAGCCTGGGGGTGGGACGCGGCCACGCCGGAGCGTCGACGTGAGCACCACGACGCGACGCAAGACCGTCTTCATCCCGCGCATGTGCGACCACGCCCTCACTGTCGGGGCTGCCATGCGAGCGCAGGGCACGCGGGCCGAGGTCCTGCCGCCGCCGGACGACGAGACACTCGGGATCGGGCTCAACCTGTGCGCCGGACGCGAGTGTTCACCCTGCTTCACGTGTACGGGTGACATCATTCGCCGTGCAAGACAGCCCGGGTTCGATCCCGCGACGTCGGTGTTGTTGATGCCCACGACGGCGGGACCGTGTCGCTTCGGACAGTACAGCACCTTGTTGCGGAACGTGCTGGACGAGCAGGGACTCGGCGACATGGAAATCGCCTCGCCGTCGGGGGAGAACTCCTACCGCGGGTTCAGCGACCACCCCGGGAAGCTCCGAGCGCTCATGTGGGAAGGCGTGGTGGCCGTCGACCTGCTCCAGAAGCTCCTGCATGAGTACCGGCCCTACGAGGGGGACGCGGGAAGTGCCGACCGCGTCTACGCTCGACATCTCGACCTCGTGGTGGAGGCGACGGAGGCTGGTGGCGAGGCACATACCGTGAAGTCGTTGCGCGACGCCGCCACGGCATTTGCAGCGCTCCCGGTCGATCGCAGTGAGCCACGACCCCTCATTGGCCTCGTGGGCGAGATTTACCTCCGCTTCAACACCTACAGCAACCAGGACGTCGTGCGGCAGGTCGAGAACGCGGGCGGTGAGGTGACAGTGGCCACGCTCATGGAGTGGCTGTACTTCACCAACTGGCAGGCCAAGCGTCTCGCGTCCTCCCGCGGGGCGCACACCGAGTTCTTGAAGGTGTCTCTGGTGGATCTCTATCAGCAGCGCGCAGAGCACCGTTTGCTCAATGCGGTGGCCCACGCGCTGCGGTACCCGCATGAAGCATCGGTCGCGCAACTCATGTCGAACATCCGCCCGTATTACGAACCCATGCTCGGCACCGAGGCGGTCCTGAGCATGGGAAGAGCCATCGAGTACGCACGGAACGGGTTGAGCGGCATTCTGAACATCATGCCCTTCTCCTGCATGCCCGGGATCATCGTCGCCGGGATGGCCCCGCAGATCCGGGCCGACCTGGATAACGTGCCTTGGCTCGACGTCATCTATGCGGCGCAGGGTGGAACGAATATCCAGACGCGTCTGGAGGCGTTCATGCACCAGGCCCACCAGTTCCAGCGGCGCCGGTCCGCCCAGGCCAGCCGCAACTCCCATGATCGACCTGCCGAACACTCATTGTCGCCGCTAACTTAGGCGCCCGGCTGGACCGGGAATCCCAAAGCCCTCCCCCTTCCCGGATGACCGCACCCACACGCACGCCAAAGTCGTTCGATCGCTCCATCGTGGAGGGCCCGATCCCCCGCGCGGTGTGGAAGCTCGCGTGGCCCACCATGCTCCAGAACGTCCTCGGTGGCCTGCAGGGCATCGTGGACCACGTGATGGTGGGTCGCTACGTCGGCTTCACGGGCAACGCGGCGATCGGCGTGGCGTGGCAGATCTTCCTCGTCGTCATCGTGTTCATCGCGTCGCTGTTCACCGGCATGGGTGTGTTGGTGGCACGGTTCGCCGGCGCCAACGATCCCGAGAAGGTGAACCGGACGGTGTACCAAGCGTTCATCACGGCGGGGGCCTTGTCACTCGGCGTGCTCGCCCCCATCGGCTACGTGCTGTCGCCGTCCCTGCTCGGTCTGGTGAACGCCACACCGGAGGTCCAGGCCGAGGCGCTGCCCTACCTCCGCATCATGTTCGTGTTCAGCCTCGGCATGCTGGTGTTCTTCATGTTGGGGGGTGCGTTGCGCTCGGCCGGCGACGCGCGCACGCCATTGCGCTACGGCATCGCCCTCACCGCACTGAACATCGTGCTCAACATCGTGTTCATCCGGGGCCTCGGGCCGATCCCGGCCTTCGGCACCGCGGGCGCCGCGATGGGCACCGTGACGGCCGGTGCCATCCTGAGCGTGGTCGCGCTGCACCGGTTGTTCTTCTCGCACCGCTGGGTGGTGCAGTTCCACCGCGGCATGCGGCTGTCGCCCGACTGGTGGATCATCCGTTCCCTGTTCCGGTTTGGAATCCCGGCCGGCATCCAGGGTGTGGCGATGAACATCGGCGGCGTGATCCTGCTGCGCTTCATCGGCTCGCTCGCACGGAGTGCGGAGGCGCAGGCCGCCTACGCCGTGGGCTATGCAGAGCTGTTCTCCCTCATTACCTGGACCTCTGCCGGGCTCATGGGTGCGGCGGCCGCCGTGGCCGGCCAGAACCTGGGCGCAGGCCGGCCGGACCGGAGCCTCCACGGAGTGCACGTGGCCGCACTCATCGGGCTCGGCGTTGCGGTCACCGTGGGGGCCGCGTTCCTCGCGATACCGCGCACACTCCTCGGGTTCTTTGGCATGGACGATCCGGTGGTCGCGGACCTGGGAGTGCAACTGCTCGGGTTCCTGAGTGTGTCGGGGCTGTTCGTCACGGTCGCGCTGGCATACACCGGAGGGCTCCAGGGCACAGGAGACACGAAGAGCCCGCTCTACATCTCTATCGTGTCGCAGCTCATCGTGCCGCTCGGCATGTGCGGCGTGATCGACCATTTCGGCACGCTCCAGGCCGACCACATCTGGCTCGCCATCGTGCTGGGCCATGTCACCCGGGCCACACTGAGCGTGACGCGGTTCCGGCAGGGCCGGTGGCGCGACATCAAGGTGGAGATCGAGCCGGCATCGGCATGACCCGCTGCCGGCCGGACGTGCAACCCTGCCTCCCGTGACCCGGATGCTCCTGAGGGGGTATCGTTGACTGAGCGGTCCTTGAACCGGACCGCGGTCAAACCGTGAGAGGAGTGACGACGTCGATGCGCACACTGTGGTTGCTCGCGTTGGCCCTGGTCGCCGGATGCACGTCGGCCGTCGGGCCCGATGGCGGTGGCAGTTTCTCCGTGGCGGCCAAACTCGGTGAGCAGTTCACCCTCAAGGTGGGTCAGCGAGCCCGGATCGATGACGCGGGCCTGGCGGTGCGGTTCGTGGACGTGGTGGGCGACTCCCGCTGCCCCAGCAACGCGCTCATCCTCTGCGTGTGGGAAGGCGACGGTGCCATCCTCGTCGAGATCACTCCGTTGGGTACTGGAAACGCGCGGTCCGACACGCTGCACACCACGCTCGATCCCAAGTGGGTGTTGCTGGGCACACGGCTGGTCGAGTTGCTGGAGCTCGCCCCCTATCCCTTCGACGTGACCCCCATCCCCATCGACGACTATCGGGCCACGTTCACGGTGAGGTTGGTGCGGTGACGGGGATCCGTTTGCAGAGGGGGACGATACTGGCGGCGCTCGCCGCCGCGCTCGTCGCCGGCGGGGCGTGCGCCTCGATCTTCGGGTCGGGCGACGTGCTCGTGCGGCTGGAGAACGCGTCCTCGGTCACCTTCGAGCGCGCGACCCTCTACACGTCCGACGGCCCGCAGACCGCGCTCGACGTGGGCCCCGGCCAGGCGACCCCCTACGCGGCCGTAGAGACCGCGTATCGCATCGCCACCACGGAGGTCGTGATCGACGCCGACACGCTGCGGCTTCAGGTGATCGACTTCGTGGGCGAGGTGCCGCTGTCGGCCGGCCGGTACACGTACGTGATCTCGGTGTTCGACCTCGGCACCCCGAGCCCGTCGCTCGGGCAGGTGATCCGCCAGGATCCCTGACGAGCCGCTCCCGCGGCTGGCCCCAGGTGGCCGGGCTCCCCATATTCCCTTATAGAGAACGATGCTGAGCCGTATCCTCCGTACCTGTTTCCCCCACCTCCCCGGTGGGCGGTGTTTCCCGACGATGGGCGTGCCGAGGCCCGGGTGTTTTCCGGAGCCGTCGCTGCGGAAGGACCCTGACCGCCGTCCGCATCCGTTCCGGGACCCCACCGGTCGCTCCGCTCGGACGCCGCGCCGACCGTTTGGGCCGGCGCGCTGAGTACAGAGCCTCGAGTCGTCATCATCGTGCAGCACCTCGCATCGGCGCGGCACCCGCGCGGGTGAGCGGCGCGTCGTGACCGTCGAGTGCGCGTTCCGGGACTGCCGCGGGTCAGGCACACCCTCCGGGCGCCTCGCCGTGACGCCGGCGCCGGACGGTGACGTGGTCGTCGTGGTCGTGCACGACACGTGCTTCAAGCAATCACAACATCCCGAAGCGACCCCGGATGATCCGAGTGAGCACGGACGGATTCCAGCGAGTGCCCGGTGCGCGTTCTGCCACGAGCGGCTGCCGCTCATCGGCCAACATCCCGTGAGCTTCGACGTCGGCTCGTCCAGTCAGCCGCCGCGCTACTGGGCGCACGTGCCGTGTCTCACCAAACTCCTCCGGCCAACGATCGCCGATCGCATCACGGATCCGCACCCGCGGCACCACTGACGCACCGGTTCCATGTCGCCGCTGCTCATCGCCTCCTCCACGCTCATCACCCTAGCGCTCGTCTTCTACTCGCTCGGCGTGTGGTCGGAACGGTTCGCGCGGTATCTCAAGCCGTGGCACGTGGCCGCCTTCTGGACCGGCTTCGTGTTCGACGTCTCCGGCACGTGGGCCATGCACCTCCTGGCCGAGGGGCGGTTCGACCTCAGGGACCCGCACACACTCAGCGGACAGATCGCGCTGTGGCTCATGCTCGCCCATGCGATCTGGGCAACCCGGGTGGCCCGCACGGGAAGCGAGGAGGCGCGCGTCGGATTCCACCGGTACAGCCTGGTGGTGTGGCTCATCTGGCTCGTCCCGTACGTGAGCGGCGCCTACCTCGGCATGCGAGGGTGAACGCCGCCTTCGGCACCGCCGCTTGCCGACCGGCCGCGCGGAGCACAGCTTAGGCCGTTGTCGAACACCCAAATGCCACCCATCACACCGACGCCGAGGAATCCTCCCGTGCAGACGGAGGGCCACCTGGCCCATCGCGCCCCACACTCGAGGAACGAAGACGCCGTGGCACGAATGCGTTGTTTGCTGGTCCTCTCGACCATCCTGCTGTGGCCAACTCCGCCGGTTGAGGCCCAGAATCAGCCGCAGCGCGGGGGGTTCTGGGCGAGCGTGCAGCCCGGATACGGCTCGATCGCGAGATCATCCGATCAAGAACAGCACGAACGGCAAGCCGGCTTCACTTTGGCATTCAAGCTCGGCGCCACGGCGAATCGTCACGTGCGTGTCGGCGCGGAGCTCAATGGGTGGCTGCTCGAGTGGTACAGCCTGAATGACCCCGACAAAGGGGAGAGCGTGGCGCAGATTCTCGCGATCGCGCAGGCGTATCCCTGGGCCAACCGTGGGCTGTTTCTCAAGGCCGGGGCGGGTCGCGCCACGTACACCACCAATGACCCGGACGAGTTCGGGAGCGGTGGCTGGGGCGGGACACTTGGGGTGGGCTGCGACTTTCGAGTGGCCAACAAGATCTCGGTCACGCCGGCCGTCAACTACAGCCGCGGCACTCTCGGGGACGTCGCCAACCCGCTGGCGAGCATTCGGAATCGTCGGTATAGCGCCGTGGATTTCGGAGTGGCGATGACGTACCGGTAAGGCGCAGCCGATCTAGCGTGCGTGGGGTCGCCGCGCGACAGCGCCGACCGCAGCTTTGGTTTGCCATACGACTTCACTACCACCCATCACACCGACGCCGAGGAATCCTCCCGTGACCGACGCCGTCAACGCCCAGGCCTCGCTCGAAGCCACGCTCAAGGACGAGATCATCCGCATGTATCAGGAGGTCGCCGACCAGCCGGACGGCGAGTTTCACTTCTACCACGGCCGTGACGCGGCACTCCTGTTCGGGTACCAGCCCGAGTGGCTCGATCGCGCGCCCCCGGGCGCGGTCGCCTCGTTCGCCGGCGTGGGGAACCCGCACGAGCGCAGCAATCTCCTGCCGGGCGAGACCGTGCTGGACCTGGGCAGCGGGGCGGGACTGGACGCGATCATCGCGTCGTCACAGGTCGGACCCACGGGCAAGGTGATCGGCGTCGATCTCAACCCCGCCATGTGCTTGAAGGCCCAGGCGCACGCGGCCGCCACCGGCACGTCCATGGAGTGTCACGAAGGGCGGATGGAAGAGATCCCGTTGCCCGACGCCGCGGTGGACGTCATCATCTCCAACGGCGTGATCAACCTCTCGTTCCGCAAGCGGCGCGCGGTGCAGGAGATGTTCCGCGTGCTGCGTCCGGGCGGGCGGATCTCGATCACGGACATCGTGAGCGCCAAGCAGCTCTCGCTATCGATCGTCAACGACCCCAAACTCTGGGCCAGCTGAATCGGCGGGGCTCTCCTGGAAGGAGAGATGTTCCGTCTGTTCGAGGAGACCGGGTTCACGAAGGTGCGATCGGCCGTGGTGCCGCGGTTCCGCTTCCGCAAGCAGGCGACCCAGAACTCCGCGGAGGCCTACGGGGTGAAGGCCGTCATGATGACCGCCCTCAAGCCGGTCGCGGACTGACGCATCCGACGCAGCTCGCGGGTGCTCTTGCCTCCGCGGTGGGCTTTGGCACACTTTGGTGTCACACCGTTGGCAGATCGCCTGACTCCGTCAGGAGGGATTGCCGCATGCGTCGGACGCTTTCGTGGTTACTCGCCCTGTCGGCGCTCGCCTCGAGCAGCATCGCGGCCCAACACGATGAGCGGCTGCGCATCGTCGGGACCGCGTCCGACGTGGACATCGCACAGCCGCCATCCTACCAGGCGTGCCCCGACATCGACGCCTTTTGGCAGAACCCCGTCACCATCGATGAACGGCGGCCCACGCGCATCCTGGTCGAGTTCAGCATCGACCCCCGCGGATGGGTGGTGCCCGATTCGACCAGGATCATCCGCTCCACGTATGCGTCGCTCAAACAGGGAGCGATCGCGTACATCGGCTCCTGCGTCTTCCGGCCCGCGCGCACGGCCGAAGGGCGGCCGGTACGTGTCCGGGTGCGCTGGGAGCTCCGGCTCTCCTACCGCTGAGGCCTCGGCGGAGTGGGTCGGCCAGGAGGAAACATGTCGGTGTTCACCAATCCGGCCTCACGGTCCGTCGAACAGGCGAAGGCGTACACGCTGGCGGTCCTGGACTTGGTGGGCGAACGGGATCCGCTAGAGGTGTTGCGCGAAACAGAGTCCGCGCTCCGCACCGTGCTGGACGGACTGACAGAGGAGCAGCGCACAACGCCAGAAGCGCCAGCGAAGTGGTCGGTGCGCCACGTGATCCAGCACCTCGCCGACTCCGAGCTGGTGTGGGGCTATCGGCTTCGCATGGTGCTGGCGCACGATCGCCCCACGCTCACGGGCTACGATCAGGACCGCTGGGCGGAGCACCTCCGCTATGACGACGTGGACGCGGAGCGGGCGCTCCGCGATTTCGCCGTGCTCCGAGACCGGAACCTCAGGCTGCTGACGCCCCTGCCGGCCCGCGAGCTGCAACGCGTCGGTGTCCACACCGAGCGCGGCGAGGAGAGCGTGGCACACATGATTCGACTGTATGCCGGGCACGACGTGTTGCATCTCAGGCAGATCGATAGGATTCAGCGTGCCATCGGCGCGACCTGACGAGAGGGTGCGATGGGAGTGATCCGCCGCCACGCTGCGTTCCGCGCGATCGCCGTCGCGGTGGGCGCCCTCACCATCTGGACGGCCTGCGGGGCCGGGTGGCACCAGCCCGAGCGCCTGCCGAGCCCCCTTCCCCAGCGGCAGCAGGTGCGGGTGTGGCACCAGGGAGGGATGGCGCGCTGGCACGGCGTGATCGTCACCGCGGACTCCGTCTCCGGCATTCACTGGCGGCAGCCGGTGTCGTGCGACACCTGTCGCGTGACGCTCCCGTGCGCGACCGTGGACTCACTGCAACTCGGCAATCCCATGCGGGGGTTCTGGAGAGGCGTCGGGATCACGGCCGGCATCCTCGGCGTGATCACGTACATCACGTGCCGCTCGGTGCCGTGCGGGTGATCGAGAAGGTGTCGCCGCGTGGCTCAGGGACGGGCGCGAGCGTGACGCCGCCGGCCCGATCCAGGGTATCACTGCCGACGGCCAGCGTCCGGTGTCGTCGGCTTGACCGTCCGCAGCCTTGGCGCCGAGGACGCATGCGCTACGCCTTGACCTTGCCGCTCGCCACGATCGCCCTCGCCTGCACCGACACTGTATCCTCGGTGCCCGAGTCCATCCGCCTCACGAACAACACTGCCCGGGACATCGCTTACGTCGCGGTGGAGCAGGAACTGGCGGCACTCGTCGATCCGGCGCCCCAGCTCCTGGGACAGACGGTGCGGGACCGCGCGGTGCGGGCGGGCGAGACCGTGATTGCGGACGACATCATGGGATACGTGCCCGGCACCGGCGTCGTGTTCTTCCTCTACCGCGTGAACGGCAGCCTCGACGATCCGGACGTCACGGCGGATTACGCCATGTCGCTCACCGTGACGGGGGGCGAGTTGCGGGCGAGCCGAGGCCGGGTGCAAGTCACGCAGCTCGGTCCCTGAGCCCCCTGCCCTCTTTCACAGCAGCCCGGTCACTCGTACTTTTCACTCCAACACACCGATCCTTTCACCTCCCGCTCGGCGCACTCCACGCCGGAAGAGGATCGCATGCTCACACACACGCTGATGATCGCGGCGGCGCTTGCCGCCCCACAGGGGGACAGCGTCCCACTCTACACCGACCTCGGCAATCACCACCACGCCATCTCCACGACCGTGCCGGCCGCGCAGGCGTACTTCGACCAGGGCCTCCGGCTGGTGTACGGCTTCAACCACGCCGAAGCGATCCGCTCGTTCCGCGCGGCCCAGCGCTTGGACCCGGGCTGTGGCATGTGCTGGTGGGGTGAGGCGCTGGCGTTCGGGCCCAACCTGAACGCCGCCATGGATTCGGCGAGCGCCGTGGCGGCGCACGTGGCGACCCGCGGGGCGCTGGCTCGGCTGGACGGTGCCACCGCCAAGGAACGCGCCTACGTGCGGGCGCTGGCCGAACGCTACGGTGCCGAACCCGTTGCCGAGCGGGCCCGGCGCGATACCGCCTACGCGCGGGCGATGGACGCCGTGGCCCGCGAGTACCCGGGCGACGACGACGCGCGCGTGCTCGCGGCCGACGCGCACATGAACCTGAGCCCGTGGGACTACTATCTCGAAGGCAAGCGCCCCAAGCCCAACGCGGTGACGGCGCTGGCGCATCTCGAGACCGTGCTCGCCCGGAACGCCGACCACGCGGGCGCGTGCCACTTCTTCATTCACGCCGTGGAGGCCGCGCATCCCGAACGCGCGGTGCCGTGCGCGGAGCGCTTGCCGTCGCTCATGCCCGGCGCGGGCCACATCGTGCACATGCCGGCGCACGTATACATCCGGGTGGGCCGCTACGCGGATGCCATCGATCGCAACATCCACGCCGTGCACGCCGACGAGCAGCACATGGCGGACATGGCACCGGACGGCGTGTATCGCCTGGCGTACTATCCGCACAACTATCACTTCCTGTGGTTTGCCGCGACGATGGCCGGGCGCGCCGAGCTGGCGATCCAGTCCGCGCGCAACACCGCCGCCAAGACCAACCGCGACCTGATGCGCGAGCCGGATCTCGCGGCGCTACAGCACTACGTGATGACGCCGCTGTTCGCGCTGGTGCGGTTCGGTCGCTGGGAGGAGATTTTCGCCGAACCCGCCCCGCCGAGTGACCTACCCTACATGACCGGCATCTGGCACTATGCGCGCGCGGTGGCGCAGGCGGCGCTGGGCCGGTTCGACGCCGCGGAGACCGAGCTGGCGGGGCTTCGCGCGGCGGCGGCGAGCCCCGCGCTCGAGGGCACGATCTGGGGCTTCAACTCGGTAGCGTCGGTGCTGCACGTGGCCATCGAGGCGGCGGCCGGCGACATCGCGTATCGCCGCGGCGATGTGGACCGCGCGATCGTACACTATCGGCGCGGCGTGGAGTTGGAAGACGCAATGACCTACGACGAGCCGCCCACATGGCATCTGCCGGTGCGGCACCAGTTGGGCGCCGCGCTCCTTGCCGCGGGCGCGGTGGCGCAGGCGGAACGCGTGTACCGCGAGGACCTGGAGCGCCATCCGGAGAACGGCTGGTCACTCACCGGGTTGGCGGCGGCGCTCGCAGCGCTGGACCGGCACCAGGAGGCGGAAGCCGTGACGCAGCGGTTGCACCAGGCGTGGCGCGGGGCGGACGTGACGCTCACGTCGTCCCGGTTCTGAGGACGGGTGCTCGACCTCAACCAGTTCCCCGCGCTGTTCCCGCGCACCGAGCTTCACGTGGCGCTCTTGGTCGAGACGGAGGAGTTTCTCCGCAATCTGAGGGGCGAGGTCTCACCGGCGGACCACGCGGACGGCCGCGGCGATCGGCTGGTCGGTGCGGTGGCGGCGGACGCGATCCGGATCCGCCGGGTGCGGCCGTACGTGCGCAACGATTTCGCGCCGCAGTTTTCGGGGCGCTTGACCGGCGACGGCCGCTACGTGCACGGTCGGTTCCGCGCCGCGCTGTGGGTGCGCCGGTTCCTCACGTTGTGGCTCGTGGCGGCGGCCGGGTTCGTGATCCTGGCGGTCGTGCCGGCGGTGGAGTTCGAGGGACCGGTGCTGATCCCGGTGCTCATGTTCGCCGCCGGCGCAGTGCTGCCGAAGCTCGGGTGGTGGGTAGGGCGCGGCGATCGCGACCGGATCGAGGCGGCACTGGTGCGGGCGGCCGGGCACGGGGGTGTCTGACCGGGAGTCCCCGCGTCGCCATCTTGCCGGCCCGTCGGGCGGATCGCAGCTTTTGACGTCCCCATCTCACAGGTGATCCCGTGCGCCGCCTCGCCACGCTCCTGCTGCCGACCGCCGCCCTCGTATTCGTTGTCGCCTGGCTCACGCCCGTGATCGATCAAGGCACGACGCTCGGACAGGGAGGCGTGCCCGGGTGGGAGGCGTTCCGCGTGGCGCTGTCTCCCGTCTGGCCCTACGAGGGCTTCGAGGCCATGAACTGGTTCTGGAGCATCATCGCAGTCTCGAGCGCGCTCACCAACTTTCTGTTCGTCGCCGCGCTCGCGCACCTGGTGTGGCAGCCCGGCGTCTATCGGCGTGCGGTGTGCTGGGCGCTGGCGCTCGCGTTCGTGGTGGACAGCGCGTGGTTCGTGTTCTCCGGCGACCGCGAATATCTGCGGCTCGGCTACTACCTGTGGGTCGCGTCGTTCGCGCTGCTCGCGGTGGCGGCGTGGCTCCCGACGGCACGCGCCGATCGGGCGGCGATGCCCGGAGCGACCTCCGGAGACCGCGTATGAACCGGCACCGGCAGCGCGGAACCGCTGCATGCGAGGAGTAGCGATGCCCGACCCCTACGCAACTGTCAAAGCGCACTTCGAGAAGGTGGCCGGCGTCACCGTCAACGCTGGGCGCGGCGCCCAGGGCCTGAAGGTGGGCAAGAAGATGTTTGCGATGTTCGCCAAGGGCGACCTCCTCCTCAAACTGCCGCCGAAGCGCGTGGAGGAACTGGTCGCAGCCGGGCGCGGTCTGCCCTACGATCCCGGTACCGGTACGGTGATGAAGAACTACGTCGTGATCCCGGCGGCCAAGAAGCGCTCCTGGATCAAGCTGTGCGAAGAAGCGGCGAAAGCTGCCACCTGA
>JAOTWJ010000092.1 GCA_029862925.1 Gemmatimonadota bacterium
CGCGAGGCGTTCCTCACGGAGATCCGCGCGTCCGTGGACGTCGCCCGGCGCGTCGGCGCGACCTGGATGACCGTGGTCCCGGGCCATGTGGACCGCCGTCTGGCCATGAGCTACCAGACGGCCAACATCGTGGAAGCGCTGAAGCGGGCCGCCGGAATCCTCGAGCCCCACGGCCTCGTGATGGTGCTCGAGGCCCTCAACACGCTGCGCGACCATCCCGGACAGTTCCTCACGCACATCCCGCAGGCCTACCTCGTCTGCACGGCGGTCGCGAGTCCGTCCTGCAAGATCCTGATGGACCTGTACCACCAGCAGATCACCGAGGGAAACCTCATCCCCAACATCGATGCGGCGTGGGAGGAGATCGCGTACTTCCAGGTGGGCGACAATCCGGGGCGCCGCGAGCCCGGTACCGGCGAGATCAACTACCGGAACGTGTTCCGTCACCTCCACGGCAAAGGGTACGCCGGCATCCTCGGGATGGAACACGGGAACGCGCAGCCCGGGCGCGCGGGTGAGCGGGCGGTGATCGACGCGTACGTGGCCGCGGACGCGTGGCAGTGACTGGCTGGCGGTGAGCGGTTGGCGGTGGGCCTTGGACGGCTCACGTCGGCGGCGGTGGGACCCGGAGGACGCGTCAGTGCACGGTGCCCGGCGTACCAGTCCGTGGGATACGCCAATGGCAGCGCCCGCAGGGACCCACGGCCGCCGCCTTGAGCGACGCCCTCCCTATCCGTCCGACCGTCGCTTGAGCGCTTCGAGATTCAGCGCGATGGACGCGTTCGAAGCGAGCAGTTCCTTGAGCACGGCGTCCGAGGGCCGGGGCTTGACCGGCGCCCGCCGCTGATCGCGGACAAACGGCCACAGCGCCCGGCGGATGTCGTCGGGCAGCGACGCTTCCAGATACTCGAGCGCCGTGCCCCGCAACAACTGATCTTCGGTGTGCAGCCCGCGGAACGCGACCTTGAGCGGCTGCCGGGGATACACCAGCGCCAGCATCGTGAACACGTGTTCCAGGCTGCGGTCGGCGCGATCGCGCAGCAGGTCGTCCATCACCGGCGACCACGCCTCGTCGTCGGTCGCCGCGTCGAGCAGGCGCTGACTCTCCCACACGCCCCGGTCCACCTGTACTTCGCGGAGGACGGCGGCGCGCACGACGCCGGGATCCACCCGGAGCGACGGCGCGAGTTGCGTGAGGCGGCTCAACGTGCGGCCCGTCCGGTAGCGCACTTCGAAGCGCGCGTCGCCGAGGGCTGTGAGCAGGCCGTCCACGGCCCGCTGGGTCCGGCACGCCGCGAGCACCAGCGGCAAGCGGCGGCGGACCGCGAACTCCTCATCGGGATCGAGCAAGTGGTCGAGCAGTTGCCCAACCGCCTGGGGCGCGACGCCGCGTAAGGCGGCCACCGCCTCCTGCGCCACGTCGTCCCACGCCAGGAGCGGGACGACACGGCCCACCAGGGTACGCGTCAGCGGGCCGCTGCCGAGCGCGGCGCGCACCCGTTCGGCGTCGCGGGAGCGCAGCGCCACGGCGCGTGCCGTTTCGGAATCCAGAGTTGCCGGGGAGTCGGCGACCGCGATCGTCGCCGGCGCGGAAGGACTCGGCGAAGCGGGGGTACGGGCCGCCAGCACCTCGCTCGTCGTATCGCCAAGCCCCGTCTGCAGCACCCCCGCCGTATGCAGCAGGGCCGTGCGTGTCGCCAGGTCTTCCGCCTCGCTGAGATCGAGCTGTTTGGCGCGGTAGAGCAGACTGCGCTCCAGTGCTCCCTGGTACCCCTGCTGAAGCCGGAACGCGACCGCCGCGGCGCCCACGGACAGCACCATGGCGCCCGCAATCAGCACGGCGCCCGGATCCCGCGGGACGAGCAGCACGATCTGGACGAGCGCCGCCCCCACGATGTCGCCGAAGCGCACCGCCCCCACGTCCAGCAGGGCTTTGGTCGCCCGCTTCTCGCCGGGTGGGAGGGGCGCGAACAGCAATTCGTAGCCCGCACGGTACAGGCCGTTGCGCATCACCGCCTCGCCGCCCCGTGCCACCAGAATGGACGGCAATCCCGGAAGTGCCAGCGCGCCCGCCCCACCGAAGACGACGCTCAGCGGCAGCGCGCCGATCGTGCGCGCGACTCCCAGGCGCCGAAGCGCGAGCCGCGCCGCGGTCATCTGCACGAGCACGGCGGCGATCGCGATCCCGGTGTAGAACCACGCGAACAGTTCCAGGAGCGCCTCGCCACCACCGGACGCATCGTGGGCGCCCGCCTTGAAGACGTAGTCGAGCAGGCCTTCGCCCACCGTGGTCAACAGGACGACCGCCACGAGCGCGCGCAGGTACGGCGTGCGGCCGATGATCCGCAGGCCGGCCAGGGGCTCCTCGGCGGATGACGGGCCGGGCTCCGCGCGCGCGCCCCGGCCCAGGGCCAGCACCAGCCACGCGCAAGCCAGGTGCAGGACCGCGAGAATCGGCAGCATGGCATCCACCGACAGCGTGTCCGCGACCCGGGCCGCGAGCACCCCGCCCGCGACGCCACCTACCGTGCCACCCGTGGCGATGCGGGTCACGTACCGTTTGGCGGTGTGCGGATCGAACCGCTCGTTCACCACCGACCAGAAGCCCGAGATGAGCACGGCGCCGAGGCCGGCGAAATGCAGGTAGAGCGCCACCGCCACGAGCGGGCGCACCACCGGCACGAGCGCCCATTCCACCATGAGCAGCGCCGCACTGCCCGCGAACGCGATCGGCATGAGCCGGGCGGGCTCCGAGCGGAGCAGCAGACGCGAGGTCACGTACGCCAGCAAGACGGACGTCACGGCCGCCACGATGACCATCGTGGGTAGGGCGGTCGGCTCGAAGTTCGACAGGAACAACGCGTCGCGCGTCGCCTTCCCCGCCGTCTGGAAGGCGATCATGACCCCGGCCGTGAGGACGGCGGCGGTCAGGGCCGAGCGACGTGTCGGATCCGCGATGGGGCCTCCTGGGGAGTGCGACGGGTGGAAGCGAACCTACCGCGGGTCGGGAGCGGCGGCAACGCGCATCGTTACGGCCGCGGGGGCGTGCGCACCCGCACCTCGGCGCCCACACCGGCCTCGAGCCGCCGGGCGGCCGACCCGTCGCGCACCGCGATCTCCAACGCGCCGCCGGAGCCGGCGAGCGCCACGAGCGTGCCGGAGGCCACATCGGCAAACGTGCGGCGCATCGGGCCGGCGTCATGCCCGTGCACGTGCACCGTGGCGCCGGACGGCACGGCCGTCACCGGGATGTTCGTCACCAGCGTCCCGAAGTGATCCACGGCGAGCACCGTGCCGAGGAGGGCATCCCCGTGGCGGGCCGGCGCCGGCGGCAGCCGCCGCACCGCATCGGACACCGACGCTCCGAGCGTCGCGAGCGCCGTGCCCGTCGCCAGCGCGGCGGCGGCGGGGGCGAACACGTCACGCCCGTGAAAGGTCGGCGCCGCCCCGGTCGGTTCCCCGAGCGCCACCACCGTGGCGCCGTCCAGCAGCGGCGTGAAGAGGCCGTTGTCGGGTCCGACGAAGGCGTGCCCGCGAACCTGCAGCGCGAGCGCGCGCCGCGCCGTCCCCACGCCGGGATCCACCACGGCCACGTGCACGGTCTGCGGCGGGAACCGATGCCACGTCCGGCTCAGCACGTGCTGGGCGGTCAGCACGTCGCCCGGCGGGATCGCGTGGCTGACGTCCACGAGGGTGGCGCCGGGCGCGCGCGTGAGCAGCACGCCCTTCATCTCCGCTACGTAGCTGTCGGCGGTGCCGAAATCGGTGAGCAGCGTGATGACCGGACCGCCGGCCACGTGGCGCTACCCGGTGATGATGGGGAGAGACGCGGCGCGACCGGCCCGTTTCTGCACGGCGTCCGCGATGGCGAGCAAGGCCTGCGCCGCGGGGGACGCCGGATCGGCGATCACCACGGGCACACCCGAGTCCCCCAGATCCGGCATCCGGGCCTGCAACGGCACCTGGCCGAGCAGCGGCGCACCGATCTCCTCGGCCAGGCGCCGGCCGCCGCCGGAGAGGAAGATCTCGGTGCGCTCGCCGCAGTGTGGGCAGGCAAAGTAGCTCATGTTCTCCACCACGCCGAGCACCGGCACGCCGACGCGCTCGAACATCTTGGCGCTCCGCAGGGCGTCGCCGATCGCGACTTCCTGCGGTGTCGTGACGATCACGGCCCCGGCGAGCTGGATGGCCTGCGCGAGCGACAGCTGCGCGTCGCCCGTGCCGGGGGGCATGTCCACCACGAGCACGTCGAGCGCGCCCCAGTCCACGTCGCGCAGGAACTGCTGGATGACCTTGGTGATGATCGGGCCGCGCCAGATGGCCGGCTGATCGCGCTCGATCAGCAACCCGAGCGAGATCAGCTTCACCCCGTGCGCCTCGAGCGGCTGGATCTTGCTGCCGTGGACCTGGGGCCGTTCGGTCACCCCGAACATGCGGGGGATGTTGGGCCCGTACACATCCGCGTCCATGAGCCCGATGCGCCGGTTCTGCTGGGCCAGCGCCACCGCGACATTGGCGGCGATGGTGGACTTGCCGACGCCACCCTTGCCGCTCGACACCGCGATCACCTTGCCCAGGTCCCCGGCCGCGGCCGGCGCGGGCATCGGCGCCTGCCCCGCCCCGGCGGGACGCGGCGGCGCGGCGGTGGAGCCGCCGGGCTCCACGACGTTGATCTTCACCTGCGTCACCCCCGCCACTTCCCGGACGGCCTGCCGGGCGTCTCGCACCAGACTCGCCGGCTCCTCGCGCGACAACGCGAAGGTGAACGACACGGTCCCGTCATCGGCGACCGTGAGGTCGCGCACGAGGCCGGCCGAGATCACATCGGTGCCCGCCTGGGCGGATCGGAGGTTGGTGAGCGCGCCCGCGACGCGGGCCTGGAGGGGAGTCGCCATGGGAATCGGAATGTACGCGGGCGCCGGAGCGGCGAGCAACCGCGTCAGCCGAGGACGCGGCGCGCCGCGGCGAGCACGGTCGCCTGGACGTCCCCCAGCTCGCCGTCGAGCGACGCGCCGGCCGCCTTGCGGTGCCCGCCCCCACCGAACTGCTCGGCGAGACGGGCGACATCGACGTCGCCGACGGACCGGAACGACACCTTCACCCGCCCGCTCGCGAGCTGGCGAAACAGCAGCGCCAGCCGCACGCCGCCGATGGATCGGGGGAACTCCACGACGCCATCCAGATCGTCGGCGGTCGCCTCGTGCCGCTGGAGCGCACCGGGCGGCACCGTCACCCACGCGAGCCCCGGCGGGACTTCCACGACCAGCGTGTCGAGTGCTTCCGCGAGCAGCCGGATGCGCCCCTCCGGGACGCTCGCATACACTTGCGTGTAGATCGCTTCGGCGTCGAGCCCGTGCGACAGCAGGTGCGCCGCCACCTGCAAGGATCGGGGCGACGTGTTGCTGAAGCGGAATCCGCCGGTATCGGAGAGCAGCGAGACGTAGAGCGCTCGCGCCGCAGGCATCGGTAGCATCCAGTCCATCGTGCGCGCCAGATCGTACACCAGCTCGCCCGTCGCGCAGGCGGCCGCATCCACCAGACGCGGGCCGGGGGGCAACGACCCGTCGCTCGCGTGATGGTCGATGCAGGCGACGGGCACCCCGCGCGCCGCGATCGCGGTGGCCAGATGCCCGAGCCGGCCGAGATCCGAGATGTCGAGGACGATCACCAGATCGGTCCGGTCGATCTCCTTCACCGCGCGCGCCGAGCGCTCGGCCCCGTCGGCGTCGGCCAGCAAGAACCGGTACCGCTCGGGGAACGGTGTGGGGTTAGCGATGACCGGCCGGGCGCCGAGGCTGGTGAGCAGGTGCCACAGCGCCACCTCGCTCCCCACCCCGTCACCATCCGCGTTCACGTGCGTCGTGAGCAGCACGCGCTGCTCCGGCCGGACCGCCGCGGCGACGGCCCGCGCCGAGCGGCGCCGGGCCGCCGGAACGCCGACGCCGCGTCGCCGCCCATTGCTTGCTTGTGTGCCCATGGGCCGGAACTTACTGCCGCCCGCGAGAATTGCGTAGCCGCACCTTGCTCAACCCCCAGGCCACCCGCATCTTGCGGGGTCCCGTTCCGCCGGTCTGGAGCTTCCGCGCATGCTCGATTCCCTCGCCACCATGCTGACCGACCTCATCGGCACCCTCAACAGCTGGGTGTGGGAACGGGGAGTGCCCGTTCGTGGGGAAGTCGTCCCGTTCGTCGTGATTGCCCTGCTGGGCACCGGCGTGTTCCTGACGCTGCGCCTTGGCTTCATCCAGTTGCGCCGCCTCGGGCACGGCTTTGCCGTCACGTCGGGGAAATACGACGATCCCAACGAGCCAGGCGACGTGCCCCACTTCCAGGCCCTCACGACCGCGCTCTCAGCGACCGTCGGCATCGGCAACATCGCCGGCGTCGCGATCGCGATCCATTGGGGCGGACCCGGCGCGCTGTTCTGGATGTGGGTGACGGCGTTCCTCGGGATGGCCGTGAAGTTCTCCGAAGTGACGCTGGCGCAGCAATACCGGGACGTCGAGACCGCCGGCGGCCGGTTGGTCGGGACGGTCTCGGGCGGCCCGATGTATTACATCGAGCGGGGGCTCGGCGCCAAGTGGAAGCCGCTCGCCATCTTCTTTGCCCTGATGCTCGGCTTCACCGCGTTTCTCACCGGTAACGCGGTCCAGGCCAATACGGTCGCTGACACGATCAGCACGGAGTTCGGCATCCCGGTCTGGATCACCGGGATCACCACTGCGACCGTCGTGTCCCTCGTCATTCTGGGCGGCATCACCCGCATCGGACGGGTCACGAGCGTACTCGCGCCGCTGATGGCCGCCATCTACGTGGCCGGCGCCATGGTGATCATGGTGCTGCACGCCGAGTGGTTCGTCCCGGCCGTCAAGATGATCTTCGTCGAGGCGTTCAATCCCACCGCCGGCGTCGCCGGCACCGGAGTCGGTACGCTGCTGGTGACGATGATGTGGGGGGTGCGCCGCGGCCTGTTCTCGAACGAATCGGGCCAGGGGTCCGCTCCCATCGCGCATGCGGCCGCCAAGACCGACGAGCCCGTCTCGGAGGGGGTCGTGGCCCTGCTCGAGCCGTTCATCGATACGATCATCATCTGCACGATGACGGGACTCGTGATCGTGATGACCGGCGTATGGCAACAGACCGTGCCGACGCAGTTCACGCTTGCCGGTGGCGACCGCTCGTACGTCGCCGCAGACTCCGTGACGCACTACGCGCGCGTCGCGCCCCCGGCGGAGGTGCCGGTCACCGACGGCGTCCAGCAGGGTCCCGTACGGTTCGCGTGGCACGAAGTGGCGGTGGAGCGGCTCTACGTGGATGCCGCGCAGACACGGCCGTTCACCGGGGTAATTCGGTCCACGAGCGGGACGGCGGTGGGCGACGACGGCACCACCTACACGTCGCTCTTCGGGCTGGCGGTCGAGAGCGGCGCCCCCCTCACGATGCTCGGCTTCCGCGAAGGCCTGCCCGGCCAGGGCGGACGCTTCATCGTCCTCGTGAGTGTGCTCCTGTTCGCCGTGTCCACCGCGATTTCGTGGAGTTACTACGGGGACCGCTGCGCCAACTACCTGTTCGGCCCGCGGGCCATCCTCCCGTACAAGATCGTGTTCGTCGGCATGCACTTCTTCGGGGCCGTCGTCTCGTTGAACGTCATCTGGCTCATGGGCGACATCGCGCTCGGGATCGTGATCCTGCCCAACCTGCTCGCGCTGATCCTGCTCTCCGGCAAGGTGAAGGAGCTCACCGACAGCTACTTCACGCGGAAGCCGTGGCTCGAGAACTACGAGGTGCACCGACGGGTGGTGAGCGAACGGCGGCACCGGCCACCCTCCTGATCGTGACGTACCCGTGACCGACCGCGGCCCGGCGCCTCTCCCGCCGGGCCGCGGCGCGTTTTCTCCGTAGCGCGTGGGGCCGGCGCCCCGCTATCTTCGGCCCACCTCCAGCGGACTCAGTGTCTATGCGCGTGAGCGGCGCTCACTCCCCCGCCGACGCGGCCCCCCAGGAGCCCTGGGCCGAGCTGCGCCGGCTCATCGCCGAGGGCGGCGCCGACGACGTCCTCGCGTTCCTGCACGCGCTCGCACCCGGTGAGCCCGCGCGCGCGGTCAGCCGGCTGGACGACGACGAGCGCCGCGCGCTCGTCACGCTGCTCCCGCCGGACGACGCGGCGGACCTGCTCGACACGCTGCCGGAGACGCAGGCGGCGGACATGATCGAGGATCTCCCGGCCGCTCGCGCGGCGGCGATCGTCGAGGAGCTCCCGAGCGACGAGCAGGCCGACCTGCTCGGCGACCTCGAGGAGGAGGACGCCGAGGCGATCCTCGAGCAGATGGGACCGGCCCGCGCCACTGCGGCGCGCCGCCTGCTGCAGTACGCGCCGGATACCGCCGGCGGCCTCATGATCACCGAGTACCTGGCGTACCCGGTGCACGCCACCGTCGGCGACGTGGTCGATGACTGGCGGACCCACGGCGAGGAGTACGCGGACTACAACGTGCAGTACGTCTACGTGGTGGACGCCCATCGCCTGGTGGGCGTGCTGCGCATCCGGGATCTGCTGCTGGCCCCGCTCCATCGACCCCTGCGGGAGATCATGCTGGCCGATCCGCTGCGCGTGCGCGACGAGGCGTCGCTCGAGCAACTCCAGCGATTCTTCGAGGAACACACGCTCTTTGGCGTGCCCGTGATCGCCGCGGGCGACCGTCTCGTGGGTGTGGTGCGGCGTGCCGCGGTCGAGGAGGCGCTGCGCGACCAGGCCACGCAGAACTTCCTGGCCGTGAGCGGTCTCATCGGCGCGGAGGAGCTGCGCTCGATGCCGCTCCGCACCCGGTCGTTTCGGCGTCTGTCCTGGCTCTCGATCAACATCGTGCTCAATGTGATCGCGGCGAGTGTCATCGCCGCCTATCAGGACACGCTCTCCGCGGTCATCGCCCTCGCCGTGTTCCTTCCCATCATCTCCGACATGAGCGGCTGCTCCGGCAACCAGGCGGTGGCCGTCAGCATCCGGGAACTCACCCTCGGCCTCGTGCGCCCCTACGAGTTCATGCGCGTGGTGTTCAAGGAAGGCGGGGTCGGCATCATCAACGGGCTCGCGCTCGGCGTCCTGCTCGGGACGCTCGCGTTTCTGTGGAAGAGCAACGTCTATCTCGGCCTCGTCGTGGGCACCGCCCTCGCGCTCAACACGATTCTCGCCGTCTTGCTCGGCGGTCTGATTCCCCTCTTGCTCAAGGCCCTCAAGCTCGACCCCGCGCTGGCGTCGGGCCCGATTCTCACGACCGTCACCGACATGTGCGGGTTCTTCCTGGTGCTCAGCTTCGCGACCGTCCTGCTGGGGAAGCTGGCGTGAGCGCGGCTACAGCGAGTAGTTCGGCGCCTCGCGCGTGATCACCACGTCGTGCGGGTGCGATTCGCGGAGACCCGCGGACGTGATCTGCAGGAACTCGGTGCCCCGGCGGAGGTCGTCGAGGGTGGCGACGCCACAGTAGCCCATGCCGCTCCGGATCCCGCCGGCCATCTGGAACAGCACATCCCCCACCGGGCCACGGTACGGCACCCGTCCCTCGATCCCTTCCGGCACGAGCTTGCGCGCGGCGATCTCGCCTTCCTGGAAGTAGCGATCGGCCGAGCCGTCTTGCATCGCGGCCATGGAACCCATGCCGCGGATCATCTTGAACCGGCGTCCCTCGAGCAGGAAGCTCTCCCCCGGGCTCTCTTCCGTGCCGGCCAGCATGGACCCCATCATCACGCTGGCGGCACCGGCGGCGAGCGCCTTGACGATGTCCCCCGAGTACTTCACGCCGCCATCGGCGATGATCGGGACGTCACCGGCCCCCGCGACGGCGTCCACGATCGCGGTGATCTGCGGCACCCCGACCCCGGTCACCACGCGCGTCGTGCAAATCGAGCCCGGGCCGATGCCGACCTTCACGGCGTCGACGCCGCGCTGCACGAGGGACTTGGCACCCGTGACGGTCGCCACGTTCCCGGCGACCAACTGCACCTCAGGAAACGCCTCGCGTAACGCCGCCACGGTCTGCAGCACCCCGTCGGAATGGCCGTGGGCGGAATCCACCACCAACACGTCCACGCCGGCGTCCAGCAGGGCCTTGGCCCGTGCCATGGTGTCGGGGCCCACGCCGACCGCCGCGGCGGCGCGCAGCCGGCCGTGCTCGTCCTTGTTCGCGTCCGGGAAGTCCCGGCGTTTGAAGATGTCCTTCACGGTGATCAGGCCCCGCAACACGCCGTCGCCATCGACCACCGGCAGCTTCTCGATGCGGTGCTCCCCCAGGATGCGCTCGGCCTCGTCCAGCGTCGTGCCCAGCGGCGCCGTGATCAGGTGCTCCTTGGTCATCGCCTCCCGGATGGGTCGATCGGGGCGCCGCTCGAACTGCAAGTCGCGATTCGTGATGATCCCGACCAGTCGCCCCCGGTCGTCCACGATCGGGACCCCCGAGATCTTGAACCGCGTCATCAGCTGTTTGGCCTCGCTGATCGGGCGGTCGGGCCCGAGCGTGATGGGGTTCAGGATCATGCCGCTTTCGGACCGCTTGACCCGGTCGACTTCGGCTGCCTGGCGATCCACCGACATGTTCTTGTGCACCACACCGATCCCGCCCGCCCGGGCCATGGCGATGGCCATTTCGGCCTCGGTGACGGTATCCATCGCCGCCGACACGAGCGGGATGTTGAGGGGAATACCCCGGGTGAACCGGCTGGTGATGGTCACGTCCTTGGGGTGGACCGACGAGTGGCGTGGGACCAGCAGAACGTCGTCGAACGTGAGCCCGTAGCCCGCGCGCAGCGTGCTCATGGCCGGGCCTCCGGAAACACGGCGACCCGCCGGGCCGAATGCGGCCTGCGGGTCGTCGGTGGGAGGGTCGAGGGTTCCATGGCCGAAGGTAGCACGGCCCGGAGGGCGGATCAAGCCGACGCGGACGGCGGCGCGCGATCGGAATCCGCGGGCGAACTCCTCGGCGGCGGCGCAGGCGCCGGCTCCGTCGGCACCTCCGGTCCTGCGGGCTCCTCGCTCTGCAACGTCTTGTTCAGCTCGTCCACCGCCGCGCGCCCCGCCTGGGCAAGCCGGTCCATCAGCCGCGACGCGGTGTCCACGGCTCCCATCGTGCCCCGGATGGCCGCGGCCGGGATCCGCCCGGCCCGGAGCGTGTCTTCCACGCCCTCCGAGATGCGCTCGAAGACGGTGGGGTCACGCCCCGCGGTGGCGTACTTCGACTCGAGAAACTCGACGTAGTCGAGCACCTGATACCCCTGCTCGTCGGGCAGGGTCTCCAGGCGTCGTTCGATGCGCTTCCGGAGCAGTTCGTTCATGCGTCACCTCGCGTCAGCGCCCGCTCGTCGCAAACTCGACGAGATCGAGCACGGGATTGCCGAGAAAGCGGGAACGCGCGACCCGCACGCGTCCCAAGATCGTCAGGTACGTGAGCGGCTGCAGCGCGTCGATCGCCTTGCCCTGCTCGTTCGACAGCACGACGTAGACGAACCCGGTTTCCGGCAGGGGGCCGCGCGCGAGCATGAACCGCTGGCCTGCCGGCATGTCCTGTCGCAGCTCGTCCGCCGTCTGCACCGAGATATACTGCACGTCCCATCGCAGGACCTTGCCTTC
>JAOTWJ010000271.1 GCA_029862925.1 Gemmatimonadota bacterium
GTGACGCTCTTGGGCGGGGTCGCGTCGCCCGTGGTCGCTCAGCAGCCACTCCCGCCACCGGGCGAGCCGATCCGCAACCCCGCGTGGCAGCCGAGCGCGGCGGCCGATCAGTGCCTGGTCCTCCCGTGGCCCGCACCGCGCTCCACGCGCTCGGACCGGCTGCTGTCGGAATCCTGCGTGATCTCCGAGCGCGGGACGCTGCCCGATGCCGACGGGACACCGTGGGTCTGGAGCCTGTCACGGCGCGTGCTGGTCTACGGCCCGACCCCCGACACCGACCCGCGCGACCGCGACTTCTTCCCGGACACGTTGGTCGAAGCCGAGTTGGTACTCTTCGTCGCGGACCGCGACCGGATCCGTCCCGTCTGGCACGACCGATCGGATCTGGAGACCGAGATTCTCCGCGCGCCCCACGCCCTGCAGGTGGGCACGGGCGATCCCCTCTTCGTGCACCGTCGGTGCCTCAGCGGGACGGGCGGGTGCCTGGACCATCCCTACCGGCTCGCTCGCGACGGCCGCGTGGTGCCGATGGTCCCCCGCTACCGCGCGACGATGCGGGAGCGGCTCCCGGCGGAGTGGGGATTCTGGAAGGGCGTGTGGCTGGATCCGGACCGGGCCGCCGCCGAGGCACCGGTGTATCTGCCGGGCGACGGGAACTGCTGCTCTTCGTTTCTCGCCGTCGCCTTTCTCCGGCGATCGGGCGATACGCTCGCGACGGATACGGTGGCCGTCACGCCCAACCCCGAGAGTGACACGTGGGTCGTACGGCCGGGCGAGCGGTTCGGGCCGCTCGACGCGGAGACGTCGGAGGCGATGTTGCGGCGGCGGCTCGGCCAGGGCGCCGTCACGCCGGCAGAGGTGTATCTGGCGGAAGGCTTCTGCACGGCCGGCACACGGCTGTTCGCCGGGACGGCCGCCGAAGTGGACATCGGATGGACGACCGCCGCGCGCGATCGTCCGGCGTTCGTGCGAACTCGTCGCGCCGACGGCCCCTGGCGCACGCCTGCGGGGGTCCGCGTGGGCATCACGCTCGCCGAGCTCGAGCGCCTCGGCGGCGCGCCACTCACGTTTTCCGGCTTCGGCTGGGACTACGGAGGCGGCACCTCGTGGCAAGAAGGCACCGGCGCGGTGGGCCTCCACCTGTCGCCGGATACGGCGTCAGACCGGATCATTGCGGACCTGGCGGCGCACGACCCTCGCGTGAACGAGCTGTTCGGCGACCGGCCGGTCCGGTCGGATCACCCGATCGTGCGCCAACTCCGCATCGTGGTCGAGGAGCTGGGCATGGGCTGGGGCGCGACCGCGGACGAGCACGACTGCCGCTAGGGACCCTCTGCACACGCCGCCCGCAGTGGGGCCCTCACCCGCCTTTGGCGACGATCTTGGCCCACGTGTCCCGCAGCGGCACCGTGCGGTTGAACACGAGCGCGCCCGGTTTGGAATCCAGCGCGTCGCTCACGAAGTACCCCTGCCGCTCGAACTGGTAGCGCGTGCCGGGCGGGGCGTGCGCCACGCTCGGCTCGATCCGCGCGTCGTCGAGCACCACCAGGGACTCGGGATTCAGCGAGGCCATGAAATCCTGGTCGTCGGGCACGTCGTCCGGATCGGGCTGCGTGAACAGCCGGTCGTAGAGCCGGACCTCCGCCCGCACGCTCCGCTCCGCGGAGACCCAGTGAATCGTGCCCTTGACCTTGCGCCCGTCGGGCGCATCCCCGCCCCTGGTGGCCGGATCGTAGGTGCAGCGTAGCTCCACGACGTGCCCCGACGCGTCCTTCACCACGTCGGTGCACGTGATGAAATAGCCGTACCGCAGCCGCACCTCCCGGCCCGGCGCCAGCCGGAAGAACTTCTTCGGCGGGTCCTCCATGAAGTCGTCCTGCTCGATGTAGAGCACGCGGGAAAACGGCAGCAGGCGCGTGCCTTCCTTGGGGACGTCGTGCGGATAGTACGGCGCGTCCAACTCCTCGACCTGACCTTCCGGGTAGTTGTCGATCACCACCATCAGCGGCTTGAGCACGCACAGCACCCGCGGCACCTGCAGGTTGAGATCGTCCCGGATGGCGTGCTCCAGTTTGCCGATGTCCACGCGGCTGTCCACGCGCGCCACCCCGACCATGTCCACGAATGCGCGGATCGCCTCGGGCGTCACGCCCCGTCGCCGCAAGCCCGCGATGGTAGGCATCCGCGGATCGTCCCACCCGGCGACGATGCCGTCCCGGACCAGTCGCACCAGCTTCCGCTTCGACAGCACCGTGTAGTCGAGATTGAGCCGCGCGAACTCGGTCTGCTCCGGGGGATCGGGGATCCCCACCTCGTGCACGATCCAGTCGTACACGGCCCGGTTGTCGGAGAACTCCAGCGTGCACAGCGAGTGCGTGATCTTCTCGATCGCGTCCGACAGACAGTGCGTGAAGTCGTAGAGCGGGTAGAGGCACCACGCGTCGCCCTGCCGGTAGTGGGACGCGTGCCGGATCCGGAACAGCAACGGATCCCGCATGAGCATGTTGGCGCTCGCCATGTCGATCTTGGCGCGGAGCACATGGGCGCCGTCGGGGAACTCCCCGGCCCGCATGCGGCGGAAGAGGTCCAGATTCTCCTCGACCGTCCGGCTGCGATACGGGCTCGCTGTG
>JAOTWJ010000093.1 GCA_029862925.1 Gemmatimonadota bacterium
CGATCGGTTCCCCACCGGTAGCCGCCTAGCGCGCCGCTGGCGCGCAGCACACGGTGACACGGGATGACGTAGGCGACGGGGTTGGCGCCCACGGCGCTGCCGACCGCCCGCGCCGCCCCCGGCGCGCCGATCCGGTCGGCGAGGTCGCCGTAACTCGTCGTCGTCCCGGGTGGGATGCGGAGAAGCGCCTCCCACACCTTGAGCTGGAAGTTCGTCCCGCGGACGTGGAGTGGCAGTGGGCGCGCGCGGTGCCGGGGCGCGAAGATCCGTCGCACGAAGGGGGCGGTGCCGGCCTGGTCGCGCTGCAGCCGGGCGGCGGGCCACTCCCGTTCCAGTCGTCCCAGCAGGTCGCCCAAGCGCTCCTGATCGAACGCGAGCTGACAGACGCCCCGATCGGTCACGGCGACCAGGCACCGCCCGAACGGCGTCTCGTGTTGGCCCCATCGGATAGTGACCCCAGCCCCGGCCGCGCGCACCTCTCCGGGCGTCACGGCCTCCACGCTGACCAGCAGATCGTGCAGCCGGCCGGGGCCGGAGAGCCCGGTGTCGTACGCCGCATCCAGTACCGTACGGCCGTTGCGCAGTGCCGCCTTGGCCCGCTGGGCCGTCATGTACTGGAGCAGCCGCTTGGGGCTCACGCCAGCCCAGCGGCGGAACAGACGCTGGAAGTGAAATGGACTCAACCCCGTGACGCGCGCGACATTGGGGAGAGACGGGCGCTCGGCGACGTGCGCTTCGAGGTACGCGATCGCCTGGGCGATACGGTCGTAATCAGTGGTGGCCATGGGGGCAATCTGACGCGGTGCGGCGGGGTCTTCAACCCGGATCTTGCGCTCAGCGGAGCAGCAGCCAGAGATAGACGGCATACCCCGTGAGCAGCACCAGCCCCTCGCGGCGCGAGATCCGCATGCCGGTCCGCATGAAGGGCCACAGCAGCAGCGCCGCGCCTACCATCCACCAGGTGTCGCTCGCGACGATCTGGGGGTGGACGGCCTGAGGCGTGATCACGGACACGAGGCCGAGGATGCCCGCGATGTTGAAGATGTTGGAGCCGATCACGTTGGCGAGGGCGATGTCGGGCTGCTTGCGACGTGCGGCGACGAGCGAGGTCGCGAGTTCGGGCATGCTCGTGCCGGCGGCGACGATCGTGAGCCCGATGCTCCGCTCCGAGAACCCCGCCAGGTCGGCGAGCGTCACGGCCCCGTGGACCAACACGCGGGCGCCGGCCACGAGCAGGACGAGGCCGAGCACCACGAACCCGACGTCGAGCAGCACTCGACGGCCGCTGGGGTGCACCAGCAGTGGTGTGACGGCGGCCTCGAGCTCGGCAGCGTCGGCCGGCTGGATCTCGGTCCGCGCTACCCGAATCATCCAGGCGGTGAAGCCGACGAGACCGATCAGGAAGAACGCCCCCTCGAGGCGATCGATCACGCCGTCCCGGGCCAGCAGGAGGAACAGGAACGACGTCACGAACATGAACGGCCACTCCAGTCGCACGGCCGTCATGTGCACCATGAGCGGGACGATCAGGGCCGAGAGCCCCACGATCACCGCGATGTTGAAGATGTTGGATCCCACCACGTTGCCGACGGCGATGTCGGCCCGTCCCTCCAGCCCGGCCAGCAGGCTCACCGCCAGCTCCGGCATGGAGGTGCCCATGGCCACGAGGGTGAGGCCAACGACGGCCGTGCTGACGCGCAGCAACTTGGCGAGCGAGACGGCGCCACGGACCAGCGCCTCCCCGCCGGCGGTGAGGACACCGATGCCCACGACCACCAGGACGCTTGCCCACAAAACGGAAAGCATGGGGAGAAGTTATCGTGGGTGGCTTACTTCCGCCGGACGTACCGCCCGTCGAACACCGTGCCCCATGTCGCACCACTGTCGACCGACGTCTCCCACAGCTGGCGGACGCTGTCGGCCGTGATCGGCGTCCAGGTGATCCGGTTGCGCACCTCGCGGCCTTGCCGATCCGTGGATGGACCGGTCAGGACCATGCTGCCGTCCGACAGCGTGCCGTCCAACAGGAGGAGCAGACCACTGTTGTCCACCCAGGTCTGATGCCACCGCTTGGACGCGCGATCGTAGATGTTGTAGCTGAAGCCCGCGTGCGCGCCCGCGCTCTGCCACTGCTCGTGCAGCGCGCACCCTCCCAGGACCGGCGTGATGGTGTTGCTCCCAACCTGCACGCCCTGCGGATTGACCACGGCCCAGCTCCCGGCCCAGAAATCGAACTGGCGGTATTCCGGGGCCGAGCATGGCGGCGGTCCCTGCTGCGCGGCGACCGGGCCGATGGTCAGCACCAGCAAGAGCGTTCCGACGAGCGAGCGATGCATCAGGCCTCCGAGACCGCGACGCAGGTGTAACCCGGCGCCGCTGGTGCGGTTCCCACCCAGGACGGGCGGGGGGAGGGTCCGCTCGCGCCCGCCCCCTCTCCGGCTGCCGGCTCGAGTGCGGCGGCTAGCGGCTCCAGATCCGCGCACCGTCCTGGCACTCCGGCCAGCGACCCTGCTGTCCGGTGCGCGGGTTGCCCGGCATCACGCGGCGATCCCGCGCCACCGGTGCGGGGTCGCTCGCCGCGAGGTAGGCCAGCATCGCCACGAGCGTGGCATTGAACTGCACGTTCTCGATCACGACCTTGTCAAACGTGTCCCGGTTCGTGTGCCACGTGTAGCCGAAGTAGTCCCAGGGCTCGGAGTTGAGCGCGACCGCCGGGGCGCCGGCACAGATGAACGACGCGTGGTCCGTGCCCCCGCCCGACGGGGAGCCGGGGAGGTCGAGCCGGATGTTGCGGGTCAGCTCCGTCGGGAGGCGGCCCCACCACCGGCCGAGCGATTCCGTGGCTCCCACGAGGCCGAGCGTCGAGACGGTTGCGACCTTGCCGGTCCCATTGTCCTGGTTGAACAAGGCCTGCAGGCCCTGAACGATGGCCGGATGGTCGTGCGCGAACGCGGCCGATCCGTTGAGGCCCTGCTCCTCGCTGTTCCAGTGCCCCACGACGATCGTGCGAGCGGGCGCCGGATAGGCGCTGCGCAGGATCCGCATCGCTTCCATCATCATGATGGTGCCGGTGCCGTTGTCCGTGGCCCCCGAGCCGCCGTCCCACGAATCGAAATGCGCGGAGAGCATGATGTACTCGTCTGGACGGGTCGTACCCGGGATCTCGGCGATCGTGTTGAACGCGGGCACGTCACCGAGAAATTCCGCGTCGGCCTGTGCCCGCACGACCGGACCCTGTCCGCGTTCGGCCAGGCGCGCCACGAGACCATAATCTTCACACCCCAGCCAGAAGGTCGGGATCTTGTCCGTGCCGCGCGCGTCGAAGATTCGCACGACGCCATAGCCCTGCGACCAGTTGGTCGTGAGGAGCCCGGCGGCGCCCGCGGCGGCGAGTGCGTCGGGGAGGGTGCGGGCGGAGTAGCCCGATGCGGCCACCCGACGGTCCCAAGCACTGTCGGCAGCCGCCCGCGCGCCCCGCATCTTGTCGAACACGGAGGGAGGTGGAATCTGGCCGAACCGCCGCATCAGGGCGGCGAACCGCTGGTCGCCCTCCCGGGCGTATTCTTCCCAGGCGTCGTCGGGCCGGCACGTGGGCTCGGGGAACGAGATGGCCACGAGCTTCCCCTGCACCGAAGGGAGCCACCCGGCGAAGGCCGTGCTGTCGGCCAGGGCCGGCAGCACCACCACCGGGGCCTCGATGGGACGGGTGCGCGGGGTGCCCGGACTCCACGCCAACAAGCCACCCTCGAGCGAGCGGACTCGTGGCCGCAGCAGGTCGAGGTGGCTGACGCCGCGACGCCATCCCTTCCACGTGCCGTAGGGTTCCCGGCGCGCCGAGATGCCCCAACGGGTGTATTGGGCGATCGCCCACTCGCTCGCCGCCTGCATGGCCGGCGTGCCGGTCAGCCGCGGTCCGATCGAGTCGGTGAGCGTCTGCAGGAGCGGTTCGACCTGAGACTGCTCCATGCCCTGCTGCCAGATGCGCTGGAGGACGGGATCGACCGTCGGAAGAGACTGGGCGCCCGCGGCCGCGGGGAGCAACGCCAAGCCGAGAATGAGACCAGTGGTGCGCTGCATGGGGTGGCCTGCCTCCTGATGATGACGAACGTCGCATGGGGGGGTGCCCCCCGGTGCCATACGCCTAGCTAGTTTACGACGTTGACCGCTAGTCTGGAGACTGCGGGAGGAGCCGCCGGATGCTGATCGACTGCCACGTCCATCTGAACAACTACGACGAGGAACGCGAGCGGTCCGTCCGGGACGTCGCGCACGACCTCTTCGAGGCCATGGCCGCCAATGAGGTCGGGCACGCCGTGGTCCTGACTTCGTACAAGGTCACGCCGCATCGACCGCACGTCGAGACGGTGCTGGAGACCGTCGGAGACGATCCGCGCCTCACGGTGGTGGAGGGGATCCGCTGGCGTGCGGACCGGGAGCGGACCGATCTCTTCAATCTCGAGGAGCGGGTCCGCGCCGGGCGCGTGAAGGGTATCAAGCTGTATCCCGGGTACGATCGCTATCCGATCAACGACCCCTCGCTCGAGAGCTTCTTTCGCCTCGCGGCCAAGTGCGACATCCCCGTCATGATCCACACGGGGGATACGTACGCGAAGGGGGCGAAGGTCCGCCAAGCCCACCCGTTGCTGGTGGACGACGTGGCCGTGGATTTCCCCGACGTGAAGCTCGTCATGTGCCATCTCGGCAATCCCTGGTTCTTGGACGCCGCCCAGGTCCTCTACAAGAACGACAACGTGTTCGCGGACATCTCCGGCCTCACGCTCGGCGATTTCTCGGCGGAATTCGAGCGCTACACCCTGCAGCGCGTCCGGGAGATGATTCACTACATGGGCGACCCTTCGCGGCAGCTCATGTTCGGCACTGACTGGCCACTGGTCGGGATGAAGAGCTACATCAAGTTCTTCCAGAGCCTCGAGCTCGGGCCCGAGGAGCGGGACAACATCGCGTGGCGGACCGCGGCCCAGCTGTTCAAGATCGACGTCACGCGCCTCCCCGGCACGCCTCCGCTGACCCAGCCAACGGCCTGACCCGTCCCGGTGAAAGGTCATACCCGATGATCACGACGACCTCCCGCGCCCGCCTCGTCCAGCTCGCCGCGCTCGGCGGCGGGCTGACGTTCCTGCCGGCGTCCTTGGTCGCGCAGCGGCCCCTCGATCACGACGCGTACGACCGTTGGCAGACCATCCAGCAGGAGCGCCTGAGCCGCGACGGCCGTTGGCTCGCCTACGTGCTGGAGCCGGAGCAGGGCGATGCGACCCTCGTGTTTCGTGCCACGGGCGACACGGCGGAGCACCGCGTGCCCCGTGGGCGGGAGGCTGCGTTCACCGCAGCCGGCGGGTTTGCGGTGTTCACGGTCCGGCCCGAGTACGCAGCCGTGCGGCAGGCGAAGCGTGCCAAGGCAAAGGCGGACGATCTTCCCAAGGACTCGCTGGGGATCGTGGATCTCGCGACAGGCACCGTGCGCAAGGTCGAGCGCGTGGTGTCGTTCTCGGTGCCGGAACGCGGCGGCGCGTGGGTGGCATATCTGCTGGAACGCGCACCGGACGCGACGGTGCCGGATTCCACGACGCCGCCTGATCCTGCCGCCCCCACGCCGAAGAAAGACGCCGCGTTGGGGCGCCCGCTCGTGGTGCGCGACCTCGCGCGCGGTACGGAGCGGCGCTTCGAGGACGTGACGGCCTACGCGTTCGCGCGGGACGGCGGTCGGCTGGCGTTCGCGACGTCGAGCCGGATGGGTGAGGGGGACGGGGTCACGGTGCTCGACCTGCCGGGCGGCGAGCCGCGGCGGGTGCTGGCCGGCCGGGGAGCCTACAAAGCCCTGACCTTCGCCGAGTCCGGGACGCAGCTCGCCTTCCTCACCGACCGCGACGAGGCGGATCGGGATCACCCGCGGGTCGCCCTCTACCGCTGGCGGGTGGGCGAGCGGGAGGCGCAGCGGGTGGCGGCCGCCGGCACGCCCGGCGTGCCGACTGGGTGGACGGTGAGCGAGCATCGCGTACCGTCGTTCTCGCGGAGCGGCAGCCGGCTCTTCTTTGGCACGCTGCCCTGGACGGCACCGGCTCCCGAAGACAGCACGCCCGACGACGAGCGCGTGACCGTGGACGTCTGGCACTGGCAGGACGCCGAACTCCAGCCGATGCAGCTGCGGCGACTGGAACAGGCGCGCCGGCGCAGTTTCCTCGCCGTGGCGCAACTCCCGAGCGGTCGCGTCGTGCAGCTCGCCGACACACTGGTCGATGCCCTCACGCTGCCCGACGGAGACGATGGGCCCTACGGCCTGGGCGAGGCGGACGGACCGTACCGCGCCCTGATCTCGTGGGATTTCCCCGCGTATCGGGACGTGTACGCGGTGGACCTCGAAACCGGGCGGCGCACGCGCCTCCTCGAAGGGACGCAGGCGACCCTGACGCTCTCGCCCGAAGGACGCTACGCCGCGTGGTTCGACCTCCGCGAGCGGGTCGCCTACGCCCGGCATCTGGCCAGCGGTCGCACCCTTCGCCTCACCGATGCGGTGACGGTGCCGCTCTACGATGAGGAGCATGATGTCCCAGCGCCCGCGCCGCCGTACGGCGTTGCCGGCTGGACGGCGGGCGACCGCGAGCTGCTGGTGTACGATCGCTTCGACGTATGG
This sequence comes from Gemmatimonadota bacterium, assembly GCA_029862925.1. Lineage (GTDB taxonomy): Bacteria > Gemmatimonadota > Gemmatimonadetes > Gemmatimonadales > GWC2-71-9 > JAOTWJ01. The sequence continues at coordinate 6,650 of JAOTWJ010000093.1, forward strand.
GCGCTCGATCCCGAGGGGCGGCGCGCCCCCCGCCTCGTGACCGAAGGCGTGGGCCGGCGGGACAGCGTGCGGTTCCGGGTCCTGGATCTGGATCCCGAGCGGGCCACCCTGCCGGCCGCGGCCCCGCTGCTGCTATCGGCGTTCCACGAGCCCACCAAGCGGGCCGGCTTCTATCGCGACCACGTGGGCGGCGGCCGGTCACCCGAACGCTTGCTGATGGCCGAGGGCCGGTTCTCCCGGCCGCGGAAAGCGGGGGGTGCGGATCTCCTCCTGTTTTCCCGGGAATCGGTGGCGGAGTTCCCCGATCTCTGGGTGGCCGGACTCGATCTGGCGGATGCGCAAAAAGTGAGCGACGCCAATCCTCAGCAGGCGGAGTACCGCTGGGCGACGGTGGAGCTGATGCGCTGGCGCTCCGCGGATGGGACGCCGTTGGAGGGGCTGCTGTACCAACCGGCTGATTTCGATCCCGCGCAGCGGTACCCCTTGATGGTGTACTTCTATGAGCGAAATTCGGACAATCTGTTTGCCCATCATCCGCCGCTCCCGCACCGATCCGTCATCCGACCCACGTTTTATGCTAGCCGCGGCTACCTCGTGTTCGTGCCCGACATCGTGTATCGGGAGGGGTACCCCGGCGAGAGTGCGCTCGACTGCGTGATCCCCGGCGTCCTGGAGGTGATTCGGCGCGGCAGCGTCGACCCGGCCCGCATCGGTGTGCAGGGGCACAGCTGGGGCGGGTATCAGATCGCCTACATGGTGACGAAGACGAATATCTTCCGTGCGGCGGCCGCCGGCGCACCGGTGGCCAACATGACGAGTGCGTACGGTGGCATTCGCTGGGAATCGGGCATGAGCCGGATGTTCCAGTACGAGCGGACGCAAAGCCGGCTCGGCGCCAGCCTGTGGGACGTGCCGCTCCGCTATCTCGAGAACTCGCCGCTGTTCTGGCTCGATCGGGTCGAGACGCCGCTGTTGATTCTCCATAACGACCACGACGGTGCCGTCCCGTGGTACCAGGGGATCGAGCTGTTCACGGGCCTGCGGCGGTTGGGGAAGCCGAGCTGGCTCATCAACTACAACGGCGAACCCCACTGGCCACTGCCGTATCCCAAGCGCCGGGACTGGAACATCCGCATGCAGCAGTACTTCGACCACTACCTGCTCGACGCGCCCGCACCCCGCTGGATGGTGGAGGGCGTTCCGGCCACGCAGCAGGGGAAGACGCTCGGCCTCGAAACCGAGTGGTGATCACAAGAGTGAAAAGTGAAAACTGAAAAGTGAAAGGGGCACGACGGTCCTTTTCACTTTTCAGTTGTAGGGGTCAGTACTTCGGCGGCAGCGTCTTGTACCGCTCCCGCAGCTCCGTCTGCCGGCTGGTGAGCGGGATCTCCCGGCCCCGAATGAACACGTGCTCGACGGCGGTCGAGAACTCGAATGGATCGCCGCTCCACACGATCACGTTCGCCACCTTGCCGGGCTCGAGCGAGCCGTACCGGTCGGCGATGCCGAACACGGTGGCGGGACTGAGGGTCACCGCCCGCAGTGCCGCCTCCCAGGTCATGCCATACGAGACCGCGTTTCCCGCCTGCTGGCGGAGGTTGCGCGCGTCGTGCGCGCTCGTTTCCAGCAGCACGACGGTGACGCCGGCCCGGGCCAGCGCCGCCGCATTCTCGTAGCGGATGCCGAGCGCGTCATACGAGGGGATGTTGTCCATCGGTTGGACGAGGACCGGCACGCCGGCCGCCGCGATCCGATCGGCGATCATCCAACCCTCGGCCGCGCCGGCCAGAACGAGCCGGAGACTGTACTGCCGCGCGATCCGCAGCGCCGTCTCGATGTCACTGCGCCGGTTGGCGACCACCACGAGCGGCAGTTCGCCGCGCAGGACGGGAAGCAGGGCCTCGAGGTCGGCCGCCGGCGCGGCGAGCGGCTGCATCTGCGCGCGGCTGAAATCCGCCCGCCGGCGCTCGTACTCGCGCGCGTCGTCGAACACGTGACGCAGGCGCTGCGCCACCCCGGCGCGGGACCCGCCACCGGCGTCCTTGGCCCCCTCGTGGAGATAGGCCACCATGGCGGCGGGCGACTTGACCACCATGGCTTCGACCGTGGATCCGTCGAGGTCGATCATGGCCGCTTGGCCGCCGATGAGTCCACCACCGGCGGGCGTGGCGAGCGCCGTCGTCACGCCTTCGATCCGCGCCACCGGAATCAGCATCGACGCGGGGTTGAGGCCTTCGGTGACCGTGAACGCGGCGGCAATGGCCGTGTCATGCAGTCCGGCTTCGCGTGTTTCCGCCACGGCGGAGATCTCCACGAGGCCGAGTTGGCCCGCGCCGTCGATCAGCCCGGGCGTCACCCACTTGCCCGTCGCATCGATGCGCAGGGCATCCGCGGGTACGGGGACGTTGCTGCCGACGGCCTCGATGCGGCCGTTGCGGATGAGGACCGTGGCGTTCTCGATCCGTGGGCCGGAGACCGGGTGGACGGTGCCGCCGGAGATGGCGATCGTCTGGGCCAGGATGAGCGCGATCATCGGTCCCTCCCCGGGGCGGGCACCTGCCCCAACTCGAAGTCCGTGCGGGGCTGTCGGGTGGGGTCGGCACGGTCGTAGACCAGCCAGCCGTCGTTGTACACCCGTACGGCCTGTGCGTACACCGAGAAGGGATCGGCCGACCACACGACGACATCGGCCATCTTGCCCGGTTCCAGTGTGCCGACCACCGAGTCGAGCCCGAGCACCCACGCCGGGTTGGCCGTGATCCAGCGCAACGCCTGATCGGGCGTGACGGTGATCCCCGCCCGGCGGCCGGCGTACATCGCCTTCGCGGCTTCCTGATTGAGACGCTGGATCCCGCTGGGGCTGTCCGAGTGGATCACCGCCCGGGCACCGGCCTGCTGGAGCAGCGCGGCGTTCTCCTGAATGCCGTCCATCGCCTCTTCCTTGAATCCCCACCAGTCCGCCCACACCGAGGCGGCGGTGCCGGCGGCCGCGAGGAGATCGGCCACCTTGTAGGCCTCGACCGCGTGGTGGAACGACCGGATGGTGAAACCGAACTCCCGCGCGAGATCGAGCATCTGCGCCATTTCGTCCGCGCGATAGCAGTGGTTCTGCACGTAGATGGTGCCGCGCAGCACCTCGGCCAGCGTCTCGTGCCGCAGGTTCCGAGGTGGCGGCTCACCCTTCCGTTCGCGCTGCCAGGCATCCCAGCGGCGCTGGTAGTGCTGGCCCTCGAGAAACGCCGCCCGGTAGCCTGCCATGTTGCCCATCCGGGTCGACGGCCCACGGGTCCGGTAGACCCGCTTGGGGTTCTCGCCGCATGCCATCTTCAGGCCGTAGCGGGCGCCGGGGAACTTCATCTCTTGCACGGTGCGGGCGGGCACCAGCTTGAGGACGGCGCTCCGCCCGCCGATGAGATTCGCCGAGCCCGGCAGCGCCTGGATGGTCGTGATCCCGCCCGCGATGGCCAGCGGGATCTGTGGATCCTGCGGCCAGAACGAATGCTCGGCCCACACCTCGGCCGTCACGGGATTCGTCGCCTCGTTCCCGTCTGATTCGGCTGCGGTGCCCGGCGCGCTGTACACGCCGAGGTGCGAGTGCGTGTCAATCAGGCCGGGCGTGACGTACTGCCCCCGCGCGTCGACGATGACCGCACCGGGCGGCGCCTCGAGTTCGGGAGCGACGGCCACGATACGGCCCTCCCGCAGCAGAATCGCCCCGGCGGGGAGTTCCGTACCGGCCGCGGTGAGGATGGTCGCGTGACGGATGAGCACCGGCGGCGCCGGGTGGCGAGCGTAAGTGGACGCGTACGGCACGCGGCCGGTATCCGAGGCGGCCGTCATGGGCGCCGGGGCTGGGGCGGTGCCGCCCGCGGTGGCACAGCCGGCGGCCAGCGCGACCGCGAACAGCGCGAGTAATGATTTCACTGCGGGAATCCTCCGGCAAGAAGAGTGTCCGTCACGGGGCGATGAGTCCTGCCGCCTGGCGGACCATGTCGCGGACCTCGGCGAGGAGGCGCGGGGCGTCGAACACGATGCCGTCCTTGATCGTGTAGCGCACGCCCCCGCGCCGCACCATGCGCCCGCTCTCCCACACGTCCACGCCCGTCCCGTAGAGCACCTTCAGATTGTGAAGCGGGTTGCCGTCCACGATCAGGAGATCGGCTTCGAATCCCGCGCGGATCACCCCGGTTTCGGTGAGCCCGAGTGCACGGGCACCGTTGGCGGTGGCGTGCCGGATCACTTCGAGCGGGTGGAAGCCGGCCTCTTGGTGGAGTTCCAGCTCGCGGATGGTGGCAAACCCGAACAGGTGGTAGATGAAGCCCGCATCGGAGCCGACCGTGACGATCCCGCCGCGGTGGGCGAACTCCCGCACCCAGGCCATCCAGACGCGGTAGTTCTCGCGCCACCGCACCTCGTCCGTCGTCGTCCAATCGAGGTGGTAGGAGCCGTGATGCTCCGGATCCGGCTCGAAGAACGCCAGCACGCTGGGCATCGCGTAGTCGCGCAACCACGGAAGCGTCCGGGCCCGGGAGAGGTCGCGATTGGCCTCGTACACTGCGAAGGTGGGGTCCCACGCCACGCCGTGCGCGATCAGCGAATCCAGCACCGCCGACAGCCGGACGGGATCGGCCTGCCGCCACAGGTCGCCGGCCCAGCGGAAGCGGGCGAGCTCGTCGTCGTAGGTGTAGTCGTCGGGGAAGTCCTGGATGCCCCCCGGGATCGCTGCGTCCGGGATGCCGTACCAGTGCTCGATCGTGCGGACCCCCAGGCGCGCGGCGTCGAGCGCGTCGTACTCCTGGATCTTCATGTCGGTGGCGATCGGCAGCCCGAGCGCGCCCGCTTCGGCGGCGAGCGCCTCCCACACGTCGGGCCGATTCTGGAACACCTTGAGGCCCTGGGCGCCGCGCCGCTTC
>JAOTWJ010000094.1 GCA_029862925.1 Gemmatimonadota bacterium
GCCGCTTCCCGCACGGCGCGCAGTAGGTCGTCCTCGGGCGGAGTCTGATTCCCGATCGCAGGAAGATTGAGGTTCGTTGCGCCCTGATCCCGCAGCGCGTCGGAGGGACCACCGCCACCGTGCGTCATGTCCGACCCATCCCCGGTTGGGGTTCACCGCCGCCTTCGCAGGACAAGGTAGGGACCTCGCGCGGGGACTGAAAGACCCGTCGCGCTCATCGCCCGCCGGGGCGTGTAGATTGTTCCGCACTGTGCCGGCACCGTCGCCGGCGCCATCCCGCTGCTCGGCGAGAGACCCGTGAGTCCTGCTTCCGCACCCGAAGCCGACGCGTCGCACTGTCTGGAGCCGCGCTGGGTCCTGCCGATGGATCCGGGAAGCGCCGTGCTCGAAGGGCACGCGGTGGTGCTGGTCGGACCCCGGATCGCGGCGGTGCTGCCACGCGCCGAGGCGCGCGCGCGGTTCCCCGGGGCCGCGCGCGTGTCCCTCCCCTCCCATGCCGTGCTGCCGGGCCTGATCAACCTGCACACGCACGCCGCCATGGCGCTGTTGCGCGGCATGGCGGACGACCTCCCGCTGGCCACCTGGCTCGCGGACCACATCTGGCCCGCCGAAGGGCGCCTGATGTCGGACGCGTTCGTGCACGACGGGACCCTGCTCGCGGCCGCCGAGATGCTGCGCGGCGGGGTCACCTGCTTTCACGACATGTACTTCTTTCCGGACGCCGCCGCGCGGGCCGCCCGCACCGCCGGGATCCGTGCGGTGCTGGGACTCGTGGTACTCGAATTCCCTACGCCCTACGCGTCCGACGCCGCGGCGTACCTGGCCCGCGGGCGCGAGGTGCAGGCCGCCCTGGCCGACGACCCGCTGATCGCCACGGCGGTCGCACCCCACGCCCCGTACACCGTGGGTGACGGGAGCTTCCGCGCGGCGTGCGAGCTGGCCGACGCCCACGGCCTGCCGCTGCACGTGCACCTGCACGAGACCGAGCGCGAGATCCAGGACAGTCTGGACGCCCATGGGCGCCGGCCCCTCGCGCGGCTCGACGCCCTGGGCGCCGTGGGCCCGCGCCTGATCGCGGCGCACGGCGTGCACCTCACGGACGCGGAGATGGACCTGCTCGCCGAGCGCGGCGCGCACGTGGCCCACTGCCCGGCGGCCAATCTCAAGCTGGCGAGCGGCCTGGCCCCCGTCGCCGCGCTCAGGGCCCGGGGCGTCAACGTCGGGATTGGCACCGACGGGGCCGCGAGCAACAACCGGCTCGACATGCTGAGCGAGCTGCGTCTGACGGCGCTGCTGGCCAAGGGCGTCGCGGGACGGGCGGACGCGCTGCCCGCGCACGAGGTGCTGGCGATGGCGACGTGCGATGCCGCCCGCGCGCTCGGCCTGGGCAGCCGGATCGGAGCCCTGCGAGCCGGCCTCGACGCCGACGTCATTGCAGTGGACCTGGGCGCTTCCGAACTTCAGCCATGCTACGATCCGGTCTCCCACCTCGTCTACGCTGCCGGGCGTGAGCACGTGACCCACGTGTGGGTGCGCGGCCGGCCGGTGGTGGCCGGCGGACGGCTGCAGACGATCGACCCGGGCGACCTCACCGAGCGGGCGGAGACATGGCGACGCCGGGTCCGACCGTGACGGCACCACCGCATCGCGCCCTCTGGCCGGTGCCGGATGGCTGGGCCGTCGAGATCCTCGACCAGACGCGGCTCCCGCACGAGCGGGTGGTGCGCCGGCTCGAGACGGTCGACGACGTGGCTGAGGCCATTCGGACGATGCGGGTGCGCGGGGCGCCGCTGATCGGGATCGCCGCCGCGTACGGCCTCGCGCTGGCGTTGCGCCGGGACCCGCGGGACCCGGCGCTCGACGCCGCCGTCACGCTGCTCGCCGCCACCCGGCCCACCGCCGTGAACCTGCGGCACGCGCTCGAGGACGTGCAGGCACACGTGCGCCCCCTGCCCGCCGCCGCACGGGCCGCGGCGGCGGTGGCGCGGGCCGAGGCGCTGCTCGCCGACGATCTCGCCATCAACTACGCCATTGGCGAGCACGGCGTGTCGCTGCTGCGCGACGTCGCGGCCCGCGTGGCGCGTCCGGTGAACGTGCTGACGCACTGCAACGCCGGTTGGCTCGCCACCGCGGGCTGGGGGACCGCGCTCGCCCCCGTTTACCGCGCCCACGCCGACGGCGTGCCGCTGCACGTGTGGGTGGACGAGACCCGACCGCGCATGCAGGGGGCGCTCACCGCCTGGGAGCTGGCGCAGGACGGCGTTCCCCACACGGTGGTGGCGGACAACGCCGGCGGCCATCTGATGCAGCGGGGGCTGGTGGACCTCGTGCTCGTCGGCACGGATCGGACGACCGCGGCGGGCGACGTGTGCAACAAGGTCGGCACCTACCTCAAGGCCCTGTCGGCGCGAGACACCGGGGTACCGTTCTATGCGGCGGTGCCCGGTCCGTCCATCGACTGGCGGCTGCGGGAGGCCGCGAGCATTCCCATCGAGGAGCGGGACGTGGCCGAGCTCGTGGATGTGACGGGCCGGGCGGCGGACGGCCGGATCGAGCGGGTGCGGGTGCTGCCGGCCGGCACGTCGGCGGCCAATTACGCGTTCGACGTGACGCCGGCGCGCCTCGTGACCGGGATCATCACGGAGCGCGGCGTGTGTGCGGCCTCGCCGGAGGGGTTGGCCGGACTGTACCCGGAACGGGCCGCGTGAGCACGCGCGCCGAGCTGCACCAGCGCTGGGTCATCGTCGAAGGGGCGCGCCGCATGAACGCGCTCCGCATCAATCACGGCACGTCCGGCAACGTGAGTGCGCGCTACGGCGAGGGCATGCTGATCACGCCGTCGGCGCTCTCCTACGACCACATGGATGGCGAAGACATCGTGGAATTCGCGTCGCTCGACAGCCGGCCGCGCGGCGGGCGTCGCCGTCCGTCCACCGAGTGGCGGCTGCACGCGGGTATCTACACGGCGCGGCCCATGGTGGGGGCCATCGTGCACGCCCATCCCATGCACGCGACGTCGCTGGCCTGCCTGCGCCGCGGCATTCCGGCGTTCCACTACCTGGTGGCGGCCGCCGGCGGCAGGGAGATCCGGTGCAGCCGCTATGCCACGTTCGGCTCGCCCGACCTGGCGGCCGCCGCAGTCGAGGCGCTCGGGGATCTGAATGCGTGTCTGCTCGCCAATCACGGGATCGTGACCTGCGGGCGCACGGTGGCGCAGGCACTGGCGCTCGCCGTCGAAGTCGAGGCGCTGGCCACGCTCTACTGGCACGCGCTCCAGGTGGGCGAGCCGGTGCTGCTGACCGACGAGGAGATGACGCGCGTGCTGCGGCTGTTCGAGCACTACCGCCCCGACGCCAGCGGCGGCGGGACCGGCCCATGAGCGACGAACGCATCCGCGAGCACGTGCCGCTCGCTCCGCTCACGACACTCAAGCTGGGCGGCCCGGCGCGGTACATCGTCGACGGCGCCACGGCCGACGACGCGCGGGCGGCGCTGGACTTCGCGCGCGCGCTCGCTCTCCCCCTGCTCGTGCTCGGCGGTGGCAGCAACGTCGTCCTGCCCGACGCCGGCTTCCCCGGCGTGGTCCTGCACATGACGGCCGACGACCTCGCGTTCGCGTCGGCAGGCGATGCGGTCGAGGTGACTGCGGGAGCCGGTCTCTCGTGGGACACGCTCGTGGCCGACGCGGTACGCCGCGGGCTGGCGGGCATCGAGTGCCTGTCCGGCATCCCGGGTACGGTGGGCGGCACGCCGATCCAGAACGTGGGAGCGTACGGGCAGGAGGTGGCGGAAACGCTGGGGCGCGTGACCTGTCTGGACCGCCGCACGCTGGACGTGGTGGAGTTTGGCACCGCGGAATGCGGCTTCGCCTACCGGTGGAGCCGGTTCAAGGGCGCGGATCGCGATCGGTACGTCGTGCTGGGGGTGCAGCTGCGCCTTCGTGCCGACCGCATGCCGACGCTGCGCTACCCGGAACTCACGGCCGCGGTCGAGCGCGTCGGTGGGCTCGCGGGTCTTTCGCCCGCCGCGCAAGTGCGGCGCGTGCGGGAGACCGTGCTGACCTTACGGCGGAGCAAGGCCATGGTGATCGATCCCACCGATCCCGACACCCGGTCGGTGGGCTCGTTCTTCCTGAATCCCGTCCTGTCCCCGGCCGCGTTCGCCGATCTCGAGGCGCGGTGGCGGGCGGGGGGCGGCGACGGCGCCATCCCCACCTTCTCCGTGCCGGACGGCGTCAAGGTGCCGGCGGCGTGGCTGGTCGAGCGGGCGGGGTTCCCCAAGGGGACCCGGCGGCGCGGGGTCGGCATCTCGTCGCACCACGCGCTCGCGCTGGTCAACTACGACGGCACCACGGCCGATCTGTTGGCGCTTGCCGACGAGATTCGCGCGGCGGTGGCGGCCAGGTTCGGGGTGGAGTTGCGTCCGGAGCCGGTGATCGTTACCGCGTAGCGGCGCGCGCCTGCGGCCGTCCGCGCCGACCCGTTGCGTTGAAATGTTTGTCACCCTGCGGATCCCAGACGATCCGAAGATGCCCGCTGTACTTCAGCGTCGCGCCACTCACGGTGGTCAGCATCCCCTCGGCCGTGAAGCCGTAGGCATTGTCGTTTTGCCGAAGGGGGGGTAGAGGTGGCTCGCGGTACCAGGCGAAGAGGTCAGTGTCGGTGTAGCGGACGGTGGCCGTTCCCTGGCCAACCAGCATGGCGCCATAGTAGTCACCCGGCTGCTTCACATCGCGGATGATGAGCCACACGTCGCCGGTGCCGTGCGAGCGGAGCCAGCTGGCGAAAAAGTCGTTGAGGTCCGGAAGGCCTACTTCCTGGTAGTCGATGGGGTCGAGAAGCTCCTGCGGGCCGCAGTCGGGCTCGTTGCCGATGGGGAACGTGCCCGCACCAGGCGGCAGGGTTCCGGTCAGGCGAACCGCACCGCCTCCGGCTGCGGCGGACCGGGGTGCTCGTTGCCAACCCCCGGGAGCTCCCGGCCAGCCGAGGGCATCCGGTAGCCGTTCCGAATCCGCCGGTACATGCGGAGCCCGACCCACAGGTTCCGGGCCAACTTGCCGAGCGTGACGGGGGGTGGTGTGCTCGGTCTCACCCGCGCTGCTCGGAACGGTGAGTAGGTCCGCCAGTACAGCCGCGCGAGCTGCCGGAAGAACTCGCGCTCGCCGAGGCGCGTTGGCAGGACCGGGTGCATGTAGTCGTACCGCCGGTAGTCATCGGTCGTCAGCTGCTCCCGCGAGCGGTCATAGAGATCTGAGCCCGGGGCCGGCGTCAGGACCGAGTACTCACAGTAGTACACGCCCAGCCGCTCGACGTAGTCATACACACGGTCGAAGTCCGCGACCGTGAAGTCCGGGAACACCATGAACGACGCGAGCGGATCGATGCCGTGGGTCATGAGGAGCCGCACCGCGGCCTCGTTCGTCGCCGCGTGGGTCCGCTTGTTGAGCGGCTTGAGCGCCTCGACATCCACGGCCTCGAGACCCAGGAACACCTGTCGGAGTCCGATCTCCGCCCACAGCGGCAGCAGGTCGCCGCACTTCACGACCGCGTCCGCACGGGAGAAGAGGAAGTACTCCTTCCGGATGCCGCGCTCGCGGATCGCGCGGGCGAGCGCCGCCATCCGATCGCGATCGAAGAACATGTTGTCATCGGCGAAGTAGACGAATCCCTCCGGAATCCCGGCAAGCTCGTCGGCGACGCGCTCGGGGTCGCGGTACGTCCACCGGCCTCCCGCCGCCTTCCAGATGGGGCAGTAGGCACAGCGGTACTGGCACCCTGCGGAGGCGCGCATCAGACCGGCCGGCCGCCACCAGAAGTGGATGTAGTGATGCCGGTAGCGGCGCGTGATCTCCCGGTCCGGCACAGGGAGCTCGTCGATCCGCGCGATGTCGTTCCGCGCCCCCGTGTGCACGAATGCCCCGTGCCGCCGATACCAGAGACCCGGCACGTCGGATGGATCCGCGCCGCGCTCGAGTCGGTGCAGCAGCTCGGCGAACGTGAAAGCCCCCTCCCCGCAGACGATGACGTCCACTTCGGGTCGCTGGAAATCGTGCGGAAGCAGTGTCGCGTGATGGCCACCGACGACCGTGACGATCCGCTCATCGAGCCGTCGAGCGGCGCGCAGGATCGCGAGGGCGTTCTCCACTTGGACCGAGAGCGCCGTGACTCCAACGACGTCGGGCTGGAAGCGGTGCAGCGCGGGTTCGATGCTGCGATCGTAGCGCAGGTCGACCAACTCGACGTCATGGTCTCGCAGCGCTGCTGCCAGGTACTCGAGTTCCAGGGGCTCGAGCTCGGTCACCTCGCCAGCCGCGATGGTCGGCGGACCCAGGGCTGGCTTCACCAGCAGGACCTTCATGGGATGCCCCCGTCCGAGGTGGTGTGCGATGGCGAGGGTACGATGGCGGCGACAAGCGAGCGTCAAGCGGCAGCATCACCGGAGGGCAGCGTGCCGAGCCGCGTCGGCTTCGGGGGACCAAGGGGCCGCTTGACGTCTGCTTGTCGCTCGCGGAGCAGCATGGTCGCAGTGCTGGGAGGGTTCGCGCGACCTTGGCCAGGAGGTGACACATGCGTCGGCCCATTGAGGACGCAACCCGGGGATCGGTGCGCGTGCGCGCTGCCGACCGCGGGCGGAGCCACCGGCTGTTTGTCCGCTTCCCGTATGCGCTGTACCGCCGGGATCCGCTGTGGGTGCCTCCGTTGCGCATGGACGAGTGGCACCGCTGGTCCGCGCGGCGCAACGCCTCACTCGGGACGCGATGGGTACGGCGGTTTGTCGCGAGTCGGGACGGCCAGGTGACCGGCCGAATCGCGACGATCGTCGATCCGGCGTTCGCCCAGGCCTGGGAGGCCCAGACCGCGCTGTTCGGGTTCTTCGAATGCGCCGACGACCCCGAGAGCGCCGCGGCCCTGCTCGCCGCAGCCGAGGTGGCCGCGCGGTCGCAGGGGATGCGACGGCTGCTGGGCCCGGTCAATCTGACGCCGCACGACGAAACCGGCATCCTGCTGGAGGGCTTTGAGTCGCCCCCGACCGTCCAGTCGCCGTATAACCCCCCGTACTATCGCCGGCTGCTCGAAGGAGTGGGATACCGCCTGGCACGCCAGTACTACGCGTACGCGGCTGCGCCCACCGACGAGCCCGGGCCGGCCGTTCGGCGTCTCGTGCGGGCGGCCGCGCGAGGCGTCGGCCCGGCTCGGGGAGTGACGGTCCGGTGCCTCGACCTGGCACACTGGGTGGACGAAGCGCGGATTCTCTGGCGCTTGTACAACACCGCCTTCGCCCAGGTCTGGGGCTTCGTGCCCATCACCTGGGAAGAATTCTTCCAGCGGGCCCGGAAGTTCAAGGCGTTCGCCGAGCCGGAGCTGGTTCGCATCGCCGAGTTCGAGGGCAACCCCGTCGGCTTCGGTCTCACACTCCCGGACATCAATGAGGCGCTGCGGGATGTCCACGGGCGGCTGCTGCCGTTCGGCTGGCTGCGGCTCTGGCGCACCGTGCCGCGGATTCGCACGGTGCGGTTCCTCATGCTCGGCGTGGTGCCGGAACACCGCGGCCGTGGGATCGGCCCGCTGATCGCCCACGAGACGCAGCAGGCGGCGCGGCGTCTGGGGATCGCGCGCCTCGACCTCTCGCTCGTGCAGTCGACGAATGAGCTCGTCCAGCGCGTGATCGACGGGTTCGGATCGCCGATCGAGAAGAGCTACGGTCTGTTCGCGCGGACGTTCGCTGCGGCGGAATCCCGGGAGGCGGCCGCATGACGTGGCCGCTCCGGCTCCAGACGCCCCTGCGCGGCATCTCACGGGCGGCGCGGTACATCCAGGCGATGTTCCCACCGGCCGTCCTGGTACCGATCGGGCTCGTGCAGTTCTTCTCCGTTTATCTCGCCCTGGAGGCGCTGGCCGGCGTCGCTCCGCTGCGCATCGGCGGATACGCCGTGCTAGGTGCCGCTGCGACCGTGCTGTGGACTCTCCTGATCCGCATTGACGACGACCTTACGGATGCCGGGCACGACGCGCGAATGGCGGCGGCCGGCGACCCGCGGTATCGAACCCGGCCAACGGTAACCGGGGCGATCACGCGCCGCGAGCTGCGCGTCCTTCAGGGAACTACGCTCGGCCTGTTCGTTGGGACGAACCTGGTGTTCGGCGGCCGCGCGATGCGGATCGCGGCCGTCGGTGGCTACGTCGTGACGTGGCTCGGGTTCCGCTGGTTCTTCATCGGTTCGCTCGCGCGCGGCGCACCGCCGCTCGCCTACCTCGCGCGGAAGATCCTTACGGTGCTCTTCGGCCTCTACGCCCTAGCCGTGTTCGCGGACGACTTTGGGGCCCGCGGCCTCACCGGATGGGTCGTGCCGCTGCTGCTCGCACCGTGCGCCGGGGTCGCGGCGTGGGAGACGGCACGGAAGATCAGGATGCCCGGGGACGAGACCGACTACGCGACGTACTCCAAGGCGCTGGGGTGGCGAACGGCGGCGCTGCTGCCCGCCGCGTTCGTGACGCTCTCGGTCGCGTGTCTGCTCCCCGTGTCCGGAGTCGCCGGACTCGGACCCGGGTACGCGGCAGCGCTGCTGGTCGCCGCCGCCGTCACCGTAGGAGCCTGTCTGCGGTTCCGCTTCCGCCCGTCCCGCGCACGGGCCCGCTTGGGCGGGTATGCGCAACTCTACGGCGTGGTGGCGCACGGCGGCCTCGCGCTCGCGCTGCTCGTGCACCACGGGGTGGTGCGCGCATGACGGCCGCCCGATCGCAACGTGGCGCCCTCGTCGTCTGGCCAGGCGATGCCGCACCGCCGGCGCAGGTCGGCGGCAAAGGCTACCATCTCCACGAGCTCGCGCGGCGCGGGATGCCGGTCCCCCGCTGGTTTGTGCTCACGACTGCCGCAACGGATGCGATCCTCGCACCGGCACACGGCGACATCACGGCAATGGCGGCGTGTGTTGACCGCGGCGCTGTCGCCGAAGGCCGCGCGCTAGCAGGGCGGATCGCGGCGTTCGCCCGCACCGCCACGTGGCCGCACGCCGTGCGCGACGAACTTGCCCGGGCCGTCCGAGTGCGGGCCGGGAAGGGCGCGCTCGCGGTCCGGTCGAGTGCGGTGGGTGAGGACGGGCGGGACGAGAGCTATGCCGGCGTGTTCGAATCGCGGCTCGGCGTGCCGCCGGAGGCCATCGAGGCGGCAGTGCGTGAGTGCCTGGCGGCCGCGTTTGGGGACCGCGTGGCGCAGTACCGCCACGAGCGCGGCCTACGGGGTGCCTGGCCGCAACTGGCCGTCGTAGTGCAGGAGATGGTGGCAGCGCGCGTCGCGGGTGTCGCCTTCACAGCAGACCCGCGGTCCGGCGACCCACGGCACATCGTGGTGGCCGGCTACGGATTGGGCTCCGGAGTGGTGGGGGATCTCGTCGAAACCGACTACTTCGAGCGCGGGTCCGGCACTGAGGGGTGGACGAGCGTCGTGCGGTGCAAGGCCCATCAGGTGTCGCCGGACGGAGCCAGCGGTACGGCAGTGACGAGCGTTGCGCTGGCGGATCGGGATCGTCCGGCGTTGTCCACCGTGCAACTCGATCGCCTGTCCCGCCAGCTGGTGCAGATCGAGCAGGCGTTCGGTGGTCCCCAGGATGTCGAGTGGGCGCTCGACGCCGACGGGGCGCTACAGATCCTCCAGGCACGGCCGCTCCGTATGGCACCCGGCACGCCGGCCGTCTGGGACGACAGCAACATCGGGGAAAGCTATCCGGGGGTCACCCTCCCGCTCACGTATTCGCTCGTGCGCCGTACCTACGAGCGGCTGTTCACCCGGGCCCTGGCGGAAATCGGCGTTCCGAGGGACGTGCTCGCGTTGCTGCGCCCCGACCTCCAGCACTTGATTGGCATTGTCCGCGGTCACCTCTACATGAACCTCCTCGCCTACTACCGGCTGTTTGCGGCCGCGCCCGGGATCGGGTGGACAGTGGGCAAGTGGGAGAAGGCGCTTGGCATCCGGGACGCGCCTGACTCGGGGGTGGTGCGTTCAGCAGCGCAGGGCTCCCGGCGCCGGCGGGCCGCGCTGGCCGTGCGGGTCTGGTGGCGGCTCGCGCGCCGGTTCCGCGCACTGGACGCCGAGGTCGAACGGTTCCGCGCCGGGGTGGAGGAGATGCTCACCCGGTGTGACGCGCCGGACCTGACCCGGTGGTCGTTCGATCGACTCCTCGCCTGCTTCGAATCGCTCGAGCGGGAGTATCTGGATGACTGGACGATCCTCATCTTCAATGATCTGTTCGCGTTCCTGTTCAATGACCGGCTAGCGCGCTTGTGCGGACCGGCGCCCGGCGGCGATCGGTCCGACCTGCATGAGCGCCTCCTCGCGGACCTCGGCCGGGTGGCGAGCCTACGCCCGCTTCAGGCGCTGCGGGAGCTTGCGGCGGACGCCCGGCGGACACCTGCGGTGGCGCGGCTGTTGTGGTCCGACCTGTCGGCGCGGGAGAGTTGGGAGCGACTCGCACCCCTCCCCGCCGCTGCCGGATTCCGAGCCAGGGCCGCCGCATACCTGGCTCGCTACGGAGACCGCACGGTCGAGGAGCTGAAGCTCGAGACCGTTTCGCCTTCAGAGGAACCGTGGACGATCGTGGATCTGCTCCGGTCGATCACGGAACCTGACGGGCAGTTTCTGAACGGCGCGGGAGCAGGCAGCGAGTCGGCAGGCGCGGCCGCACGGGAGTTCTTGGCGTGCTGGGCCGGGCGGCCGCTGCGGCGCTGGTACGCCAGCTGGGTGCTGCAGCGTACGCGGCGGGCGGTCGCCGCACGGGAAGACCTCTCGTTGGCGCGCGCCCGCGCGTACGGTCTCCTGCGACGACTCGTGCGCGCCATGGGAGCGGCGCTCGTGCGGGAGGGCGCGCTCGCTGCGCCCGGGGATGTCTGCTACGCCACGTTCGAGGATCTCGAGGCGCACGCGCGGGGCGGGCTTGCCGGCGTCCGCCTGGACGCGCTGGTCGCCGTGCGCAAGGACGCGTACGGGGCCGACCGCGGCGAGCAACCACCGCATCGGATCGCGTGTCGCGGCTCTGTCTACCGCACGGCGGCGACGGCGCCGCCGCCCCCGCGGTCCACCTCGGCGGACGCGCTTACCGGGATCCCGTGCTCACCGGGGCGGGCCCGTGGCGTCGCGCGTGTGGTGCACGGCAGGGCGGCCCCGGAAACCCTGCGCGGCAGAATCCTGGTTGCCCGCGTGACCGAGCCGGGATGGGTGTTTCTCCTGGCGGTCGCGCGGGGGGTGGTGGTCGAGCGAGGGAGCATCCTGTCGCACGCGGCCATCATCGGGCGCGAGCTGGGGGTACCCACCATTGTGGGGGTCACCGGCGCCACGACGGCCATCCGGGATGGGGACGAGGTGGAGATGAACGGCAGCACCGGCGAGGTCCAAGTCCTCCACCGGGCAGGAGCATGTTCCGCTTGACGGCGCGTGCCCTCAGGAGCCGCCCGGGTCGGTTCTGGCTCACGGTAGGCGGCGTGGCGGCCTGCACGGTCCTGGTGCTGGCACTGCAGGCCGCGCATCGGAGCGTAACCGC
>JAOTWJ010000272.1 GCA_029862925.1 Gemmatimonadota bacterium
GGTCGAGACGTAGGCCGAGATGTCCCACCCGCCTCCGCCCAGCTCCGAGACGAACACCCGCCGCCGGCAGAGCCGCGCCGTCATGGCGGCCACGGTCGAGCCGAGCACGTGCTGCTGATGACAGTGCACGATCTCCGCGTGGCGCACCGCGCGCACGATTTCGAAAGAGACGGGGTTGGTGCGCTGTCCGCGCACATACCACGGATCGCCCACGACGTGCACCGTCAACCGCCCGATCGTCTCCGTCCGCGTGCGGTCACCGAACGTCAGCAGGCCCGTCGGCACCTTCTCCGCCATGTGCCGCGCCAGCTCCAGCGCGTAGCGCTCGGCGCCGCCCACGATCCCGTCCGGCCCGCCGAAGAACGCGGGCACCACGTGCAGCACCACCGGGTCGCTCATGGGCGAAGCGACCGCCGGGCGCGGGCGGCGAGGCGTCGGGGGAAGGTGCCGATCCCACGCAGCGTGCGGTCGGCGGCCGCGAGCCACCGAGGATAGGGGCGCACGCCCGCGACGAACGCCGCCAGCTCCTCGGCGATCTTGTCGGGGCCGTGGATGGACCGTTCCTCGTACGCGAACCGCTCCTCCCAGAACAGCCACTGCACCCGCCGCGCGTCCTCCAGTCCGTGCCAGAAGCGCGCGGGAAACGAGAAACGCCAGTGGCTGTGGATCGTGTGGTACTTGAGCAGAAACGTGATCCGCGTGTCCCGGATGTCGATCAGCCAGCGATGGTGCGACCAGCCGACCTGCCCGGGTTCCACGCCGCGGCACGTCTCGGCGATGCGCGACGGGACTTCGATGTACCCGCGCTTCCCGATCCGGACCATCTCGGCGCACACCCACAGCGGATCCCGCACGTCTTCCAGCACGTGTGAGCAAATCACGTAGTCGACGCTCTTGTCGGCGAACGGATACGGCGCGTGGTCGCAGATGTCCCGTCTCGCCCAGGTCGCCGCCGTGAAGTGCTCCCGGTCGCCGCCCTGCGCGGGCAGCCCCAGCCACCCGCGGGTCTCGTACGGTTCGGCGTCCAGCACGTGGGTGGCCCGATTGAACGGTCGCGCCCATCCACCAATATCCAGAACGATGTCGTCCGGACGGAGCGCCGCGACCACGCGGGCGACGTTGGGCTCGTGCATCGGCTAGACCTCGCCGCTCCGCGCCATCACGGCCTGCAGGCGGGCCAAGTGCGGCCGGACGTACACGCTCAACTCTCCGCCCAGCACGAGCCGAAGCCCGAGCGCGGCGTAGAGGAGACCGATGCCGGCCCCGACCGCGCTGAACCCGGCCAGCCCGAGCGACGGCCAGGCGCGGGCGACCGCGACGGCGACGGTGAGGACGAGAGCAAAGCGCCAGGCCCACGGCGCGAGTGCGCGCAGCATGACTCCCAGGCCCGAGGTCTCGCGGCCAAGCGTCGTGAGGTTGGCAGGCAGCGCGATGAGCGTCACCCCGATCAGCGAGCCCACCGCCACGCCGACCGGGCCCAGTAGCCGGGCCAGGGCGATCTGGGCCAGCACGGTGGTCACGCCGTCGGCGAGCGTCGTGAGTGCGATGCGGCGCTCGTGACCGAGCGCGAACAGGGCATAGACACTGGTGGCATTCCAGTGGCGCAGGAGCATCGTGCCCACGAGGGTCGCCGTGAGCCAGAACCCGCCGTACTGCGCGGCGCCGACCCACCAGGTTACGAAGCCCGCGTTCACCGCCAGGACCACGCAGACGATCACGCCGCTCAGCAGCAGCATGGCCTGACTCAACGCCGCGCAGACGCGCGCCACGTTCTGGCGGGACTCGCCGGTGCGCATCTGCGCCAGGCCCGGCTGGGCTGCTTCGAGCAGCATCTGCGGTTGGTGGCCCAACACGCTGACGAGCTTGGCGGTGCAGAAGTAGAGCACCACCGTGCCCGGCCCGAGCATGCGTCCGACGATCAGCAGGTCGGTTCCGGCAATCAGCACGTGCGCGATCTGGGTGAGGCTGATCCAGCCGCCGCTCTGGAGATAGCGACGCAGATCCGCCCGAGACAGCCGCTGCGGCGCCCCCGGCATGGTCTCGGGAAACTGTTGGCGCAGCCGCACCAGCCAGAGCATGGGCCCGGTGAGCTGCGTCGCCGCCCAGCCCACGGCGAGCGCAAAGAGGCCCCAGCCACGGAACACCAGAACCACCGCCACCACGACCCCGACGCCCCAGCTCGCCGTCTGCACGATCCCCAGGTACGCGAGGTCTTGCAGCCCGCGCAGCACGCCCTGGAACACGCGCGCCGGAAAGGCGAGCGCGAACGCTCCCAGGACGATCGCGAGCGGCCAGCGGAGTGGCGCCCAATCGGTCGGCAGCAGCCACAACACGGCGCCGCCGGCCAGGAGGACGACGGGGAGCTGCCAGAGCGTGAGCGTGAGGATCTCGGTGGCGCGCGCCGCGACGTCCGGTCCCGCCCGGGAGCCGCTCTTGCCCGTCACATAGGCGACCTCGCGCGGCAGGAGTGCCAGCATGCCGAGATCCAGCAGCCCCACGTAGGCCAGGATCTGGGCGACGACCAGCCACAACCCGTAGTCCTGCTCGCCGAGTTGCCGCAGGTAGAACGCGGTGAGCCAG
>JAOTWJ010000273.1 GCA_029862925.1 Gemmatimonadota bacterium
CCCGGATGCGACCCAACTCATCCAGGCCGCGCCGGAGGACGACACCGGCCCCCTGGCGCTCACTGCGGATTGCTTCCCGGTCGTGATGAACCACGCGCTGGAGCGGGACCGCGCGTGGATCCGGTCGCTCCTCGAGTCGCCGGTGCCGTACGTGGGGGTGCTGGGCCCACGGGCGCGGGTCGACAGGATCTTGCAGGAACTCGGCCAAGACGCATCGGAGCGGGTGTTCGGCCCCGTCGGTCTCGACATCGGAGCGAACGGCCCGGAGCAGATCGCCGTGAGTGTCCTGGCTGAGATCCTGGCCGTCCGCGCGGGCCGCACGCCGCGGCATCTGCGCGGCCGGAAAGGGCCGATCCATGCCGCCTGAGGGGGCGGGGCCCGTTGCGGGGATCGTGCTCGCCGCAGGCACGTCGTCGCGGCTGGGGCGGAACAAGCTGCTGCTGGAGCTCGGTGGCGAGTCGGTCTTGCGGCGCACGGTGCGGAACGCCATCGAGGGAGGTCTCGTGCCGGTGCTGGTGGTCCTCGGGTTCGAGGCGGACCAGGCGCGCGACGCGCTGGCCGGCCTGGCGTGCGAACCGGTAGACAACCCCGACTACCGGCTGGGGATCAACCGCTCGCTGCGGGCGGGTCTCGCCGCCGTGCCGGCTGAGGCCGCGGCGGCCGTGGTGCTGCTGGCGGACATGCCGCTCGTCACCGGCGCGATGGTCGCGGCGGTGGTGAGAGCGTACCGTCGTTCGGCCGCACCGCTCGTGATCTCGCAGTACGGGGGGACGCAGGCGCCGCCCACACTGTACGATCGGTCGCTGTTCGGTGAGTTCGAGGAGCGCGAAGGCGAGGGAGGCGGCAAGCGCGTGGTGGAACGGCACCGCCGGGAGGCCGTCTCGATCGCCTTCCCGCCGGATGCGCTGGTGGACCTCGACCTGCGTGACGACTATCGGCGGCTGCAGTCGCTGTTTGCGGAGAACACCCAATCCAAGTAGCTCCTGGCGGTCAGGGTAGATCGCGACCGAAGGGCGCATCGCGCCCCAGAGCGAGAGCCATCCCATCGTTACGTGCGGTCGGATCTGGCGAGCTGCCGCCGGTGACCCGATCGCAGCGGTTCGGCGCGCCCGCTCGCACCTGGGCCTGATCGCCCCACTCACGGCCTGCCCACCCCAGTGGCGCGGTCTGCAACCAGATTGGCGCGTTTTGCTAATGACACCGCCGTCCCGGCGGTCGGTGGGCCCAGCGAGAACTTCGGCGTGATGCGCGT
Source organism: Gemmatimonadota bacterium (assembly GCA_029862925.1). Taxonomy (GTDB): domain Bacteria; phylum Gemmatimonadota; class Gemmatimonadetes; order Gemmatimonadales; family GWC2-71-9; genus JAOTWJ01. The sequence goes on from JAOTWJ010000273.1 coordinate 1,253, forward strand.
GAAGCAACGGGCATTCAACGAGAACTCCACCGTGGGCGACATGGTCACCACCCGCGTCGGGACCGACGGAGGCTACAATGTGGCCGCCGGCGTGGATGCGCTGGTGCGCGTGGTGGGGCACGAGTACGCCAACGTGGCGGTGGCCCGGACGTTCGACAGCGGCAACACGGGCCTTGGTGTGCTGGATGCCGCGCTCCTCCGACTCCGCTGGGAGCGACGCACGGAGGGTGGGCTCTCGTACGCCGCCGAAGTCATCCGATCCGGGGCCGCGTTCAATCCCGGCGTCGGGTTTGCGCCCCGCGTCGATTTCACGTCGCTCGACGGCCAGGTCCAGTACCTGTGGTACCTGGGTCCGGCCTCCCCCTTCCGCACGCTGTCGGTGAGCGGGTCCGCGCAGGGCTTCCGCCGCAACGCCGACGGCTCGACCGAATCCGCCACGCTCGCCCCCGCGCTCGAGGCCGAGTTCCGGAACGGCGCACAGCTGAGCGTCACGTACCGCGCCAACTACGAGGGGGTGCTGGACAGCTTCCCGCTCGCGCCCGACGTCGCCGTGCCGCCGGGCGCGTACTGGTTTCACGAGGGCGCGGTGGAGTACCGTGCGGGCCGGACGACGCTGTTCCAGCCGAGCGTCGAAGCCACCGCGGGACAGTTCTACGACGGCCATCGCGTCGCCGTCACGCCCCGCCTCGTCTGGAACGCGCGCCCTCCCCATCTGGAGCTGGGCGCGGACTACAGCTTCAACGCCATCCGGTTCCCCGATCGCGATCGCGCGCTCGACGTGCACCTGCTGCGGCTCCGCGTCCACGTGGCGTACGACCCCCGGCTGTCGCTCAGCACGTTCTGGCAGTACAACAGCGTGGACGACGTGGCGAGCCTGAACGCGCGCCTGCGGTTCAACGTGCGCGACGGGATCGACCTCTGGGTCGTCTACAACGAGACGATCAACACCGACCGGTTGTCCCGCACGCCCGTTCCGCCGGTGTCTCATGGCCGGGCGGTCATGGTGAAGTACACGCACACGCTGGTGTGGTAACTGCGAGCCTGCGGCCGTTCGGGGAGGTCCCGCAGGGGATCGATGCCGGCTCCCGCCGGCACGCGACGACGGCCCGTAGCCGCTTGCGCGCCTCAACCCCCGCCGACGGGCAGCCGGCGCGTCTGCGTTTCGCCGTGGGACGGCGACCGCCTACTCCATGCCGCTCCTCCTCTTGCGCATAGTTGCATTATGGCAGCATATTGCAACTATGCGCGCCCGCACCGTCACCATCCGAGACCTGCCCAGCGCCACCCTCGAGGCCCTTCGCGCCCGAGCCCGGGC
>JAOTWJ010000274.1 GCA_029862925.1 Gemmatimonadota bacterium
CTCACTTGCGTTCACGTACATGATGCCGCGCGTGGGGTCCACCGCCGCGCCACCCCATTCCCCGCCGCCGTCGAGCCCGGGGAAGACGATCACGCCGGTCGTGTCGGGCGGCACGAACTGGCCGCCGGAGGTGAGCGAACGGAACCGATCCCGCACGGTGACACCGGGGGCGGGGCGGCTGCGGCCGCCGAGGTCGGCCACCCAGGCCAACCGGTCCGGCGCGTACAGCATCTCCTCGGTGAGGCGCTGCCGTCCGAACGGCGCGGGCTGCGTGGGAAGCGGCTGGGTGCGCGCCGCCACCTCGCCGAGCACGGTGGACGCGGGAACCGGCAGGTCCTCCAGGGGGAAAAGCGGCTCCCCGGTCTCGCGGTGAAACACGAAGACGTGCCCGCTCTTGGTGATCTGGGCAACCGCGGGGATCCGCCGGCCGTCGCGCTCGAGGGTCACCAGGTTGGGCGGGGCCGGCAGGTCGCGGTCCCACAGGTCGTGGCGTACGAACTGGTAGTGCCAGAGACGCCGGCCGGTGCGCGCGTCGAGCGCCAGCAGCGTGTTTGCGAAGAGGTTGTCACCCGCGCGGTCGCCCCCGTAGTAGTCGAACGCGGCCGAGCCGGTCGGCACGAAGACGATTCCCCGCGCGACGTCGAGGGCCATGCCCGCCCACGAGTTGGCGCCGCCAGCATAGGTGTACGCGTCCGGCGGCCAGGTGTCGTAGCCGACTTCGCCCGGCTGCGGGATGGTGTGGAAGGTCCAGACCAGCGCGCCGCTTTGGGCGTCGTAGGCGCGCACGTGTCCCGGCGCGGCACCGGGGATCTCGTGGGTCCGGCCCCCCACGATCAGCAGATTTTCGAACACGGCGCCCGGCGTGTTGAGGCTCACCAGCAGGCGCTCGGGGTCGCGCCCCAGCCCCGTCCGCAGGTCCACCGCGCCGTTCGTGCCGAACGACGTGACGAGCCGGCCCGTGCGCGCGTCCGCCGCGTAGAGGTACGGCCCTACGCCAAAGTAGATCCGCTCGTCGGTGCCGTCGGGCGAGACCCAACGCATGAGCCCGCGGGACTTGCCGAACCACGAAGGCAGCGCGCCCGCGTCGAGCGAGTCCAGCCGCCAGATCTCCTTCCCGGTCCCTGCGTCGAGCTTGAAGGGCCGCTGCCGCGCGTTCGTGCCGTACAGCGCCGAGTCCACGATCAGCGGGTTGTGCTGCATCTCGGTGGTGACGCCGCTGTCGAGCCCGCCGCTCGCGTAGGTCCACGCCACCGCGAGCGTGTGCACATTCGTCGTGTCGATGAGCGCGAGCGACGAGTAGTGGGTGCGGCCGGGGTCGCCGAGGTAGTGGGACCAGCTGGTGTAGGCGCCCGGGTCGGCGTCGGGGGCGGCGCACGAGGTAGCCACCAGGGTCAGCGCGGTCAGTGGAAGCCATCGCGCCGGCCGCCGGCGAGGCGGATGGTCAAGCTGGGCATGGTGACGCACGGGGGACGGCTCGCGAGATCGGACGGGGCGAACATGTGCCGGTTGCGGGGGCGCGGCTAGGGTGGTGCGACTGGTCCCCCAACATTCCCGGTTGCCGCTCTGACCCCGCGCTTCCACCTTATCACGGCGCGAGGGTGCAGACTCCGGAGGCGATGCCATGCGCTCGGCTATCCGTGGAACATCCGCAACGAACCCGCGGTTCTTCCGGTCCGCGGCCGAGTTTCGAGCCTGGCTCGCCCGCAATCACGCGCGTGTGTCCGAGCTGTGGCTCGGCTTTCACAACGCGCGGTCCGACCGCCGGGGGATCAGCTATCCGGCGGCCCTGGACGAAGCGCTCTGCCAGGGCTGGGTCGACGGCGTGCGGAAGAGCCTGGACCACACCCGCTACGTCATCCGCTTCACGCCGCGCAAACCGGTCAGCCAGTGGAGCGCGGTGAACGTGCGCCACGCTCGCCGACTGATCCAGGAGGGCCGCATGCAGACCGCGGGCCGGGCGGCATTCGATCGCCGCCCCGGGGACCGGGCCGGATACTCCTTTGAATCGCGGCCTAGGCGACTCGCGCCCGAGTTCGCCAGGCGGCTCCGCGCCCACGGCCGGGCGTGGGCGTTCTTCCGGTCGCAAGCGCCCGGGTACCGGCGGGTCGCGACGTTCTGGGTGATGAGCGCCAAGCGACCGGAGACCCGCGAACGCCGGTTCGCGACGCTGCTGCGCCACTCGGCAAAGCAGGAGCGCGTCCCGCCGCTGAGCAGTGCCCCGCGCCCGGGGACGGACCCCAAGTGAGCGCGCGGTCATCCGCTCCGTGCAGGTCGGGCGGACCGGCTTCGGCAGCCGTAGCAGAGGCAGTTCCTCGGTGCAACTGACGGCGCCGAGCGCCCCACGGCCAACCTGTGCACGCCGGGGACCCACGTGGTCATGCACGGGGAGCTGTTCACGCCCCACTGCGTCAACTCGCGCTCCCAGACGTACCGCGGCGACCAGTGGGTGCGGGTGGAGGTGCTGGTGCTGGGCGACTCCCCGATCCGGCACACGGTCAACGGGGAGACGGTGCTCGAGTACTCCAAGCCGCAGATCGG
>JAOTWJ010000275.1 GCA_029862925.1 Gemmatimonadota bacterium
CAGCTTGTCGGCGCCGTACTTCGTGCGGGTAAAGACCAGCGTGCGGCCCGGCGGGACTTCGTCGAGCATCTTGGCCAGCAGCCGCCGCTTCTCGGGCTTGTCCACGGCGACAAGCAGGTGCTCGACGCCTTCCGCCGTCTCCGCGCGCCGGCCGATCTCGACCGCCGCGTGGCCGTTCATGGCGCGGTGCGCCAGCCGATCCACGTCGTGCGAGATCGTGGCCGAGAACAACATGGTCTGCCGCGCCTTGGGGAGCGCCCCGAGGATCCGGTTGACGTCGGGCGCGAACCCCATGTCGAGCATGCGGTCGGCCTCGTCCAACACGAGCACTTCGATGCGAGAGTAGTCGACGTGGCCCCGCCCCATATGGTCGAGCAGCCGCCCCGGGGTGGCGACCACGATGTCGGCCCCGGTCCGGAGCGCTCGGGTCTGCGGCTCCATCCCCACGCCGCCGTACACGGCGGCCGCCTGCAAACCGGAGTAGCGACCGTACGCCCGCGCGCTCTCCAGCACCTGCTCGGCTAATTCCCGGGTGGGAACCAGGATGAGGGCCCGCAGCCCGCGGGTGCCGCCGGAGAGTCGCTGGATGATCGGCAACAGAAACGCGGCTGTCTTGCCCGTGCCGGTCTGTGCCGACCCGACGACGTCGCGTCCGGCGAGCCCGAGCGGAATGGCTTCCAGCTGGATGGGGGTGGGTTCGTCGTAGCCGCACGCCGCGACGGCCTGCAGCAATTCGGGCGCGAGGCCCAGTGAAGCAAATGGCATGTCCTGCACAACTCCTTGCGAATACACGCGCACGTCCAGCCAGACGGCACGATGCCGCCGGTTGTCATGCGCCAGCTTGTCTGAACCTGAGGAGTTGAGCGACGGGTCTGCGACGCGTCGGTACCCCTGAGCCGGGGACCGTTCTAGAAAGGAAGGATACCAGCTCGCGGTTCGTACGACGGCCGAAACCTAACCTGGGAAGCCCGTTTGCGACAGTCCCTTATGGATTGAGCAGCTTATTGACGCCCCCGACCCGCAACTCGACCACGTAGTCCTCGGGCTTGATCGTCTGCGTGGAAACGGGCTCGGGCCGGAGCGCGAGCAGCACGACGCGGAGGTCCCACGCCTCGCCGGAGCGCGGGCCCTCCGTGGTGTTCAGCTCGACCAGATAGGTCGGGCCTCGGGTTCCCACCAGCGGGCCGACCCCGAGCTCGACCTTCGCGTTGCCGGCCGACGGACACACGACGTCGATGGGGCAGCGGCTGTCTTCGGACACGCCGCCGAAGATCAGTTCGACGTTGTTCACGGCGGTCTGCTCACCCGCGCGCAGCGTGATCGTCACCGGGGGAGTGTCCCGGAGCGCCACCGCCGGGTCGGGCGGCGTGTCGCTTCCACAAGCAACGACGAGCAGTGCGGCGGGCACCAGCCAGCTGACGCGCATATCCAACCCCCGTGCGAACGACCGATCTCGAACGACCCCGTGCATCCTGATTACCCGTCCAACGCGCCCGGCGTCACGGGCGGGCACGACCGGAGGCCTTCAGTGGTTCCGGAGCCGCACCAGGACGAAGCCGACCACCACCACCCCAACGGCAATGGCCACCCAGGGCACCGCCGCAGCGCTGCCCGGCTCCGCGGCCCGGGAAGCGAACACACCCAGCCCCACGAGCGCCGCGACCACCCCGCCCAGGAGCGCGATCGCCGGACGCCTGGCCCCGGCCCCGCCGCGTCGCCCCGCCGCGTGTTCGAGGGCCTGACGAACCTCGGCGTCGCTCATGGCGTAGCGGCGGCGGAACTCCTCGGCCACCTGTTCCAGCTGCTTGCTCAGCTCGCGCACCCGGGGGGAGACCGGTTCACTAGAGGATGGGGGCGTGGGGACGTAGACCATCGGTGTCTCCTGAATCGGTTAGCCGCACGGGCACCACTTACCTCACAATGTGACCTTCATCACCGATGTGACCTTGGGGTACCGGCGTTGGGTATGTTGTTGGGTATGTTGCAGTGACCCGCCATTCCTGCCTAATGCCGGAAGCGGTACACAGACACCAATCTAGTGACGGAGGTTGCTCGATGTCCCGATCCCTCACCCTAGCCCTTGCCGGTTCCCTGCTCCTTGGCAGCGCCGCCTGCAGCGACAGCCTTGCCCCGGAAGACGTGGCCGGCACGTGGGACGCGACCAGCCTCGTGTTCACGAGCGTGGCCGCTCCAGCGACGAACAGCGGAAACCTCATCGCGGCGGGCTTCAGCCTGTCCCTCACCTTGAACGCGAGCGGCACGGCGTCGGTCACCATCGACGATGGGACCGGGCCGACCACGGACACAGGTACGTTCACCATCGACGGGTCGGACCTGACGCTCACGCTCGGGGGCGATCCGTCGACCGGCACGATCGAGCTGAATGGCAGCACGCTGACGGTTCGTCTCACCACCGGCATCGACTTCGACTTCGACGACGACGGCGTCGATGAACCCGCCACGGTGGTGATCGTGCTGTCCCGCGCGTAACCACTCCCGCTTTCCTCAGGCCCGCCGACCGGGTCCTTCCGGCC
>JAOTWJ010000095.1 GCA_029862925.1 Gemmatimonadota bacterium
CCGCGGTGGCTGGCGTGGCCCTGGACGCTGCTGGGAGCCTTCCCCGTGCTGGTGGGGGTGACGCTCAACGTCATCGCGGATGGTCAGTTCAAGCGGGCCGGCACCACCGTCCATCCGTTCCAACCGTCGGCGGCGCTTCTCCCGACCGGCGTGTTTCGTTACTCTCGCAACCCCATGTACCTCGGGCTCGTGCTCATACTGACTGGCGTGGCTGTGGGACTCGGGAGCGCCACGCCTTTGGCGGTCATCCCGGCCTTCATCTGGTGGATCACGCGCCGATTCATCATCGTGGAAGAGCGGGCGCTGGCCGAACGATTCGGTCAGGCGTACGCGGACTATCGGCGGCGGGTGCGGCGCTGGCTTTGAGTCGCCCGTCGGACTATCCGGGGGAGCCCGTGACGGAATCGTGGATCAAGCTCGCCAGCTACGGCGCCGAGTACGAGGCCGACCTGGCGGTCGGTCGATTGACGGCGGCGGGGATCGAGACGCGCGTGGACCACCGGGGCGGCGTCGGCCTGTTTGGCGCGGGCCACGGCGGCAAGACGGTACGCGGAGTGGAGGTGTACGTTCCCGCCGCGCAGGTCGAGGCCGCGCGCCGGGCGCTCGACCTGGAGTGACCCACCGGTGCGCGGAACCTTGGACCGCTACGGAGCGCTTTCCCCCTGAGGCGACCGCTCGTCGGTCACGGTGTCGGGAACCCGCGTGCGGGTCGCGACCATCCACGCCACCAGCATCACGCCCGCCGCACCCAGGAATGCCGCCGCGGGACCGAGCCGGTCGAACAGCCAGCCGAACAGTGCCGGTCCGGAGAACCGACCCAGCGCGCTCAACGACTGGGCCGCCCCGAGCATGGCCCCCTGCTCGGTGGCGCCCGCCAGTACCGAGACCAGCCCCGTGATCGCCGGGGCACCGAGGCTGTTGCCGAACGCGAGCAGGATGACCCAGGGGAAGATGAGCGGCCCGCGGTGCACGAACGGGATCGCGGCAATTCCGACCACCATCGCGAAGATCCCGACGATGATGAGCGGCCGATCGCCCGTGCGCCGCTGGATCTTGCCGAACAGGTAGCCCTGCACGGTGGCCGCCACGACCCCCACCGTGGTAAAGAACCAGGCCAGCTCCCGTGTCCCCCAGCCGAATGCCCGCTCGGCAAACAGCGGCAACGCCACGATGTAGCCGGAGAACGCGAACGGCACCAACCCAAACAGCAGAAAGGCCGGACGGATCAGCGGGTCGCGCAGCCCGCGGATGAGATGCTCCTGGTCGATGAGCGGCCGCGCCGCCCGGTGCTCGTGCGGCAGCGACTCGGCCAGGATGAACCACGCGAGCGTGAAGTTGATCAGGTTCAGGGCCGCGGCGACGAACCCCACCGCCAGCGGTCCGCCGTAGTGCCCCGCGACGCCCCCGATGGCGGGGCCCACGATGAAGCCGAGCCCGAAGGCCGCCCCCACCAGCCCCATCCCGCGCGATCGCTCCCCCGGTGAGGTGATGTCGGCGATGTAGGCCTGCGCCACGGAGATGTTACCGCCCGCGAACCCCGCGATCGCCCGCGCCGTGAACAGGGCCGCGTAGCTCCCCGCCAGCGCGAACATGACGTAGCCCATCGCGCCGATCAGCATGCTGACGAGCAAGATCGGCCGTCGCCCCACCCGGTCGGACAACCGCCCAAGCAGCACAGTGGCCACGAACTGCATGATCGAGAACACCCCGATCAGCGCGCCGAACCCCAGTCCCGCCGCCCCGAAGTCCTGGGCGTAGAAGGGGAGAATCGGCAGGATCAGACCGAACCCGGCGAGGTCGATGAAGACGGTGAGAAAGATGACGCCCAGGCGGGCGCGCGAGGCGGGCATGGTCGGGCAATCTACATCGGGACCGTTCCGTGCGCGGCGCCGCGACCCCGCGTACGTTTCGACCGGGCGACTCTACACACCGACGGCGAGGAGGGAACGATGGTCTGGGAATCACTGGGGAAGTACCGCGACCTCGGACTCCTGCTGCTGCGACTGGGTGTCGGCCTCGGCTTCACCTACTTCCACGGCTGGAGCAAGCTGGTCGGCGGCCCGGAGCGGTGGAACGCCGTGGGCGGGGCGGCGCGGCACTTGGGGATCGACGTCGGGCACACGGCCCTGGGGTTCGGCGCGGCGTTCGCCGAGTCGGTGGGCGGCGTGCTGATCGCGGCCGGGTTGCTGTTTCGGCCGGCGGCCCTGCTCCTCGCCCTCACGATGGTGGTGGCGACCAACTCGCACCTCGCCACCGGCCAGGGATCACCGGCGCACGCGTTCAAGAACGCCTGGCTCTTCCTGGGCCTGCTCTTCGTGGGCCCCGGTCGCTACAGCGTGGACCACTGGCTCCTGACGCGTCGGTCGCGGCCCGCCGGCGCCCCGGCCAGAATGGTCGACTGATGATCCGCGCGATCCTGTTCGATCTGGACGGCACGCTGATCGACACGTGGGACCTGTACCTCGAGACCTACCTGCGCACGCTCGAGCCGTACGTCGGACGCCGACCGACCTTCGGGGAGCTGCGCGCACTGCATCCCACGTCCGAGGTGCGGGCGCTGCGGCGGGTCGTCCCGCCTGGGGAAGCGACGCAGGCCCACACCGTGTTCCTCGATCACTATCGGCAGCTCCACGTCGGACTGTTCGGCGGCATCTACCCCGGCGTGCCCGGGTTGCTCGACACCCTTCGCGCGCGGCGGCTCCCGCTAGGCATCGTGACGGGCAAGAGCCGCGCTGCATGGGACATCACCCGCACCATGGCCGATCTCGGCACGTTCGACGTGTTCATCGGAGACGACGACGTCCAGGACGCCAAGCCGTCTCCCGAGGGATTGCTGCTCGCGCTCGAGCGCCTGGGCGTGGCCGCCGCGGAGGCGATCTACGTCGGCGACTCGCCGAACGACGCGGCCGCCGCCGGGGCCGCGGGCGTGCGCTACGCCGCCGCGTTGTGGGCGAAACCGGCGGCGGAGCGACTGGGCTTCGTCGCGCAGGTCCGGGAGACGGGACTGTGGGCGGAGCTGCCCGAGCCGTCCCACCTGCTTCCCCTGCTCGACGCGCCCTAGACCGACCAGCGCGGCGGCGCGGTCTACCCGGAGACGGTGGTCTTTCCGGCGAAGACGATCACGGCTATTGTCGTTGAGTACGGTCGAGCGCCGCCCCGCCCGGCGCCGGAGGACTACGCACGTGCCGAATCCCGGAGATCTCGACAGGGGTGAGACGACGCACCTCGAGGATCAGGTGCGCCTGCGCATGGCCCTCGAGGCCGCGCGCGCCGGTGCCTGGGAATGGGAGATCGGCTCGGATCGCACCCTCTGGTCCCCCGAGAACTACGCCCTCATGGGCCTGCCACCCGGCAGTGGGCGGGCCAGCTACGATGACTGGTTGGCCCGCGTGCATCCGGACGATCGCGAGCGCGCACAGGCGGAGGTCGCCCGAGCCGTACAGGAACGAGGCGACCTGGACTTCGAGTACCGGGTCGTGTGGCCGGACGGAACCGTCCGGTCGCTCCGAGACATCGGGAAGATGATGCTCGACGCGCACGGCTCCCCGATCGGCATGTACGGCATCCAGATCGACGTCACGGAGCGCCGCTCATTGGAAGACCGCCTCAGCCGGGCCCAACGCATGGAAGCCATGGGGCGCGTCGCCGGCGCGGTGGCTCACGACTTCAACAACCTGCTGACGGTGATCGCGGGCAACAGCGAGCTGCTGGAAACCGATCCCCTGCTGCACACCGACCTTCGTCCGATGGTCGAGGAGGTCCACCGTGCCGCCCAGCGGGCGGCGACGCTCACCCAGCGTCTCCTGGCCTTCGGCCGTCGCCAGGTCCTCAGCGCCCAGGTCCTCGATCTGAATCGCCTGATCGCCGAGCTGGGGAGCATGCTGGTGCGCACGCTCGGCGAGGACATCGACGTGACCATTCGACTCGCACCCGATCTCGGATGCGTGTGGGCGGACCCGGGACAACTCGAGCAGGTGCTCCTCAACCTGATCGTGAACGCGCGCGATGCCATGCCCAGCGGCGGGCGCCTCAGCGTGGAAACGTACGAGGCCGACGGCGGGCTCCTCCTGGGGCCCAACGCCGCCGCGCTCCCACCCGGCCGGTACGTGGGCGTGCAGGTGCAGGATTCGGGCTGCGGGATGGATGCCGCCACGATGGACCGGATCTTCGATCCATTCTTCACGACCAAGCCGGCCTACAAAGGCACCGGACTCGGCTTGGCCAGCGTTTACGGCATCATCAAGCAGAGCGGCGGGTACATCAGGGTCGAGAGCGCCCCGGGGGAGGGCACCGCGTTCACGGTCTTCCTGCCGCGCGTGGATGAACGGGAGCACGCCGCCAAGGCCGGTGGCGACACGGTCCAGACGGACCGCGGGAGCGAATCCATTCTCGTGGTGGAGGACGAACCCGCCATCCGCGAGATGATCGAATCGAGCCTGCGGTCCCGCGGCTACTCGGTGCGGTCGGCCGCAAGCGCCGAGGAGGCGCTCGCCCTCGTTGACGGGGGGGAGCACGGAATCGACCTGCTGGTGACGGACGTCGTCTTGCCGGGATTGACCGGGCCCGCGCTGTCGGCCCAGCTGACCCAGATCTATCCTGGCATCAAGGTCCTATTCCTGACCGGCTATGGCTACGACGCGCTGGGCGAGCACGGCGCGGTGGAGGGCATGGAGATCGTCCACAAGCCGTTCTCCCTCCGGGATCTGGCCCGGAGGGTTCGCGAAGTGCTCGGCGAAACCGGCGGAGACTAGACCGTCCCCGTTACATGTGGCGCGCCGTCACCGGCACCCGCACCCGCGTCCGCTCCCACTCCAGAATCAGGTGCACGCTGCCGTCCGCCTGCGGCTCGGTGCGGATCGTGAACGTCTCGATCGGTTCTGCGACCCGCTCCACCGCCGCCTTCGCGCGGCCCACCTCCTGCGCCTTCACCTCATCGGTATAGGTGTTCTCGCGTCCCCACTGCTCATAGGAGCGGTTCACGATAATCTGCCATTCCCGCTCCCCCGGCACGGTATAGAGCGCGTACGTGCCGGCCGGTACCTCGATGCCGCCCACCGACACCGGGCCCGAGGTCATCAGCTTGGTGGTCTCGTTGGCGCCCGTGCGCCACACCTGCCCGAACGGAACCGCGCTGCCACCAAGCATGGTGCGTCCGCGCGCGGACGGGCGGCCGTAGCAGATCTTGGCGGCGTGCCCGGCCACGGCAAACGTCACGGAGTCGAGCGGGCTGCGACGGGTCGCCAGCGCCATCTGCGCGTTGTAGGGACAGGCCATGTCCTGCGCGACGGCCGGGGGGGCGACAACCGCGAACGGGACGACGAGGGCAAGCAGCGTGAGTTTCATGCGACACCTCGGTGAAGTGAACGAGAGACTCGGGAATCGTCGGGGCTTGGGCACGGTTTCACGCGATCATCATTCTATATTCAGCGTCTCGCGCCGAGCGTTCCGCGCAACCGGCGTCCCGGCCACGCCACGTCCTGGAGGCATCGTGCGCAGCCCCGTCCCGACTGCTCTGATTCTACTCCTGACCCTGGGGGCAGTGTTCCCCCATCCGGGATCGGCCCAGGCTCCCGCTCCCACGATCACGCCGCACGGCGAGCTGCGGCTCCGCGGTGAGGCCGATGCCCGCACGGCTAATTTCGGCGACGACATGGCCACACTGTCGCGGATTCGCTTCGGCGCCCGAGCCGAGCTGATGCCCTGGGTGCGCGCGTTCATCCAATTGCAGGACTCGCGCGCCTGGGGCACCGAGACCAACACTCTGACCGACGCCAGCGCCGACCAACTCGACCTGCACCAGGGGTACGTGGAGCTCGACGCCCTCGGCTTCACGGGTCGACTGGGGCGCCAGGAGCTGCTGCTGGGTGACGAACGGCTGGTGGGCGCGGTCGGCTGGACCAATACCGCCCGCAGCTTCGACGGTGCGGTCATCTGGCGGACGATCGGCAAGGCCGAGGTCCGGGGATTCTGGATGAACGTGGCCGAGCGCGACGCGCTGCTCGCGACGGGCCTCGACCCCCAGGCCAACCAGGGGTTCGACGACGACGGCTGGCTGCTGGGCAGCTGGGCGAGCGTGCCGGCCGGACCGGCGACGGTGGAGTTGACGCTGCTCCACGATCGCAACGCCGCCACGGACGAGTCGTGGACGGCGGGTGCGCGAGTGCACAGCCGCCAGGGTCCGATCTTGGTGGAGGCGGCGGGGGCCTATCAGTTTGGGCCGGACCGCGCGGCGTATTTCCTGAGCGGCAAGCTCGGGACGGTCGTCGGGAAGGGATCGGTTGCGGCACAGGTGGACTGGCTCTCCGGCGATGACGACCTCATCGACGCCGAGCGCACGGCGTTCACCACCCTGTACGCCACCAATCACAAGTTCTACGGCTACATGGACTACTTTCTGGCCCTCCCGGCCCAGACGGGCCAGGCCGGACTGGTGGACGCCATGGCGCGGCTCACCGTGCCACTGCCCCAGCAGTGGCGTGTGCGGGGCGATCTGCATTATTTCCGGACGCACCGCGCGCTCGCAGGCGAGACCTTTCTCGGCGTCGAAGGTGACGTCGTCGTGGATCGTCCACTCGGCAAGTACGCAGGGCTCGAGATCGGCGGGAGTGTGTTCTCGCCCGGTGATCTCGCGGCGACGCTGCTGCCGGCGTTTGCGCGCGGCACGGACGAGGCCACCTGGTGGGGCTACGTCCAGCTCACCGTCCGCTGGCCCTGATCGGAGATTCTGATCGATGGCTGCCGCCACGCCGTTGTCGCAGACCTGGGGCCGCCGCGGCGCCGTGCTTGCCGGTGTGGTCGTGGGACTCGCCGTCGGCGCGGGTGGCTTCACGTTCTGGTACGGGCGCGGCGCATCCTACCTGACCAACGACCCCGCGGCCTGCGCCAACTGCCATATCATGCAGCGCCAGTACGACGGCTGGCTCCAGGCCAGTCACCGGTCGGCGGCGACCTGCAACGACTGCCACACGCCCCACAACCCCATCGGGAAGTACTACGTGAAGAGCAAGAACGGCTTCTGGCACTCGTTCTACTTCACGACCGGCCTGTTTCCCGAGCCGATTCGCATCACGCCGGGCAACCGCACCGTGACCGAGGCCGCGTGCCGCCAGTGCCATGCCGAGATCGCCGCCGTCGTGGATGGACCGGGTGACGAGCCCCGCAACTGCCTCGCGTGCCATTCGACCGTCGGACACCGCAAGTGATCGCCAACTCCATCGCCGCATTGACCAGGAAGTCGCATGACTGACGTTCCCCAGACTCCCGGCGCCGCGCCTACCCGCTGGTTTCTCGCCGGCGTCGGCCTCGCGGCCATCGTGGCCATCGTCGCCCTGGCCGTGCTGATCAACATCTTCGAACGCAAGCAGGAAGCCCGACTGCCGTACTTCCGCGTGGTCGCGGTGACGGACACGACCGAGGATCCGGCCGTTTGGGGGCAGAACTTCCCCCAACAGTACGACCTGTACCTCAAGACCACGGATCAGGTGCGCACCCGCTTCGGCGGCAGCGAGGCCCTGCCGCACACACCGACCGAGGCGGACCCGCGCTCGGTCGTGGCGCAGTCGAAGATCGAAGAGGACCCGCGACTCAAGACGATGTGGGCGGGGTACGCGTTCTCGCGCGACTTTCGTGAGGAGCGCGGGCACGCCTACATGCTCGACGATCAGACGTTTACCGAGCGCCAGCAGGTGCCCCAGCCGGGGACGTGCCTGCACTGCCACGCCTCGATGTACCTGCCGTACATGAAAGCCGGCAATGGTGACCTGATCAGGGGGTTCGAGATCTTGAACCCGCTCCCTTACGCGGAGGCCCGCAAGCACGCCAACCGCGCGATCGCGTGCATCGACTGTCACGACCCAGAGACCATGCGGCTCCGGATCACGCGGCCCGGCTTCATCGAGGGCATTCGGGCCCTGAAGGCGAGCGAGGGCGTTGCGAACTACGACGTGAACGCGATGGCGACGCGCCAGGAAATGCGCACCTTCGTCTGCGGCCAGTGTCACGTCGAGTACTACTTCCAGGGACCCGAGAAGCGGCTGGTCTACCCGTGGGCCAAGGGGCTCAAGGTCGAGAACATCTACGCCTATTACCAGGACGCGCACTTCAAGGACTGGACGCACCAGGAGACGGGTGCCGACGCGCTCAAGGCGCAGCATCCGGAATTCGAGCTGTGGAACCAGGGCGTGCACGCGCGCTCGGCCGTGGCCTGCGCGGACTGCCACATGCCGTATCTCCGGGTGGGCGCACAGAAAGTGACCGACCACTGGGTGCGGAGCCCGCTGCTCAACATCAACAACGCCTGCCAGACCTGTCACCCGCTGGCGGAAGCTGAGCTCCGAACGCGGGTCGAGCGCATCCAGGAAAACACCTTCAACCTGCGCAACCAGGCGATGGACGCGCTGGTCGCCTTGATCGCCGACCTCAAGGCGGCGCGGGCGCGTGGGGTCCCGGACGCGCAGCTCGCGACCGCCCGCGAGCTGCAGCGCCGCGCGCAGTTCTATCTCGATTTCGTGGAGGCCGAGAACTCCACCGGGTTCCACGCGCCGCAGGAGGCAGCCCGGATTCTCGGGGAAGCGATCAACTACGCCCGGCAGGGGCAGATCGCCGTGCGCGAGCCGGGGTATCGGCCGGAGATCGCGGGGGTCGACCGGTAGGCGCCCGCGGGGGAGACGCTAGGGAATTCGCAGAAACGCGGCGGCGGTGGTGACGGCCACGAGGACGGCCCCGACGGCCGCCATGGCGAGGAACCGGCGGTCTCGCGAGCCGGTGCGCCGGCCGTCGCGCACGTAACGGGTCGTCGCCATCACCGCGGCGGCAAACGGGAGCAGCAACAACAACAGCCCCTGCGTAGCCACGGGGGCGCGGTCGAGCAGATCGGGCAGTGCGGTCCGCAGACCGGTGGCGTGCAGTCCGGCCATCACCCAAACGGCGACGGCGGGCAGACACAGGACCACCGGCATCCACAGTGGAATGCGCCGGGCGCGCGGACGGGGCTCAGGAAGGAGAATCTCCACAGTCTAGAATAAAGTACTTTGCATTGCAAAGCAATGGTCTCGGGATACCCACCGCGGCCTGCCAAGCCGACGGGCGCCGCTACCTGCGCGCCGCCTCACCGCTTCAGCTCCCACAACACGTTCACGATCTTCCACTCGCCGTTCCATTTCGCGATCTGAAGATAGTTTACACAGTCGGTGGCCACGACCTTCACGACGGCCGCATTGCGAAACACGTCGAGGATCGTGACGTCCTGCTGCCGCTCACCTTCGGGCGTGCGGGTTCCCCCGCCCCGCCGGGTCCCATCCACCAGTTGCGGGGCCGTCATGTGTCCCAGCGAGCTCGTCCCGTCCCGCGTGCGCACGATGCGCTTGGCGAGGTCGGGGTGCAGCGCCCGCTCCATGCGCGCCGCGTCACCGGCGTACCAGCCCTCGATGTAATCGAGCGCCGTGGCGCGGATGGCCACGGAGTCCGCGGCGGACTGGGCCGTCGCACTCGACACCACTGCGCCAGCCAACGCTCCAGCAACTAGTAGGGTCAACAGTCGGCTCATGCGCTCTCCGGTGGGGGGTGGGGTCGTTTCACGTTTCACGTTTCACGTTTCACGTTTCACGTTTCACGTTTCACGTTTCACCCCCACGAGATCCTCGAGATCCTTCCCCGCCCGATCCAGGATCTCGCTGATCGCCTTGGCGCGCTCGGCATCGTCGGCGAGCTTCCAGGCCGCCCGATACGCCTGTGATACCACGCGACCCACCGCGCGGTTCACGTCGGGCATTGGCTCGCGCACGACGCGCTCGATCGTCTCCGCGACGCGCTCGAAGATGTCCTCCACCGTGCCCCGGTTCTCGTCGAGGAAGGCCCGGCCGGCGTCGGTGATCTCGTACACCTTCTTCCCCTCGACGTCGCGCCCGGTCACGAGCCCCTCGTCGTCGAGCCACTGGAGCGTGGGGTACACCGTACCCGGCGACGGCTTGTAGCACCCGTGGGTTCGCTCCTCGAGGGCCTTCATCACCTCGTAGCCGTGCATCGGCTTGTCCTTGAGGAGCTTCAGGATCACGTACTTCATGTCGCCCGACTCGAACCACCGCGCGCGCCAGCGGCGGTGCCGCCCGCGGCCACGCGTTCCTGCTGCAAACCCGAAGCCAAAGGGGAATCCAAAGAAGTCCCAATCTGATCGATGCGTCATCGTTGCCTCCCTGGCGCGATATTACGTCGATGTATCGTACGATATATCGTGATGGCCGTGCGGTCAAGCGGTGCGCGGGCGGTTGGGCGCTCTTGCTGCTACCGTCGGTCATCTAAGCCACTGTCAATAAAGGGATTGCAAGGCAAGGGGAGGGGACTTGCATCTGGGATTTCAAGATGATATCATATAGCTATTACTCAACACGAGGTCCCCCATGATCCGCGAGATCAAGAGCGAGGCCCACTCCGGCCTGGCGTGGCTCTTCGGACTGCTGCTCCTCTCGGCGGCCGACATCTGGTTCTTCGTCCGCGCCATCCCCACGGAAGACCCCTGGCAGATCGGTGCCGCCGTCACCGGTATGGTCGTGCTGCTCCTGCTGTGGGTCGGCCTCTTCATCGTGAACCCGAACGAGGCCAAGGTGTTGCAGCTGTTCGGCAAGTACGTCGGCACCGTGCACGAGCAGGGCCTCAAATGGGCCAACCCGTTCTACTCGAAGCGGAAGATCTCCGTGCGCGTGCGGAACTTCGAAACCACCAAACTCAAGGTGAACGACAAGCGCGGCACTCCCATCGAGATCGCCGCCGTCGTGGTCTGGAAGGTCGTGGACACCGCCGAGGCCCTGTTCGAGGTGGACGAGTTCGAGGACTACATCCACGTCCAGAGCGAGGCGGCCGTGCGTGGCATGGCCACGAACTACCCGTACGACACGTTCGACGACGTGGAGATCTCGCTCACGGGCAACATCGGCGACATCGCGAAGGAGCTCCAGCGGGAGATCCAGGACCGGCTGGAAAAGGCGGGGGTGAAAGTCCTGGAGGCGCGGATCAGCCACCTGGCGTACGCGCCCGAGATCGCGGGCCCGATGCTTCAGCGGCAGCAGGCCTCGGCGATCATCGCCGCCCGCCAGAAGATCGTCGAAGGCGCGGTGGGCATGGTGGAGACCGCACTCGACATGCTGTCGCGGCAGAAGATCGTTCAGCTCGACGAGGAGCGGAAAGCCGCCATGGTGAGCAACCTGCTG
>JAOTWJ010000276.1 GCA_029862925.1 Gemmatimonadota bacterium
TCACCTCCGGCGGCCAGTTCGTGCCGCCCGACACGACCGGCGTGATCGTCTTCCCCGGGCTCGACGGCGGCGGGGAATGGGGTGGCGCGGCGGTGGACCCCACGCGCGGCATCATGTACGTGAACGGAAGTGAGATGGCGTGGATCGTCCAGCTCCAGCGCATCGACCCCGCGATGGGACGTGGGGAGGCGCTGTTCCGGCTGAGCTGCGTCCGCTGCCACGGCGGCAAGGCCGAGGGGGTCGCCGAGGGACCGCCGCTCCAGGGGCTTGCGCGCCGTATGGGCCAAGACTCGGTGGCGAAGGTGATCCGGTTCGGGCGCGGCGCCATGCCTGCCCATCCCCACTTTTCCGACGCGGAGCTGGCGGATCTCGTGGCGTACCTTGCCGATCCGACCGGCGCGCCGCGCGTGGCCGGGGGCGACGCGGGCCGGGTGCCGTTCGGACTGGCCACGCTCGCGCGCTTCCTGGACGATCGCGGCAAGCCGGTCATGGAACCGCCGTGGGGGACGCTCACCGCCATCGATCTCAACTCCGGCGCCACGCTCTGGCGCGTCCCGCTGGGCGACGACGCCGAGATCGACGACCCGAAGCACCCGGTGACGGGCACCGAGAACTACGGCGGTCCCGTCGCGACCGCGGGCGGCCTGGTGTTCATCGGCGCGGCGAAGGATCAGAAGATCCGCGCCTTCCATGCGCGGACCGGGGAGCAGCTCTGGGAAGCGCCACTCCCCGCCGGCGGGTACGCGACGCCGGCGACCTACGTAGTGGACGGCCGGCAGTACGTGGTCATCGCGGCCGGGGGCGGCAAGATGGGGACGCCGTCAGGAGACCGGTACGTGGCGTTTGCGCTGCCGCGAGCGCGGTGACCTGCTCATCGCGGTGGCGTGTCGTGGCGTGCGGAGTGATACTCGGGGCGACCCGATCGGGGAGGCCCCGTGTCCAAGTCCCTACTCGTTGCCCTGAACGTCCTCGGCGCCTCGATGCTGTGGGCGCAATCGCCCGTGCCCCAGGGCACGCTCTCGGTCCGCTGGGAGGAGTTGACGGCGGCCGACTTCACGGCCGCGATCGCCCGGGCGCAGGGCACCTGCCTGCTGCCGTTCGGCGTGCTGGAGAAGCACGGCCCGCATCTGCCGCTGGGCAACGACCTGCTGAACGTGCGCTACGCCGCGCTCCACGCCGCGCAGCAGGAATACGCCGTGGTGTTCCCGGAGTACTACTTCGGGCAGATTCTGGAGGCGAAGCACCAGCCGGGCACGGTGGCGTACAGCCGGGCACTCCAGCTCCAGCTCCTGCAGGAGACGACCGACGAGATGGCCCGGAACGGCTGCAGGAAGACCGTGGTCGTGAACGGGCACGGCGGCAACAACAGCCTGCTTCCCTATTTCGCGCAGACCCAGCTCGAGGCGGCGCGCGACTACGTGGTGTACGTGCTGGGTATTCCGGGCGGCGGGGAGGGTGGGCCGCCGCGCCGGTCGGACCCCGCGACGGACATGCACGCCGGCGAGCGTGAGACCTCGATGAGCCTGATCGCCCGGCCGGACCTCGTGCACCTCGATCGCGCGACCCAGGAATCCGGTGCCGACATGGCGCGCCTGACGCTGCCCGAAGGCCTGTACACGGGGATCTGGTGGTACGCGCGGTTCCCCAATCACTACGCCGGCGAGGGCGCCGTGGCGTCGCGCGAGCTGGGGGAGTTCTCGGCGCAGACCTGGATCAGCGCGATCGTGCGGGCGATCCGCGCGGTCAAGGCCGACAGCGCGAGCCCCCGGTTGCAGCAGGAGTTCTACGAACGGAGCCGGAATCCGCTCGGCACGCGGCGGTAGCGCTATCCGGGGGGCGGACCCGCTGCCAGTACCCGCTCCAGCGCGGCCAGCACGGGTTCGACGTCCTCGGTGGCTACGCGCCACACGATGTCGGGATCCACGTGGTCGTACCCGTGGACGATGCGGTTCCGCATGCCCACCATCTCACCCCAGGGGAACTCGGGGTGGTCCGCGCGGAACGCGGCGGACACGCGGCTCGCGGCCTCGCCCAGCAGCTGGATCAGGTGGAGCACGGCGAGCTGGGTGACCTCGTCGGCGTCGAAGGCGTCGCGCGGGCGGCCGCGCATCACACTCCGGATGCGCCGTACGACGTCGAGCATCTGCTCCAGGCTCAGCCGATCGTCATGCGCCATGGAGCGGGACCGCGTCCGCGAGGATGCGCTCGCGGAGCCGGGGCGACAGGCCGCGCCGGGTGACGAGATCCACCGGCCGGCCGCCGAAGGCGGGCCGCAGCGCCTCGGCCACGCGGACGATGCCGAATCCCGGTGTCATGCCGGGCTCGAACTCTACCACCAGGTCGACGTCGCTCTCGGGCCGCGCTTCGCCACGGGCGGCGGAGCCGAACATCGCGAGCCACCGGATGTGGTGGCGCCGGCACACCGCGGCCAGCACGTCGCGGTCGACCGCGGGACGGTACGGCCGCGTCGTGGCGTCGCGTACCCGAGCCGGCGCGGACGGGCGCGGCTCGCTAACCGCGCTCTCTATG
>JAOTWJ010000011.1 GCA_029862925.1 Gemmatimonadota bacterium
GACATCGTGAACGTGATGGGAGGCTCGATCGCGATTGGGCACCCATTTGGCGCAACCGGCGGCCGGGTGACGCTCACCCTGGTGCACGAGATGCAGCGGCGCGACGTCCAGTTCGGCCTGATCTCGGTCTGCGCCCAGGGCGGCATGGGCTTCGCGATGGTGCTGGAGCGAGCATGACAGCCTTTACCACGACGGTCGCGGACGGCATCGCCCGTCTGGTGCTCGATCTGCCGCATGAACCGATCAACAAGATCACCCGCGGGGTGCGAGAGGAGCTCGAGCAGCTGGTGGAGGAGGTGGCCCGGGATGCCGCCATCCGTGCAGTGGTGCTGCTGTCGGGCAAGTCGGACACGTTCATCGCGGGCGCCGACATCGACGAATTCGTCGCACTACGGACCCGCGACGAGGCCTACGCGCTCGTCAAGGGCGGACAGGCGCTCATCAATCGGCTGCCTGCCCTGGGCAAGCCGGTG
Organism: Gemmatimonadota bacterium; assembly: GCA_029862925.1. Taxonomy (GTDB): domain Bacteria; phylum Gemmatimonadota; class Gemmatimonadetes; order Gemmatimonadales; family GWC2-71-9; genus JAOTWJ01. The sequence goes on from JAOTWJ010000011.1 coordinate 474, forward strand.
GTGGCGGCCATCCACGGCGCCTGTCTCGGCGGTGGACTCGAAGCGGCACTGGCGTGCACCTATCGGCTCGCGACCGAGCACGACAAGACGAAGATCGGCCTGCCCGAGGTGCAGCTGGGGATCATCCCGGCCGCGGGCGGGTGTCAGCGACTGCCGCGCCTGATCGGGATCCAGGCGGCCCTGGACATCATCCTGGCCGGGAAGACGCTCCCGGCCAAGTCCGCCTTCCGACGGGGGATCGTCGACGAACTGGTGCATCCGGCGGTGCTGGAGCGCGAAGCGATGCGCGCGGCGCGCCAACTGGCCGGCGGGTGGCGGCCCGCCCGCCCGGGCGGCGGTGTGAAGGCCGCGTTGCTCGAAAAGAACCCGGCCGGTCGAGCGCTGGTGTTCGCCCTCGCGCGCAAACAGGTTCGGGCCAAGACCGGGGGGCACTACCCGGCGCCGCTTACCGCCCTGCAGGCCGTGGAGCACGGCCTGCGCTATGGGGTCGACGCGGGGCTCGATTTCGAGGCGGCGAGTTTCGCGGATCTCGCCGTGGGGGACGTGTCCCGCGAGTTGGTCCGCATCTTCTTCGCGACCACCGCTCTCAAGAAGGATTTTGGCGTGGCCGACGCGCCGGAGCCCCGTCCTGTCGAGCGGCTCGGCGTCGCCGGCGCGGGATTCATGGGCGCGGGGATCGGCGGGACCGCGGTGACACAGGCGGGCGTCGACGTGCGGTTGCGGGATACCAGCCTGACGGCGGTCGGGAAGGGACTCGCCGCGGCGCGACGCATCGTGGACGACCGGCTCAAGCGGCGGCGCATCAGCAAGTACGAGCATCGCCGGCTCACGGCCCAACTGTCGGGCGGGACGGGATGGGCAGGGTTTCGGCGGGCCGATCTGGTGATCGAAGCCGTGTTCGAGGATCTCGACGTCAAGCACGCCGTGTTTCGCGAGCTGGAGGCGGAGGTCGGGGAGGAATGCATCCTCGCTTCGAATACCAGCACGATCCCGATCGAGCGTATCAGCGCGGTGCTGAGCCGCCCGGAGCGCGTCCTCGGCATGCACTTCTTCTCGCCGGTCGAGAAGATGCCGTTGCTCGAAGTCATCGTGACCGGACAAACCTCGCCCTCGGCGACCGCCACCGCGGTGGCGTTCGGGCGCCGGATGGGGAAGACGGTGGTCGTCGTCCAAGACCATCCCGGCTTCTGGGTGAATCGCATTCTCGCGCCGTACCTCAATGAGGCGGGACGGCTCGTGGCGGAGGGCGTCGAGATCGAAGGGCTCGATCGCCTGATGAAGCGGTTCGGCTTTCCGGTGGGGCCGATCACGCTGCTGGACGAAATCGGGCTCGACGTCGGGCTCAAGGCGTCGAGTGTGCTGCACGAGGCGTTCGGCGATCGCATGCGTCCCCAGGAGGGGCTCAAGGCCGTCGTCGCCGCGGGGCGCTTGGGGCGCAAGAGCGGCGGGGGCTTCTATCGCTATAAGAAAGGCAAGCGCCGGGGGGTCGACGAGTCGATCTACGCGCTGATCGGGACCCAGCCCGGCTCCGCGACGATCGCGGACGCCGATGTTCGGGACCGCCTGCTGTACGCCATGCTGAACGAAGCGGTGCGGGCGCTCGACGAAGGCGTCGTGCGCTCGCCCCGGGACGGCGACATCGCCGCCATCTTCGGCATCGGCTACCCACCATTCCTCGGTGGCCCGCTGCGGACGCTGGATCGCGCCGGGATTCCCCAGGCCGTCGAGATCCTGCGCCGACTCACGACGGCCTACGGCGACCGGTTCACCCCGGCGCCCCGGCTCGAGCGGATGGCCGCCGACGGCGAGCGCTTCTACCCCGACGACTGATTCGAAACGGACCGAGACATGCTGCGGAGCAGCTTCCTGTGGCTCAGCGAGCAGCGAAGCATCTTCGAGTTCATCAAGCGCAACGGTCTGGCGCGCCGGTTCGCCTCGCGCTTCGTGGCGGGGGAGACCCTCGATCACGCGATGACCGCCACGCGGGAGCTGAACGCCAAGGACATCAGCGTCAGTCTTGACCTGCTGGGCGAGAGCGTCACGACGCCGGAGGAGGCGACCGGAGCGCGCGACGCGGCCGTCGCGATTCTGGACCGGATTCAGGCCGTCGGTGTCCGCGCGAATCTGTCGATCAAGCTCACCCAGATGGGGCTCGATCTCGACCAGGCCCTCGCAGCCGCCAACGTGACTGCCATCCTCGAACGCGCGCGCGCCCACGGCATCTTCGTGCGGATCGACATGGAAGCGTCGGAGTACGTCCAGCGCACGCTGGACCTGTTCCACACGCAGCTGCTCGGTGCGTACGGGGATCTGGTAGGGGTGGTCATTCAGACGATGCTGCGGCGGGCGGAGACGGACGTCGAGGCGCTGCTCGCCGCGCGGGCCCGCGTCCGCCTCGTGAAAGGCGCGTACCAGGAGCCCGACTCGGTGGCGTTTCCCGCCAAGCGGGACGTGGACGCGACGTTTGCCAGCCTGAGCGAACGGATGCTGGAGCGGGGGAACTACCCCGCCTTTGCGACGCATGACGAGCGGCTCATCACGCACGTGAAACGGTACGCGCGGGCGCACGACATCCCCGCGGAGCGGTTCGAGTTTCAGCTGCTCTACGGGGTGCGCCGCGATCTTCAGGAGCAGCTCCGCCGGGAAGGGTACAACGTACGGGTGTATGTCCCCTACGGCACCGAATGGTATCCGTACCTCATGCGCCGCCTGGCGGAACGGCCGGCGAACGTCGCGTTCATGGTCGGCAGCCTGGCCCGCGAGACGTTCGGTCGCCGCGCTTCCTGATGGACGACGCGACCTACGGCGGGTACGTCGCCCGACACGGGCGCCCCCCGGCGTTCACCGGGAGCGACGGCGCGTCGTACTCGGTGGCCGTCCTGGTGGACGCGGCACCGAGTGGCTCCGCCCGGTACGGAGCCGCCTTCCTGTTCGTGCGCTGGTCGCCGGCGGGTGACCGCCCGGCTGGTCACGTCGAATCCGGGTTCCTGACGTACGGGGACACTCCGGATGCGGCCGAGCTGGGATTGCGGGAGATCTCGCTGTTCGACATCAAAGCCCACCTCGACCGCGCCATCGCGGCGCGCGTCGACTTTCCCGACCCGTAGCGTTGCCCGACGGCATCGTCTTGTCGTGTACGGGCGGTCGGTATGGGGTCTACGTGGACGGCCACCGGCTCGAAGCCGTCCTGCGGGGCCGCATGAAGCACCGGTCGGACGAGACGGTCTTGGTCGGAGACCGGGTGGTCCTGGCGCTGCATGGTCCCGAGGCGGCGACCATCGAGGGTATCCACCCGCGGCGCACGCTGCTGCGGCGCCGCAGCCCCGGGCGGGCCCGGGGCGTACGGGCGCTCGCGGCGAACATCGATCAGGTCGTGGTGGTCGGCGCCGCACGGATGCCTGACTGGGATCCGGCCCTCATGGACCGGTTCACCGCTGTGGCGGAGGCGAACGACCTCCCGATCGTGATCGTGGTGAACAAGGCAGATCTGGATGCCTCGGCCACGGCGCACGGGGTCCCCTACCGGCAAGCGGGCTACCCCGTGATCGTCACGAGCGCAACGGCGGGAACCGGGCTGGGCGCGCTGCGTCGGCAGCTGGCGGGTGCCGTCTCGCTGTTCACTGGTCCCACGGGAGTGGGAAAATCGACGCTGCTCAACGCGCTGGTCCCCGGACTCACGCTGCGGACGGCTGTCGTGAGCCGCCGATCGCACGCGGGGCGGCATACGACCGTGGCCGCAGAGATGCACCCCTTGGGGGACGAGGGATTCGTGGTGGATACACCGGGCCTTCGCGACATCGGGCTCTGGGGGCTGGACCCACTGGAAGTGGGAGCGGCGTTCCCGGAATTCGCCTCCCGGCGGGACGGGTGTCGATTTGACAACTGCCGGCATCGGGACGAACCGAGTTGTGCGGTGCGCGCGGCCGTCGACCGGGGCGACATCGCCGGAACTCGATACACCTCGTACCGCCGCCTGCTCGACGAGGCGGAAGCCGCCGCCCGACCGTGGACGTGAGACTCCCGGGCGACAGCCCGGCCGGGACTGGCGAGGACCGGGTCCCTGCGCCAACGTGTTGGGCGACCGAGTGAATGCGACATGTCTGCTGCCGTGCTTCCCCCGCTGATCGCCCCCTTCGCCGCCGAACGATATCGCGCGGTGGACCGGCTGGGCGACCTCGTTGCCCCTCCCTACGACGTCATCTCGATGACGTTCCGCGACACGCTCGCGGCACGCCATCCCCACAACATCGTGCGACTCATTCTGCCGAGTGGACCGGGGAACCGGTACGACGCGGCGGCGAAGCTCCTCGCGCAATGGCGTGCCGAGGGGGTGCTCGAGCGTGATCCGGCGCCCGGCGTCTACGTCGTGCAGCAGGAGTTCCTGACGCCCGACGGCCGCACCCACCTCCGGACCGGCGTCATCGCGGGTCTCCATGTCGAGCCGTACGATGCGGGTCGGGTGCGTCCGCACGAGCACACGCATCGCGGGCCGAAAGAGGACAGGCTGGCACTCGCGCGCGCCACTGGCGCGATGCTCGAGACGATCTTCGTGCTCGCGCGCGACGAGCGCGGCCACCTCCAGCGGCGGCTGGACGGTGTCACGCACCATGAACCGCTGGCCGTCGCCGAGCTCGATGGGGTCGCGATCGGACTGTGGCGGGTGGGGGGCGTGCAGGGGCGCGAGATCGCCCACGCGGTGGGCGACGGGCCGCTGTACATCGCCGACGGCCACCATCGGTTTGAGACCGCCAATGCCTTGCGGGCGGAGCTCCCCGTGGCGGAGCGGATGCCGGCCCTCGTGGTGCCGCTGCGCGACCCCGGGCTGTTCGTGTTGCCCACTCACCGACTGGTGACGGGCACGCCCATCGATCCCGTGGCGCTCGTGACGGCCTGGGCGCGTCACTTTGCGGTGGACGAGCGTGAGGCCGAGTTGGACCCGCGGGGCCTGTTGGAGGGACTCGGGGCCGGGGCGTCGGCGGTGGTGGTGCTGCCGCAGGGGCGGGTGCTGGCGCTCTCAGCTCCGAGTCCGCAGGACGGGGAGCTCGAGATCGCCGTGGTCGAGCGCGACGTCGTGCAACCCCTGCTGGCCGCGGCGGGTCCCGCGGGCGCGCTCAGCTACACCGCGCATCCCGGTGAGGTGTTCGATGCGGTCGGGCGGGGCTCCGCTGCGGCGGGCGTGCTGGTCCGGCCGACTCCGGTCGAGCGTGTTCTGGCGGTGGCGGACGCGCGCGGCGTCATGCCGCCCAAGTCCACGTATTTCGCGCCGAAAGTGCCCAGCGGCCTCGTGTTTCTCCCCTACGTCTGAACCGAGCCGGACGTCTACCGGAGTCAACGATGAGTCCCCGATCGCGCCAACGGATCCTGGAGAACCTCGAAGCGGTCTATCGCGAGGCCTATGATCGGGCGAAGGCGCTCAGCGACGAGCCGCGGATGACCGAACTCGACGCGTCCTTCCAGCGCGAGCAACTCCTGCTCGAAGTTCTGCTCGACATCCGCGACGGACTGTATGCGATCGGCGAGGCGCCATCCTCGACATCGGCTCTGGAGAAGCTCGACGTGTTGCGGAAGCTCACCCGACTGCGCTGATCCCCAGCGGCGTCATCCGGCGCCCACTGTCAACGGGGGCCCTCATGCTGCTGCCACTCCGATCCGTCCTGCTGGTCTGCGTCGCGATGGTGCCGGCGCGGCTGGGTGTCGCCCAGGCCCGGTCGAACTACGAAGAGCTCCAGACGTTCTCCGGCGTGCTGAACCACATCCGCGTCAACTACGTGGACTCGGTGCACTACGGGGACTTGGTGCGCGCGGCGATCGATGGCGTGCTGCGCTCGCTCGACCCGCACAGCCGCTTCGTTGCGCGAGAGGACGTCGAACGGGGTGCCGCACTCCAGCGCGGCGACCTGGGCTCGGTGGGCCTGGTCCTGGAAGACGTAGATGGGCTGCCGACGGTGCTCACCGTGCTGGACCGGAGCCCGGCGGACAAGAAGGGCATTGCGGCGGGCGACCGCGTCGTGGCGATCGATGACACGACGATAGCCGGCCTGGACGCCAAGACGGTAGAGCTCAGGCTCGCGGGGAAGCCGGGCAGCCGCGTGACGCTCTCGTTGGAACGCGGCCCCCGCCTGGAGCCCCAGTCCTACCGCGTCGCGCTCAAGCGTGAGCGCATCGTCCCGCGGTCGGTCGGCATGGTGCACCTGCTGGACCGGACGACGGGATACGTCTGGCTGGCCGAGTTCGGCAGCAAGGCACCCGATGAGCTGGAGAAGGCCATCAACCAGGTCAGGCGTGACGGGGCCCGGCAACTGGTGCTCGATCTGCGAGGCAACCCGGGCGGGAGCGTCGCGGCCTCGGTGGAGATCGCCTCGCTGTTCCTGCCGCGCAACACGCTCGTGTTCCGCACCTGCGGTCGCAAGCGGGACGTCGACGAGGACTTCGTGACCAAGAGAGACGGGAAGTTCCGCGACCTTCCCTTGATCGTGTTGATCGACCGGCGCAGTGCCAGCGCGTCGGAGGCCCTGGCAGGGTCGCTCCAGGATCACGATCGGGCGTTGCTGGTCGGCAGCCGCAGCTTCGGCAAGGCCCTGATGCAGGCGCCGTTCGTGCTTCCCGCGGGCGATATCGTGTGGCTCACGATCGGACGCGTACTGACCCCGAGCGGACGCTTCATCCAGCGCCGCTATCAGGACCTGCGGGCGGAACAGTACTTGAGCTTTGCGGGGCGTTCCGGCGCCGAGCGGGATACGGCGGAGGTGTTCCACACGACGGCGGGGCGTGCGGTGCGCGGCGGTGGCGGCATCCGGCCGGACGTCGAGGTGTCCGAGCCCCGCGCCATCCCGGTGTGGCATGCCGTCGCGGCGGACTCCGGATTCGATGATGCGGTGGCCGACAGCGTGGGGTTTGACCTGCCGCCGGGCGATCAGGCACGCGCGGAGTGGGAGTCCGACGCCCAGCGGTGGCACGCGGATCTGCTCGCGCCGTTTCTCGCGAGAGTCCGGCAGCGGCTGGGGGTCACGGCGGTCCCGGACAGCGCGCTAGCCTGGCGGTTGACGCGCGGCCTCGCGGCGCGGACCATCGAGGTGCGTTGGGGGGCGGACGCGCGGGACGCGTTCCTCCTGCGGACCGATCCGGTGACCGCGCTCGCCGTGGCGCAGTTCCCCGGGCTCGCGGCCCGGCTGGCCCCACCCGGGCAGTAGGCTATTTTTGGCCGATGCCTCCCAAGACCGGATCTCGGACCAACCCCAGTGCCCGGCGGGCGACGGCGGTACGCCTCGAGAAGGCGGAGCTGCTGGACATGTACCGGCTCATGCTGCTGTCCCGGCGCATCGACGACAAGGAGATCCAGCTCAAGCGGCAGAACAAGATCTTCTTCCAGATCTCCGGCGCCGGGCACGAGGCCATCCTCGTGGCAGCGGGCAAGGTGTTCAAACCCGCCTACGACTGGTTCTACCCGTACTACCGCGACCGGGCGCTGTGCCTGGCGCTCGGTATGACCCCAACCGAGATGCTCCTCGAAGCGGTGGCTGCCGCCGACGATCCCAATTCGGGGGGACGCCAGATGCCCTCGCATTGGGGGCACGAGGCACTCAACATCGTCAGCTCGTCGAGCCCCACGGGGACGCAGTACCTCAACGCGGTCGGCTGCGCGGAAGCCTGGTACCGCTACGACCGGATCGCGACGATCCCCGATCGGCTGGAGCGGATCAGGAGCGACGAAGTGGTGTTCTGCTCCTCCGGTGACGGCACGACGAGCGAAGGCGAGTTCTGGGAGGCGCTCAACTCGGCGAGCACCCTCAAACTCCCGGTCGTGTTCGTGATCGAGGACAACAAGTACGCGATCTCGGTTCCGGTCGAGGTGCAGACGGCGGGGGGCTCCATCTCGAAGCTGCTGGCGGGGTTTCCACACTTCCATATCGAAGAGGTGGACGGCTGTGACCCCCTCGCGTCCTACGAATCGCTGACGCGTGCGGTGCAGTACTGCCGGGCCCGGCGCGGGCCGGCGCTCGTGCACGCGCACGTGATCCGGCCGTACTCCCACTCGCTGTCGGACGACGAGGTGATGTACAAGACGACGGAGGAGCGGGAGGCGGAGGCCGAGCGCGACCCGCTGCGCACGTACCCGGAATACCTGCTGGCCGAGGGCCATGCCACCGAAGCGGAGCTGGACGAGATTCGGGCGAAGGTCGACGAGGAACTGGAGATCGCCACGGAGATCGCGCTCGCCTCGCCCCAGCCGGGGCCGGAGACCGTGTACGCGTACGTGTACTCGCCCGACGTGGATCCCACAGCCGAGCCGTTTGATACCGAAGACGATCCGCAGTTCGAGGGCCAGCCCACGACGATGGTGGATCTCCTCAACAAGTGCATGGAAGACGAGATGCGGCGGGACCCGCGCATCCTGATTTTCGGCGAGGACGTGGCGGACACGTCGCGCGAGGAGTATGTCGACCGCGTCAAGGGCAAGGGCGGGGTCTTCAAGGTGACGTGGCTGCTCCAGAAGAAGTTCGGGCACGATCGCGTCTACAACTCGCCCCTGGCGGAGGCGAACATCGTCGGCCGGGCGATCGGGCTGGCGACCCGCGGCCTGAAGCCCGTCGTGGAGATCCAGTTCTTCGACTATATCTGGCCGGCGTATCACCAGATCCGGAACGAGCTCGCCCTACTCCGCTGGCGGAGCAACAACGCCTTCAGCGCCCCCGTCGTGATTCGTGCGACGTACGGCGGCTACCTGAAGGGCGGTGCCGTGTACCATTCGCAAACCGGCGCGTCGCTGTTCACGCACATCCCGGGACTCCGGGTGGTGTGCCCCGCCACCGCGCTCGATGCCGGCGGCCTGCTGCGCACGGCCATTCGATGTGACGACCCCGTGCTGTTTCTGGAGCACAAGCACCTGTACCGCCAGACATACAACAAGGGCTCCTACCCCGGGCCGAACTTCATGATTCCGTTCGGCAAGGCGAAGGTGGTCCGCGCCGGCACCGACGTCACGGTGATCACGTATGGGGCGGTCGTGCAGCGGACGCTCACTGCGGCCAAGCTGGTCGAGGAGTCGGACGGGATCAGCGTCGAGGTGCTCGATCTGCGGTCTCTGAACCCGGTGGACTGGGAGCGGATCGGCGCGTCCGTGCGCAAGACCAACAAAGTGCTGGTTGCCTACGAGGATTCGCTTTCCTGGGGGTATGGCGCGGAGATCGCGGCGCGGATCGCCGACGAGCATTTCGCCTGGCTGGACGCACCCGTCAAGCGACTGGCGGCGACCGATACGTTCGTCGCGTATGCGCCGGAACTGGAAGAGGTAATTCTGCCGCAGGCGGAAGGGATCGCGGAGGGGATCCGCGCGCTGCACCGGTTCTAGCGCTCCAGCTCCCTGCGAATCTCGCTCGCGGCCCCAATCGCGGCTTCGACGTCCTCGCTCAGCACGCGCGCCGCCTGCGTGGCGCTCGTGAGGTCATCGAGCACCGCGCTGACGCCGGCCGAGCGCAGCCGCAGCAGGTCGAACCGGACGTTCTGGACCGCCAGCACGCAGGCTTCGAACTGCGCTTCGAGGGACTTGCGACGCTCCACCAACTCGCCGAGTACCCCGCGCTGGCGCTCGATCAGCTCGATTCGGCGATCGTCGCCGCCCTCGTCGCGCAGGTTCTTGATGCGCGCCTCGAGCCGGGCCAACGTCTCCGGATCCACTTCGCCTTCCATTTGCGACAGCGTGCGTGCGAGGTCGAGCGCTCGGCGCGCCAGGCCCTCCACGGTCTGCACGACGTCGGGCAACAACGCCCGCTCGGAGGCCGGCAGCTTGTCCACGATCTGGCGGATGGCCGCCTGGTCGCGGCGCAGCTGGGTGATCTGCTCGGCCAATGGCCCGAAGTCCTCGTCGGCGCCGACGTCCCTGGCGCCACGCAGTTGTTTGGGGGCGGCCGTCGCCGGCATGCGGGCCTCCACGGCGTCAGGGGCCGGCGGCCGATTGAGCACGTCGCGCCAACTGTACCCGGCCTGCCACAGCTTGGCGTAGCGCGTGCCGATGCCGAACCCCCAGATGCCGGCCACCAAGAGAAACCAGGGCTCGGTGATGCCCGTCCCTACGTTGATCAGCATCAGCGCCCCGGAGACGGCGGCCCAGCGGGAGAATTCGGCGCGGAAGCTTCGGACGATCTCGGGTTCCCGCGACCGCCGCCCCGCGGCGGCGGGATCGAGCGGACGATGGCGATCCGGCCCGCGACGCTCGTGTCCGCGCTCCACGCCCCGTTCCCCGCGGCTCCAGGCCCGGTCCAAGGCGACCCCGGCGTTGGCTGCCGACGGGCGCGGACGCGGCGGCGGCGGACGGTACGGGCCGGACGAACGGTTCTCCAACGCGCGCCGCAGCGATTCGGCCGTCGGCCACCGGGCGTTCGGGTCTTTCTCCAGACACCGCATGATGGCCGTGGCCAGGTCGTCGGGGATATCCGTCTGCGTCCGCTTGATGTCGGGGGCCGGTTCGGAGATGTGCTTCATCAAGATCCCGGGCACCGTGGGCGCATGAAACGGGAGCTCGCCCGTGGCCATCTCGTAGGCGACCACCCCCAGCGCGTAGAGATCGCTGCGGGCGTCGATGTCGCGCTCGCCTGCGGCCTGCTCCGGACTCATGTAATGCGGCGTGCCGATCGCGATGCCGGTTCCCGTCAGGGTTCCGGGGCTCGCTTCCGAGAGCGCCTTGGCGATCCCGAAGTCGGTCACCATGACGCGACGCCGCGTACCCTCCAGCAGAATGTTGTCGGGTTTGATGTCGCGATGGACGACGCCGAGCGCATGCGCCATGCCCAGGGCGTCGGCGGTCTCCTTCATGATGCGACGGACCTCTTCGGCCGGCAGCGCGCGGCGGCGCTTGAGCCGCGCGCCCAGCGACTCGCCGTCCACGAAGCCCATCACGAAGTAAACGAGCCCGCCCTCGTCACCGACCGCGTGGATCGGCACGATGTGCGGGTGCGACAGGCGCGCGGCCGTTTGGGCCTCGCGCATGAACCGGATCTTGATCTCTTGGCGAAAGGCCAGTTCGGGAGGCAACACCTTGATGGCCACCCGACGCCGGAGGGCGAGATCGCGCGCGGCAAAGACGACTCCCATGCCGCCCCGCCCGATCTCACGCTCCAGTTCGTATGCGCCTTCGAGCACCTGTGCCAGGCGCTCGGCGAGCGGGTTCTCTTCGAGAAGAGCGTCGTCCATTGGCACGCGCTTGATCAGGGGCATACATTAGTCCGCGTCCGAGACGCTGGCAACCTGCACCAGACGGGAGGCGCGCGGCTCGATGCGTTGGATTACCGATGATGCCGGCCGCCGGTGGGCGGCAGAACGCGTCGGCCGGACCTCTGGTCTCGTCTCTACGAAGCGGAAGGCCGGAGGTTTCCCGCAACCGGCCGATATCGTCCGCTTCGAGTGCCAGTCCGACCCCCAAGAGCCGGCCCGCGAGATCACGACGCGCGCCGGCCTGCTCGAGCAATTGACCGACTCCGAGCTCAAGGCGCTCCTCCACAGCGCGCCGCGCGCCCCCTCGTCCTGAGCCACGCAAAGCGTTTTCCTGCCAATCTGGCACGAACGGCGAGATCGCGGCGTCCAACACGGCGGGAACGGCACGTCATGGAGCGGGGTTCAGACCAATGAGGCAGTCTTTGGTGGCACGGCCGCTGCGCTCAGGAGATCGGACGATTTGGGCCGCGGCGGGCGGCGGAGAGGCGTGAGCGACTGATGAGTGAACTGACCCCCTTCCAGGGCCTGGAGCGGATCCGGCTGCCGGTGCTGCCGCTGCGCGAGGTCGTGCTGTTCCCCGGTGTCACGGCACCGATCGGTGCCGGTCGACCGGGCACGCTGCGCGCGATCGAGGCGGCACTGAAACGCGAAGACCGGCGGATCTTCGCGGTGTGCCAGCGCGAGAATACCGACCAAGTCGAGGCGGCCGGTCTGTACACGACGGGCACGGTGGCCAAGATCGGGCAGATCCAGCGCGGGCTCGGTGGTGTCCAGTTGCTGCTGCACGGCGAGTTCCGGTCGAGCGTGCTGCAGTACTCCGAGGTCGAGGGGTACATCGAATCGGTCGTGTGTCGCACGCCGGACTTGCCGCCGCTTGACGCGGAGGAGGCGGCGTTCCTGGCGCTGCACCGTGAGGTACGCGAGCGCGCGGCGGAACTCGGCCAGAAGTCGGGACTGGCGGAGGAGGTCGTGGAGCAGGTGCTGGAAGGGGTGGCGGATCCGGGACGCTTCGCCGACCTCGTCGCCGGCTATCTCGACATCTCGTCCAAGGAGCGTCAGGCGCTGCTCGAGACGCTCGCCGTGGAAGAGCGGCTGCGGCGCGTCCTGATTCACGTGCAGCGGCAGATTGGCCTGCTCGACGCGCAGCAGGACATCAAGTCGAAGGTGCAGGAGGAGCTCGGTGAGCGCCAGCGCGAGATGTTCCTGCGCGAGCAGCTCAAGGCCATCCGGAAAGAGCTCGGCGAGGACGACGACGAGCAGGTGGCCGACGAGCTGCGCCAGCGGCTCGAGGAGATCGTGTTGCCGGAGGAAGCGCGCAAGGAAGTCAAGCGGGAGCTCGGTCGTCTGTCGCGCGCCCCGCGCGAGTCCATGGAGGCCCAGGTCATCCGCACCTACCTCGAAACGATCGCCGAATTGCCGTGGAACGAGCGCAGCGAGGAGCACTTCGATCTGAAGCGTGCCGCGACGATCCTGGACGAGGATCATTTCGGTCTGCAGGACGTGAAGGACCGTGTGCTGGAGTTCCTCGCCGTACGCCAGCTGCGCGCCCAGCTCGACGATGCGGCGGCGCGGGGCCTCCCGACGGGGGAGTATCCGGTGCCCGGCAACGAGGACGACCGCCGCGCCAAGGGGTCGATCCTGCTGTTCGTCGGGCCGCCGGGTGTGGGAAAGACCTCCATCGCCAAGTCGATCGCCCGGGCGATGGGGCGCGAGTACGTGCGCATCTCGCTGGGCGGCGCCCGCGACGAGGCGGACATTCGCGGGCATCGCCGGACGTACGTGGGCGCCATGCCGGGACGGATCATTCAGGGCATGAAGAAGGCCGGCGCGAAGAACCCGGTGTTCCTCCTCGACGAAGTGGACAAGCTCGGCGTGTCGTTCCAGGGCGACCCTGCGGCCGCGTTGCTCGAAGTGCTCGATCCCGCGCAGAACGACTCATTCACCGATCACTTCCTGGGGGTCCCGTTCGACCTCTCCGAGGTGCTGTTCATCGCCACGGCGAACTTCCTGCAGAACATCCCGGCGCCGTTGCTCGACCGGATGGAGATGGTGGAGTTTTCGGGCTACACCGAGCAGGAGAAGCTGAGCATCGCGCGGCGGTATCTCATTCCGCGCCAAACCGGTGAAGCGGGCCTGCTTCCCGATCAGTTGGAGATCATCGATCAGGCGCTGACCACGGTCATCGCGGGGTACACGCGCGAAGCGGGTGTGCGGCAGCTCGAGCGCGAAATCGGCAAGGTCGCCCGCAAGGTGGCGCGCCAGATCGCAGCCGGTGACAAGGAGCGCGTCACCGTCACCGCCGAGGCGGTCGACGAACTGCTGGGACGGGCCCGCGTGCACCCCGAGCGTGCTGCCCGCGAGGCGGAGGTGGGGATCGCGACGGGCATGTACTACACGCCCGTGGGCGGCGACATCATGTTCGTCGAAGCGTCGGTGATGCGGGGGAAGGGCGATCTCGTGCTCACCGGACAGCTGGGTGACGTGATGAAGGAGTCGGCCCGGGCGGGGCTCACCTACGCGAAAACGCACGCGGACGAGTTGGGTATTCCGGGCGACCGGTTCCTCGAGAAGGACGTGCACATTCACGTCCCTGCGGGCGCCGTACCGAAAGAAGGGTCGTCGGCGGGCATCACCATGGCGACTGCATTGGTGAGCGCGCTGTCCGGCATGTGCGTCCGGCACGACCTGGCGATGACCGGCGAGGTCACGCTCTCGGGCCGCGTCCTGCCGATTGGCGGCGTGAAGGAGAAGGTCCTGGGAGCCCTTCGGGCGGGCATCACAACGGTCGTCCTGCCCAAGGAGAACCTCGCCGACCTCGACGACATCCGAGAGGACGAGCGGGCCAAGCTGACGGTGCACGCCGTCGAACACCTCTCCGAGGTGTTCGACATCGCCCTCCACCAGCCCGAGGAGCCTGCCAGCGGCAAGGTGCGTCGCAAGGGCGAGCCGCAGACCGAGGACCTGGCACTCACGGGCAACTAGCACCCGCGACGCGCAACAGCGACGCCGGGCGGCTCTCTGCGGAGAGCCGCCCGGCTCGTTACGGCCCGGTGCAGCTCCCGCGGCACCAGCGCCGTTGCCGACCGGGACTTACCAGGTCAGCGCCCGCAGCAGCAGGCTCGCGACGTCCGCCGGCCACCGGTCGGGCGCGTCGGCGCCAATCGCCAGCGTGGGGGCCAGGCCGTGATAGCCCGCGCAGAGGACGAGCACTTGGCGTGCGAGGGAGGCCGGATCGACGTCATCGCGGAAGTACCCCTGCCCCTGGCCGTCAGACACGACCGTGGCGAACGCCTCGAGCCAGGCCGCGACGCGCTGGACCACGACGGCGCGTGCTTCGGCGGTCAACTGGCGTTCGGTGAGGGACGTCGCGAGCGCCGGATCCCGGAGCAACTCGGTGCAAACTGCTTCGATGGCGCGGCGCAAGCGCTCGGGAGGTGCGGTCGAGAGGGTGGGAGGGTTGTTGGGGACGCTGGAGGTGCGGGCAACGGCGGCGTGGAGACCGGCCTTCGAGCCAAAGTAGTAGTAGAGGAGCTGCTTGTTGACCGTAGCCCGCTCAGCGATTCGGGCTACCCGGGCACCGGAGTATCCGAACTCCGCGAACTCGCGCCGGGCAGCAGCGAGCAGTCGATCTCTTCGCGATTCAGTGGTTTGAGCCATTCAACCAACCGGTTGATGTATAGTGCGGTTGGATGCGCCCGGTGTCAAGCTCCGGTCAGGCTCGTAATCGCGGCGTCCACGAGGCCCACCACCAGGGGGGTGGTTGCCCAGTAGCCCAGGATCTCGGGCTCGAGTGTCGCGGCGAGGGCGCCGTCGGCGATCAACAGGAACGCCGGGGAGGCGAACAACCCTGCCATGCGCTCCGGTTCGACCACCGCGATTACAGCCGGCGACACCCCCTCGGCCGTCCCCACCGACCAAACGGTGAATGGGCGTCCGGCCGCGGCTCGGGCGCGAAACGCCGGACCCAGCTCGCGCAGGTCGGCCGGCCGGCCAACGCACCGGACCGGCCCGTCGGCCCGGACAATCGCCCGGGTTGCCGCTTCCCGCACGGCGCGCTCGCCCCGCAGCTCGATCAGCGGTTCCGCCCCTTGCGGCGGCTGCGCCGTGACCTGCCGCTCCAACCGGTCGAGTTTCCGCGTCTCGTGCTCGATGATTAGCGTCAGCAGCGCCTGGGGATGGAGGGCCCGGTACCGGCGGGGGGTGCCCTCGAGGAGCGCCGCCGCGCCTTTGGTCACCAACCCGTCGAGAGCCTGGTAGGCGTTGGCGCGCGCAATCCCGAGTCGCTTGGCCACGGCATAGCCACTCGCTGGGCCCAGGTCGACCAGGGCGGAGTACGCGGCGGCTTCCGTGGGGGTGAAACCAAAGGGCGTGAGATCGACAAGCGGCATGGAGAGTAGTCTATATCACTACTACTCCAGCAACAACCTCGGAATCCCCGAACTCACGTGTATTCGAGCGTCCAGCCGGCCGCCTTCGCGATCAGGGCGAGTCGGAACGTCACGTCGGCCTGGCGCCGCTCCATCGTCTTCCCGTCCAGTTCGAGCGGAAACGCGAAGTCGGCCAGCTTCGACGGCGACTTGGGAAGCGAGCGCAGGCTTTTCGGCGACCACACCCCGTGCTTGTCCACGTCGCTCAGCAGGCGCGCCAGCACTCTGAGCGCGACCTCGTTGGTGTGCAGCATCCCGAGCCGCGCCAGCAACTCCATCCAATAGAGCGCGAGCGGGAGGTCCTTGGCATTTCCGCTGCGGTCCGCCTCGATGGGATTCCCGAGCAGTTGGTACGTGGGCTGAATGATCTTCCGCCCGATGGGGAGGACGTACTTCTTCTTGGGAGCCGGCTGCGCGAGAAAGGAACAAAGCCGTTCCACGAATCCGGCCCGCTCGCGCTGAAGCGAGGGCATGTACGCCACGACCGCTACCGAGAGCACGGTGGGGGGAGTCGTTTCCGGATGGAGGATGTTCCGGTTTCCCTTGCGGACGATCGGCTTCGCTGCCAACTCGGAACGGAGGAAGTGCGACACTTGGGACGCCATGCGGTGGGCGGCCCCCCGGACCCGTGGGTCCTCGACCCTGCCCGCGTGCGCCAGCGCGGCGGTTGCCGCCTCGCGGAACAGCGCCCGCGACCACGCCGCGAGTTCCGGGTTCCCCTTTGCCGCAGACTTGTACTCCGCCAGCAGGTCAGGCGACTCGTCCCGCGACAGCAGGCGGTAGAAGTAGCGGTCGGTTTCGCGGAACACGCGGTCTTCGTGCGGGACCCCCAACTCCAGCAAGTGGCGGTACTGCGCCACCGTCCCGACGTCCTTCCACCCCAGCGTCTTGTTGGAAGCCAGCCCGAGTACGTTGTCGCCCCATAAGCCGGACTTCCTCTGCTTCTTGATGGTCTGCGCGACCCGCTTGTACGCCATGACCTCGGCGCGCAGGGTCGCGTAGTCCTCGGGCGTTGCGGCCCCGGGGGGGAGAATGTCAGTGACCGTGCGCCACTTGATGGGGGCGCAGGCGTTGGCGCGGAGCCAGCTGACGGGAACTCGGTGTCCGGTAGGGAGATCCAGAGCTACCCCCTCGATGGGAAGGTCTGGGTAAAGAGCCGGCGGAACATAGTCCGTTTGTCGCTCCCGAGCCAGGGGAGGAACGGGGCTACGGGCAGCGCACGATCGTGATCGCGCCGTCGGCGGCGAACGCCCGTTCGCTGGTCAGGATGAGACGGCCGTCCGGGAGGAAGTCCACCGCCTCCCCCTGAGGCTCCAGCCCGCCCACCCAACAGGGCGGGCCGTCGGCCAGCCACCGGGTCCCCTCGACGCGGAACCGGTACAGCTCGGTATGGGTGCGCAGCACGACTGTGCTGCCGTCCGGCGTCATCGCCCCCCCGGTGATCCACCGACCGATGAGCGGCTGGGGGTGGATCGGGATCGTGTCGGCCCGGACGACGACGGTGGAGTCCGTACCCCACGACTGCGGGGCGATGGCGTAGCGCAGGATCGGTCCCGAGCGGCCCTTCGTGACGATGAAGAGGGTGCCATGCGGATCGGCCACCAGGGCCTCCGCGTCCCGCGCGCCGTCGGCGTAGCGAACCCGCAGCGCGCGGGCCGGCTCCGTGTGCTGGATTCTGGGAGCCGGGGCGACCTCGGGTTCCGGGACGGCGTACAGCACGACCCGTGCACGCCGTTCCTCGTTGTCGCCGATGTCCGCCAGGAACAGACACACGCGGTCGGGCCAGGTGCCCGGTGGGCAGGGCGCGAGCGCGAGGTCCTCCCAGTCGATGGCGCGCGCGCCGGTCACCCGGAACTTGGCACGCAACCGCCCGGTGGAATCGATGGCGTACAGGAACGGCCCGTCACCCGAGTCGTTGTGGCTCCAGAGAATCCCGGGCGCGAGTCGACTCACCGCGACGCCGGAGCTTTCCACGAGGCCCGCGGCGCGCACCCCGCCCGTGCGGACGGCCGCCACCGGCACGGCGCTCTGGGCGGCGGCCGCGTGCACGGTCAGCAACAGGGCGATGACCAGGACCGGGATCGAGCGCACGGCGTATTGTACTCCCCGGCTTGCCGGTGAGGGAGGCCGGCGGCACATTCCCCCTCTATGATCGAGAGCCTCAAGACGCGCCCCGTCGCGAAGCGCACCGCGGAGGTACGCTTGGCGGGTCGGGTGCTGTTGCTCGCCGATGACGCGGATCTGGTCCGGCGGCAGCTCGCCGGGGAGGATCTCGCCTGGCCGCTCGCCGCGCCGCTGCGTGACAACATCTCCACCGACGAGATCACGCCGGCCTACATCTGCTACTACTACGACGAGACGCTCGGGGATTTCCCGTATCTGGGGCTCAAGGCCGGCGGTGAATTCCCCATCACCCGAGGCAGCGTGCGGAGCGGCGGGTTCGTCTGCTCTGTGGCCGGCACGCGCCGGGGCAAGGGGTCGTCGCGGGAGCAGTCGCCCTACGCGGAGATGTGCGCCGGGATCGCACTCGTGATCGCCGAGAGCATCGAGCGAATCTACCGCGAGAACTGCCAGAACCTGGGGTTGCTGGCCAGCACCGATTTCGGCCTCATCGAACGTGTGCGGCGGGGCGAGGCGATTCCGCTCGCCGAGTTCACCCGGGGCGAAGGCGAGATCACGCGGGGCATCATCGAGTACGGCGGGCTGTTTCAGTACAACGTGGCGCGGCTGCAGGGTTGCGTGGTCGTGCCGGCGGTGACGACCGGCCGGCGCCCGCTGACGCTCGCCGAGAAGATCCTCGCGCGCCACTGGGTGACGGATCTCGCCGAGGACCGGGTCGGCGTCCCGTTCGTGCAGCCGGGCGACGAGGGGTTCGTGCGCACGGATGTGCGGTTCAGCCACGAATACGTGACGCCGATGGCGGCCATCTTCTGGCGGGACTACGTCGGGGAGGACGAGCGGATCGCGGACCCCGGGTCGGTGTTTCTGTTCCGGGATCACCTCACGTTTCTCGATCTCGCGATGACCGAGGAACGGAAGGCCGACGGTCTGCTCGACGTCGCCCTGGAACTGAAGCAGAAGCAGGAGGAGTTCGCGGCGCGGCAGGGCGTGAAGCTCTATGGCGAGCTGCCGCGCGTGCTGCAGGGGCGGTTCGGGATCCCCACGGGCTCCGAGGCGATCTGTCACTCGAAGATCCTCGAGTCCCACGCGCTGCCGGGACACCTGATCATCGGGAGCGACTCGCACACCCCGCACGCCGGGGCGATCGGCGCCGTCGCGTTCGGCGTTGGCACCACCGCGATCTTCAATTCGTGGCTCACCAAGGACGTGCGGCTCAAGGTGCCGCCGTCGGTGCTGGTCCGCGTGACCGGGGACAAGCCGGACGGGGTCACCGCCAAGGACTACATGCTGCAGATCCTGCGGCAGCCGTACGTGAAGGACGGGCACGCCATCGGCAAGATCGTCGAGTACGCGGGCGACGCCGTGGCGGCGCTCTCGATCGACGAGCGCGCGACGATGACGAACATGGCGGCCGAGGTGGGTGCCTTCACGGGGATCATCGCGCCGGACGAACGGACGGTGGAGTTCCTGGTGCGGGAGCGGGGGTTGCGGGCCGCCGACGTCCGGCAGCTGCTCGACGGCCTGCGGTCGGATCCCGATGCCGTGTACGAGACGGTGATCGACATCGACGCGAGCACACTGGAACCCATGGTGGCGCTCCCGGGCGACCCGGGCAACGGGCTGTTCATCCGGGAACTCGGCGACCGGGTGATGGTGGACATCGCCTACGCCGGCTCGTGCACGGCCGGCAAGAAATCCGACATGGACATGTACGCCGCGGTGTTCCGCGACGCGTTGGACAGGGGCCAGCGGATTCACCCGACCGTGCGGTGCTACGTCCAGTGCGGCTCGCAGGAGGTGAAACGCTACTGCGAACAGCAGGGCTACCTCGACGTCTTCCGCACGGTCGGGGCGGTGTTCATCGAGCCCTCGTGCGGCGCGTGCATTAATGCCGGTCCGGGGGTCTCGTACGACCGGGACACGGTCACGATTTCGGCAATCAACCGGAACTTCCCGGGACGGTCGGGGCCGGGGCAGTTGTACCTGGCGAGCCCGTACACCACGGCGGCGAGTGCCCTCGCGGGCTACATCACCGCGTGGGAGCCGCACGGCGCCCCGGTCGGCGCCTAGCGAACGCCCGCGGGCGCCCCGTCAGCGGATGACTAGACCCGCGTAGGCCACCACTTGCGCGTCGTCGCCCGTTACCCAGCCACTGTGCCGGTAGTCCACCACTTGGGCGGCGGTCGCGCCCAGGCGACGCGCGGTCTCCAGGGCGACGGCAGCCGGCGCGCGGCCGCACATCGTGATGTGGTGGCGGTGGCAGGCGTCGAGCAGGGCCTCGCCGTCGAGCCGCTCCGCGGCATCGAGGGCCAGCCGGTCCTTCCGGGCCGCCTGCTCGGCCGACTCGTAGTGGGTCATGTCGCTCGAGGCCAGGAGCAGCACATCCTGTGGCCAGTCGCGCACCAGGAGGGCGAGGTCCTCCGCGAGCTGCCGGCACCGCGCCCAGTCGTCCCACGCCAGGACCACTGGAACGATCGCGCACTCCCGCTCCGCGACTTGGAGAAAAGGCAGCTCGACTTCGATCGCGTGTTCGGCCAGGTGGGCGACCGGGTCGTGCGTCGCGAGCGCGCATCGGGTCGTGAGCGCTTCGGCAAAGGCGTGCGCCACCGGGACCTCGCCCAGCGGCGTGCCAAACGCGCCGTGCGCCCAGACGCTCGCGCCGCCCGGCGCGCCGACACGCCCCGTGTGGTTGGGCGCGAGGATGACGACCACGGGTGGCAGGGTGAGACGGCGAAACACATGGGCGGCACAGCGGCCCGAGTAGATCAGCCCCGCGTGCGGCGCGAGCGCGGCCCGTGCGGGGGCAGGGTCGCCGCTGGCCTCCGCGAGACACGCGCCCACGAGCTCGCGCAGCTCGCCGGCGTTGCGCGGGTAGAACGCCCCGGCGACGGCGGGACGGCGGACCTCGGCAGCCGACATGAGACGTCCCTTTCCGGCTCCCGATCCTATTGTACCGTCCGACGGTCTCGCCGACCAGCGTCGTGCAGCCGCCTCGGGCCCGTGTTATCATCGAGGCCATGACACGCCTCGATGACGTGGCGCTGCTGCAGCGGCTGGTCGCGTTCGACACCGTCAGTCAACGCAGCAACCTCCCCCTGCTGGATTTCCTCGCCGACTACCTCGACGGCCCCGGCGTCCGCATCTCCCAACTCGCAGCTCCGGACGGTCTCAAGGCCAATCTGCTGGTCGAGCTGGGACCGACGCCCGACGGCACGCGCGGCGGATTGCTCCTGTCGGGCCATACCGACGTCGTTCCCGCCGACGAGACGGACTGGGTGAGCGACCCGTTTCGGCTGAGCGAGCGCGAGGGCAGGCTCTTCGGACGAGGCGCGGCGGACATGAAGGGGTTCCTCGCCGTGGCCACGAACGTGGCCGCCGCGGTGTCGCCCGCCGGGCTCCGTCAGCCGCTGGTGCTCCTTTTTACGTACGACGAAGAAGTCGGAACGCTCGGCGCGCGGCACTTCGTGGATGGATGGACGCATCGGGAACGGTTGCCTCGGGCCGTCTTGATCGGCGAACCGACGCGGTTACGTGTGGTCGCGGCCCACAAGGGCTTCGTGCACGTGCGGGTGGACCTCTCAGGCGTGAGCGCCCACAGCGGCTATCCCCACCTCGGGCGATCGGCCATCGAACCCGCCGCCGAGGTCGTCCGGGCGCTCACGGCGGTGCGTCGCCAGCTCGAGGCCGAGCGGGTGTCGAGCAGCGCGTGGTTTCCGGAAGTGCCGTTCGTGCCGCTCAACGTGGGGGTCATTCACGGCGGCGCCGCGCCGAACGTGATTCCCGATCGCTGTACGCTGGAGATCACCCTGCGGCCGTTACCGGGCATGGACGCGGCGCCGCTCCTGGATCGCGTGCAGGACGCCGTGCGGGCGTCGGCGGGAGCGGCGCCCTGGGCCTGTACGGTGGTCAGCGAGAGCCCCCCGATGCTCACGGCACCGGAGACCCCGATCCTGCGGGCGCTGGGGGCGATAACCGGTCAGGTCACGCCGGAGACGGTCTCCTACGCGACGGACGCGGGCTGGCTGCAGACCCTGGACTGCGATTGCGCCGTGTGTGGCCCTGGAGATATCGCCACGGCCCACAAGCCGAACGAGCACATGCCCGTTGCGGACTTGCGTGGCGCTCGAGACCTCGTGGAACGGTTGGTGACGCGATGCTGCGGTGGGGACGCCTGAGCGCCGAGGCGCCGGTCGTTCAGCGAGGGGGTTCGCCGACGCCGGTCGAGGCCGGCACGGTGCTCGCGATCCGGGCGCGCGAAGGGCGGAAAGCAGCCGTCGGGTAGTTGCCGCTCGAATTCCACAGAATCCAATCCGAAAGTCCCAGGGCTTCGGTCGCTTCGATCTGCGCCCGCACGTCCGCCGCCGTGTAGCGCACGCGGAAGATCGAGAAGGACTGGAGATAGGGCCGAATCGTCGCCGACCGTGGCATCGCCCGCGACCGCTCGATGGCGTCGATGAGTGCCCGCCGCACCGTTTCGTACGGCGAGGCATTGGGGTGGGCGATCCCGTAGGACCCGCGGCGGTAGTGGCTCGGGTAGACCATGGGCAGTACGACATCCGCTTCGGCGGCGAGGTCCTCCCACACCTGTCCGATGCCAAGGTCACCCGTGGTGCTGGTCGTGAGACCGAAGATATCGAGGGTGAAGGGGACACCGAGCGCCG
The DNA here is from genome assembly GCA_029862925.1 of Gemmatimonadota bacterium. GTDB lineage: Bacteria > Gemmatimonadota > Gemmatimonadetes > Gemmatimonadales > GWC2-71-9 > JAOTWJ01. The sequence goes on from JAOTWJ010000011.1 coordinate 22,891, forward strand.
CCACGCGTTCTTTCATCAGGCGCACGTTGCGCCGGATGGCCGACCGTTTGCTGTCTCCGTCGCGCCGGCTGGGATAGACCGTGCGGTTCAAGCGTGCCGGCGGCTCGTCGGGGAAACGGACGTAATCGAACTGCACTTCGTCGAATCCGAGCAGGACGGCCTCTTCGGCCAGCTGAGCGGCGTAGATCCACACCGAGTCGTGAAACGCGTCCACCCACGGCTCGCCGAGCCCGTCGATCCAGAGCCCGCCGCCTTCATCGTGAATGGCCCAGTCGTGCTTGCCCCGGGCGAGCAACGGATCGCGGGCGACGACGATCCGCGCGATGGCGTGGATGCCGCGGTCGCGGAGGGCGGCCAGGCGCTCGCGTGGATCGCGCACGCTCGGCGCGCGATTGGCTCCGATCTCGCGGGCGGTCGGCACGGCCGATGGGTACGTCAACTCGCCCGTGGCATCCTTCACGTCGATCACGAAGGCGTTGATCTCGGTGGAATCGGCGAGCCGAATCAGGTCGTAGAACTTCGTCCGCGCAAACACCCACCGGTTGAGATAGATGCCGCGCACCACCGGTGGCGGCTCCCCGGGCGGGGGCGGGGGCAGAACGATCCCCGCCATCCGGTGCGGGAGCAGCTCGCTGAGGTAGTCGGGGCGCCGAGTGCCGTGATGGGGCGGTCCTGGGGCCCGGGCCGCCGGCTCCTGCGCCGCAAGCCCCGGGACCCCGGCAAGGAGGGCCGCCGTCACCAGGAGCGGACCGACGGGCGGGCGCACGCTAGTGGAGTTCTCCCCGCAAGGCGTTGAACAACAGCGGATAGGTCGCCAGCGACTGGCCGCGGTACTGCGGCCGGAACCCGAATAGTACTACCCGGCCGGTCCCGACACGAACCTCGATGAGCGCGGGCCGACCGGCGACCCGGCCCCGTCCCAGGACCCATCCCGAGAGCAACACGGCGGTCGAGTCGGCCGGGAATCGGGCCACGGCGCGCGCCCGGCTGGAATCCGTGATCTCGAATACCGGGCTCCGCTCGAACCACGCGATGGTCTGGGCGGGCATGCCCCGCGTGAGGGCGTGCGCCGTATCCAGCTCCAGCCGGAAGATCGACCCGGGCGCGAAGAACTGCTCAGCGCTCCAGTCGCTCGCCACGTCCCGCACCGGGAGGTCCAACGCGTCGATCGCCCACCGGCTCGCCCCGTCCACCGCCACCAGGGTCCCGCCCTCCCGCACGAACGCGCGCAACGCCGCCACGCCATCCCGTCCGAGCCCGCCGGCGTACGGAGCGGGATACTCGGCCGGCAGCCCTTGCTCGATGTCGCGGCTCGACAAGTCAGGTACGACGATCGCGTCGAAGCCCGCCCGCAGGTGGCCTGTCCGGATGACGGAGTCCGTGAGCGACACGTACGGCACGCGCCACGTGTCGAACACCCAACGGGTCCACCCCTCATCCATCGGGGCGGTGTAGCTGCGGTAGACCCCGATCCGGCGCGCGCGCGGGCTGACAGGCGCGCGGGCCGAGAGCCCCGAGTAGGCGTACTCGGGGGCGGGAATGCTCACCGGCTCGCTGAGGCTCACGGCGAGGCTGTCGTGCACTTCGACAACCTGCACACCCATGAGGAGCGGGAGTGTGTGCGCCGTCACATCATAGGGCGGACGCGGGGGGCCGCCGACGGAGGCACGCAGATCCGGGTACCGCTGCCGTTCGAGGAGGGCCTTGGCGAACGCCGCATACGGCTGTCGCAGGACGATGGCGTACGTGCCGGTGGCGTATTCGGCGCCGTCCAGCGTCATGGGAGCGCGCGTCGCTCGGATTTCGACCAATCCCCGCTGGAGAATGCCGAGCATCGTGCGCAGGGCGGTCTCCGGCTGTCCCTCGCGGGGGATGACGAACGCGTACGGCCATTCTTCCCACCCGCGCACGGCGCGTTCGCCGATGGCCAGGAAATTCCGCAGCCACCGATCCCGATCGACGGCGGCCTGCCGCACGAGCGCAAAGGCGGCGTCGCTCTGGTAGGCCACGATGTCGGTCAGTGTCCAGCGGCCGCCCGGCCACGGTTCCGGGAAGTTCCAGCTGCGCTGGTCGGCTTCGAAGCCGCGGCGGCCCCGCAGCCGGTCGGGCGGCACGTCAATGGTCGTCGCGAGCCGGGCACTGGCTGTCTCGGAGAGAATCCGGACCCCGCCGTGGTAGTGCTGGTACGCCCGCGCCGGTGTCCAGGCGTCGTAGGTGGCGTGGACCACGATCCCGGTCTTACCCTGCCCGGCGAGCTCCCAGGCGACCGCCGTCCCCAAGGCGTTGACCCCCCAGACGATCAGCGGATCGACGTTGGGCTCGATCGGATCGATGAACGGCGGGAGAAACAGCCGGCTGCCGAACGGGCCCTGCTGGTGGATGTCGTGCACGATGTGCGGGTGCCAGACATTGTGGAGGCTGTCCACCGTGAGCCGGGTCTCGATCTGGGTGAACGCGTACCAGTCCCGGTTGTTGTCATGACCGACGTACGGGTGATACAGCTCGGGGGGGCCGAGTCCCTCCGCCGTCGTGCCAAGGGTGCGCTCGTACCACCGGGCGACGATGGTCACGCCGTCGGGGTTGAGCGATGGGACGAGGACCACGACGGTCTCGTCGAGGATGTGGGTGGTCTCCGCGTCGCTGGCCGTGGCGAGGCGGTGCGCGAGCACGGCCGGCGCCAAGTGGCCGCCCACCTCGGTCGAGTGGATGCTGGAGGTGATCAACACGATCGCCCGCCCGTCGCGGACCAGCCGGTCGCGCTCGGCGGCCGAGGTGATCCGGCGCGGATCCGCCAGCCGGGCGTTGACGTCCCGGATCTCGTCCAGGCGTTGGAGATTGTCTGCGCTGGAGATCACGAGGGCGATGAACGGCGCCCCGTTGGTGGTGCGTCCCAGCACCCGCAGCTCGACCCGATCGCTGGCCGCCGCAAGCTGGCGGTAGTAGTCGACCAGCACCGGCCATTCGGCCAGCCGCCGCTCGGTCCCCGGCACGAACCCGAGCACATCCTCTGGGCGGGGCACGGTTTGTCCCGCCGCCGCTCCGACCGCCAGACCCAGAAGGAGCGCGGCCGTCCCAGGGGCCACAAACCCCGCTGCGGGGTTGCGGCGTCGTTGCCGCGTACTGAGCATCGTTCGAACTCCTCCGGCGGGGAGTGCTACTGTGACCAGGTGCGGGAGGTGACGCCGGCCGGCGTTCGTCCGCCGATGACGAGGCCGCGGCTCCCCCCGGAGGCCGTCGGCGACGCTGGCGCCCCGAAGCTCCAGGGCGGTCCGCCGAGGGCGCTCGCGATCGTGGCCTGCGGCAGCTCCTGGAACGTACTCAGCGAACCATCCGCCGCGACCAAGGCGAATTCGGTCTCACCCGAAGAGGGCATGCCGGCGTAGACGCCCCCGGTGACGACGAGGGCATCGTCCAGCGCGAACGCGCCGTGACGCGCGCGCGGGTAGGTGAGCGTGACGCCCAGCTCGGTCCAGACGGAGTCGGCGAAGGCACCGGTCTGGCGGCTCAGGGGGATGGCCAGCACGGACGCACTGAGGGCCGTGGTGTCGGCGGTGCTGTCGAGCCGGACCAGCCCCCGCTCGCCACCGATCACGTAGAGCATGGTCCCGGCGACCACCGCCGCGGCGAAGGCCCGGCCTTCGGGCAGGCGGGGACCGGCAAACCAGCCGTTGAGGGTGCCATCGGCGCGAATCCGCGCCACACTGACGGTCGGTGACGCGAGCGAGTCGAGGCCGACGCCGCCGATCACGTAGAGCGTGCCGTAGGCCAGCGCTACCGCCACGCCGGCGCGCGCGCCCGGCAGGGGGGTCAGCGGCGTCCAGAGCCCGTAGGATCCCTGGGCGGTGAGCGCGATCCCGAGCACATCCGGGAGCAGGCGAAGGGTCGAGTCGGCTCCGCCGACCACGTAGGCCACCCCTTCCAGGGACAACGGTGCGTTGGTGCGATCGGCGCCGACGACGGCATGATGCCGGCGGGGCGCCGGCACGATCGTGTCCGGCGCGGCGCGCCAGCTGACCACGCGACCCTCGGCGTCGATGGTGCCGAGGAACGTGGCCTCGGAGAGGCGGCCATCCGTGCGTCTCCCACCGTACGCGATGAGCAGACCGGCCAGCGTCCCGCCGGAGGCAAACCGGAGCGTGGCTGCCTGCAGGTCGGTCAGCGGGAGCGGGAGGTTCGGTCCCTCGACCCACGGCCGGTCGGCGGCCGTGTACGGCGTGTGGTCCCGCGCGAACAGGTCGAGGGGCCCAAGCGTGTCCCGGTCGGTGATCACGTACGTGGGTCCGGTGACGACATCCGCTGGAAGCACCGCGTGCACCGCGCCATCCTCCCACGACAGCACGGCCGCCGTTCCCGGTCCGCTCGCCGTCGTGACGAGGATCGTGCCGCCGCCCTGGGCGGCACCGAACCCGAATCCCACCCACGCGGCGGTGTCGCCGGGTGCGACGATCGGGACGAGCGCGCGGTTCACCGATTCCAAGTTGGGCGCGGCTACGGTCGGCGCGGTGCTGCCGCCGCAGGCGGCGGCGCCGAGCGCGAGGGCGGTGATGAGGGCCAGAGACGTGGCGTGCATGCTAGGCGAGATACCCCGGGCGGGCCGGGGCGGTTCGCAGGTCAGACCCCGGCCGCGGGCTCGCCGCGGATCAGCCGCACGCTGTCCGCCAGCCGCTGGGAGATGGCGGCAAGCTCCCGCGCGCCGCGCTCGAGATCCTCGGCCGACCGGCGTTGGTCGACGGCGTCGCGCGCCACCGCGGCCGCTTCCGTGGCGGATCGCGCGGCCGCGTCCTTCGCGTGCGTCAGGGTCTTGGCCGCGCTTTCGGCGAGCTTCAAGCTATCGCGGGGGGCGTCGGCGATCTCCTCGCCAACCCGGCGCGTGTCCTCGGCGGCGCGCACGATACCGGTGAGGTCCTCGCGCCAGCGCTGGGAAACCTGGGCCAGGTTGCCGAGCCGGTCGCCGATGTCTTCGAGCAGCCGGGCGGCACGATCGAGGACCCGGCGGGTGGCCTGGGCACTGCGGCTCATGTTGCGAGCGGCCTGGGCACTCTCCTCCGCGAGCTTGCGGACCTCGTCCGCGACGACGGAGAAGCCGCGGCCGTGGACGCCGGCGCGTGCGGCCTCGATCGTCGCATTGAGGGCGAGCAGATTGGTCTGGTTGGCAATGGAGGCGATGGTCTCGGCGAACCGCTCGACGTCCTGCGACGCATCGCGCAGGGACGCGACCTCGGTGGCGCCCTGCCCGATGGTCGTCCCGAGCTCGATGAGCTGCTCGGCGGCGCCGGCGCTCGCGTTGCGCACGTCCAGCGCCCGCTCCGCCATGGCGCGCGTCGCATCGCGCGCCCGCCCTGCGGCCTCCGTGGCGTGGCGGACGCCCTGCGCGACGCGCGTCAGCCCCTCCGCCGCCTCCGTCACCTGTGCCGCCGCTTGCTCGGCTTCCGCTTCCGCTCGGGACGCGCGCGTTGCCACGTCCACGGCCGTCGCCCGGATCGCGGCCATCGTATCCGTGAGACGGCGGACGAAGTCGGTGGCGTGATCCGACGAGTCGGCGACCGGGCGGACGAGCGAACTGAGCGCGATCGAGAGTGCCAGCTGCGGCGCCAGCAGGTTGAGCAGATCGCCGTCCGCGTCCCGGTACACGCCTTCGTCACGGTGGCGGACGTTCCACACGCCCACGAGCTCGGTTCCCTGGAGGAGGGGGACCAGCACCTCCGAGCCGGACCGTTCCTGGCCCTCGAGCTGGAGTGACCGCGCGCCGCCAACGACCGGCTGACGGCGGCGCAGCGCGAGACCGGTGAACCCCTGGTCCGCCGGGAACGTCAGGCCGGCACCTGCGCGCGTGTCGGCGAGCACTTCGACCGTTCGCGTCCGTTCGTCAAAGCGGCCGAATCCCATGTCCGTCCACGGGACCAGGTGGTGGGTCAACTGACGGATCCGCTCGAAGCTGCGTTCGATGCTCACTTCGGCGGCCACGGCGCCGGCCAGGCGGTGGACGAGCCGAAGCTCGTCAGCCCGGACCGCGGCGGCGATAACCCAGTACGTGAGGACGAAGGCGGCGAGCAGCAGTCCGCCGACGACAAAGGCGGGGCCGATCGTGACGTCCGCCGCGGCGAGGGACGCCCAGCCGAGCGCAAACGCGACCGAGGCGGCGTAGACCACGCCTTCCCAGCGGAACGTCAGCTTCGCGTCACTCCACTCGAACATGCCCTGGAGCGCGAGTTCGAGGTAGAACGTCCCGTTCACGACGACGGGGAGCGTGGCTGCGAGCAGGATGAGGGGGCCGAGATTGGCGGCGGTCAGCGCCGGGGCACCGGTGAGGCCACCGACGGTGTCGTAGAGCAGCCCCGTCAACGTGGTCCCGAAGGCGAGGTGGGCGGCGACGATCAGCACGCCGCGCGGAGCCGCCCGCCTGAGGAACAGATCCCCGAAGACCTGCCCGACCACCGTGACGACGACGGCGAACGCCCACCCGTGCACCAGTTGAGCCGCCAGCACCACGGCTAGCACGAACGACGCGAAGCCCTTGCCCGGCAGGGCGATGCCGAATCGGCGCGTGAGGGAAGCGACGGCGGCAAACAGCACCACGTCGAGGAGCAGGGCGCCCGCCGACCGTGGGGAGGTCGTGGCGAGCGCAGAGATGCCCCCGAGCAGGCCGGCGCCAGCGCCGACCACGACGGCGGCGCGGAGCCACGCGGCGCGCCGCATGCGGGCGGCAGGGGTATCCGGAATACGTGTCTCGCGGACGAGGGTGCGGCGGGAATGTTGCGGGTTCCCGCGGATTGTGCAAGCGCTGCGTGGCGAGGACGGACGGTCGGAGTGTAAGTTCGAGCATGCGAATCGGCATTCAATACTGCGTGCCCTGAAACTACAAACCCCAAGCCGCCGGTCTGGCGGCCGAGCTGCAGGCACGCTATCCCGACGCGGCCATCCGGCTGATCGAGTCGTCGGGCGGGGCCTTCGAGGTTTCGGTGGACGGAACCGTGCTCTTCTCCAAGCTGCGGCTCAAGCGCCACCCGGAGCCGGGTGAGGTGCTCGGGCTCATTGAGCAACACTCGAGGCGGTGACATGCGCATCGCGATCTCCACGGGGGGCGGCGACGCGCCCGGACTGAACGCCGTCATCCGCGCGGTGGTGCTTTCCGCGCTGCAGCGCGGGTGGGAAGTGCTGGGCATTCAACGCGGGTTCGGAGGCCTGCTGGGTGACGCACAGGTGGTGCCGGTGACGCGGGAGACGGTCCGCGGGATCACGCACCTGGGCGGCACCATCTTGGGGACGACCAATCGCGGGAATCCGTTCGCGTGGCCGGTCACGCGACCGGACGGAGTGGTCGAGGAAGTCGACCGATCGGACGAGGTCCTGGACGGATTCCGACAGCTGACCCTCGACGCGATGATCGTCGTGGGGGGCGACGGCACGCTGCAGATCGGCAAACGGCTCGGCGAAAAGGGGCTACCGCTGGTGGGCGTGCCGAAGACGATCGACAACGACGTCCGTGGTACGGTGATCACCTTCGGATTCGATACGGCGGTCAACACCGCCACCGATGCGATCGACAAGCTCCATTCGACGGCGGAAAGCCACCAGCGCGTGTTCGTGGTGGAGGTGATGGGCCGGCACGCCGGCTGGATTGCCCTGAACTCCGGGCTGGCCGGCACGGCCGACGTGATCCTGCTTCCCGAGATTCCCTTCGACATCGAGCGGGTGTGCGACAAGATCCGGCAGCGCGAGGCCGACGGCCGCCGGTTCAGCATCGTCGTCGCGGCAGAGGGCGCCACGCCCGTGGGCGGGGAGTTGGTGTTCCAACAAGGCACCGCGCCGGGACGGGTAGCCCGACTCGGCGGTATCGGCGAGCGGGTGGCCGACCAGATCGAGGCGCGCACGGGCAAGGAAACGCGGTCGGTGGTGCTGGGCCATCTGCAGCGGGGCGGCTCGCCGACGACGTTCGACCGGCTGCTCGCCTTGCGGTTCGGCGCGGCGGCCGTGCGGGCGGTCGAGGCGGGTCAGTTCGGGCAGATGGTGGCGCTCGATCCGCCACACATCGTCACCGTGCCGCTCGAGGAGGCGCTCCATGGCCACAGCGGGGTGCCGCTCGACCACGATTCCATTCAGACCGCACGGGACCTGGGGATTTCGCTGGGCGACTGACGGACGGGCGGTCGGCCGGAAGGACGGAAAAAGGCGCGAGTCAGTTTCGACACGGTCCGTCCGTCCGCCATTCCGTCCTTCCGCCCGTTATTGTTCTCCCCGTGACCGATCCCCACCCCTCCCACCCCGTTCGCGATCACTACTTGCCGCCGGACCGCGAGGCCTATCGCCGCGCGGAGCCGCCGACGGGTCGAGTCATCGTGATCGCCCCCACGCGGGCCGCCTGCGAGACCATCGAACTGGCCCTTGGGCTGCGCATCGCCACCGTGCTCGAGCGGGAGCATGGCGAGGACGTGCGCGCCCTCGCGCGCAGCGACGCCGGGTTCGGGATCGTCGCCGGCACAGGCACGGGCAAGACACTCGCGATTCGGCCGATCGCCGAGGAGATCCTGCGCAGCCCCCTCCGGGTGGGCGTGGTCAACCGCGAGCGCGAGGCCACGCCCGATACCCCATCGTGGAACGTCGTGATCGTCACGACGGGCATCGCGCGGCGCTGGTTCCAGGATGACCTGATCGACCCGCACGACACACTCGTGGTGGACGAGATCCACCAGACCTCGGCGGAGCTTGAGCTCTGCCTCGCCCTCGGGAAGCGAGTCGGCTGCCGGTTCATCTGGCTGTCGGCGACGGTGGATCCCGCGTTCTACCGCGCGTACCTGGGGTCGCGGGAGGTGCTGGAGACGTCGGCCTTCGATCCGCAGCTCGCGGCCCGCGTGCAGGTGCGGGTGCAGGATGCGCTGGAGTTCCTGGACGACGGGTTTCAGCGACGCATCGCCCGCGAGCGGCGCGGGGTGGCCGTGTTCCTGCCCACCCGCGCAGAAGTCGAGGCGGTCGCGACGGAGCTGGGAGACGGGCATCGCGGGCTGCACGCCGCGTTCTACCATGGGGGCGAGCCCATCCGCGTGATCCGACCGTTTCTGGACGGGACGGTGGACAAACCGTTTCTGCTCGCGATGACGGCGGCAGGGCAGTCGGCCCTCAACATCTCGGGTCTCGACACCGTCGTCATCTACGATGCGCGATACGCGAACGTGATCGAGCGGGGCCGGAACGTGCTCACCCGGCAGTACCTCGGCGCGAACGAGATTCTCCAGATGGCGGGGCGCGTCCACGGCCGGGTCGCCAATGGCGAGGTCTACATCCTGACCGATCGGGAGATCGACTTCACGGCGCTCCGGCCCACGCCGCCGGAGTTCCAGCTCGGCGGGGATTCCGAGCGCGTGGCGCTCACGGCGGCGGCGATCGGCGTGGACCTCACCGCGCTGGAGTTGCCGGTACCGCTGGATCGGCGGGCCTATCGCGCGGCGCTGCAGCGGCTCACCGATCGCGGGATCGTCGAAGCGGCCCGCCTCACCACCTACGGGCGGAACGTGGAGGCGATGCCGGTGGAGCGCCCCTGGGGCGAACTGCTGGTGCATGCCGATGCCGAGCTGACGCCGTTCGTCGCCGTCGCGGCGAACGTGGATTCGCTCCATCGGATGACGCGCGACGAGCGAGACCTACGCGGGCTGGTGGTGCACGGGAGCGATCACCTCACCGCCTACAACGTCTACGCCGAGGCGGTGAACCTGCACGCTGAGCTGGGCGAGGTCTACGGGCTGCCCCGCCACCTCTTCCGGGAGACCGTCGGCGAGTGGGCGGAGCATCGGGGCGTCCTCGTCAAGGCGCTGGAGGATGTGGCGCTGGGCATGGCGTCCGTGTATCGGACGCTCGAGGTCCCGCTGCCCGTCACGCTGCCGCCGGCCCGGGGCGGACCCCTCCGTGGGTTTCGCGACCTCGTGGCGCGCGTGATGCCGTTCGAGCTGGTGATCGACCAGACGACGGCCAACGGCGAGGCGGTGCGCGTCTCCCGCGGATCGTTGTGTTCGCCCACCGCGGCCGTCGCAGGGCAGATCCGGTACTTCGCCGACCGGTTCGGTGTACCGCGCGGGGCCATCGAGGGCACCGAGGTTCCCTTTGATCTCATTCAGCGGTATGCGACGCGCGGGGCGCCGACGGTGCGGTTTCGCGATCAGCGCCGTCATCGGGGACTCGTCGTGGAGCGCGTCACGGGCTACTTCGGCTTCGAGCTGGACCGCGAGCGCGAGGCGCTGGTGGGCCGGTTCCCCGACGAGCTCGCGACGGCCGCGCGCCTGGCCATCGCCGAGGCGCTGGTGGCCGGGACCAGTCCCCACCCCGATCAACGGCAGATCGCCCGGGCCATTCAGCGTTTGGACGAGTACTGGCGGCGCTCGGGCGGCCAGGAAGAGCGCGCGAGCCCCGATGAAGTGGCGGCACTGCTGGTGCGACAACTGGACCAGGTGACCAGCTGGGAGGAGTTCCTGCACACGCGGCTCGCACTCGATCCGGCGGCCCTCGTCCCGACGATCCGGCGCGCCGAGCTTGATGCGTTGGCCTCGTCGGTGGCACTCTACGGTGACCGGATCCCGCTCCACTACGAGATCGATCACGGAGAACCCGTGGTACGCCTGCGGCTGCGCGAGGGGAAAGCGCGCCGCCTGCGACGGCGCGACCTGCCGACCTTTGACCGGCCCGTTCGGTTTACCGTGATGCGAGGGCGCAGCGAGGTCCTGCAGGCCCGGTCGATCGAAGAGCTCGAAAAAGGACTCGCGACCCTCGGAACGGCCAAGCACCGCGCTCGTCGAGGGCGTCGGAGTCGCCGCTAAGTCAGCGTATCGGTCGGGTGAGCGAGAGCATCCCGGCCCAGAACGCCGACCATGCCGGCTCGAGCTGGTCCTCCTCGATCCCCCCGGCCATCTGGATGGCGAGTCCCTCGATGGCGGCCGCCAGCAACGCCGCGAGGTCCGCAGTGGGAACGGTTGGAATCATCGCCATACGACGAAACAGGCCCGTGAGCTCATGGGCGAGCAGTTCGATGAAACGCTTCCGCTGCTTGCTGACTGTCCGGTCAACCATATCGCCAAAGCCGCTCGCGAGCTCGTTACATGCACGGGTCACGCCTGAGCGAGCCTCGTTTCCAACCAGACCCCAGCCGGCATTGATCGCCTGGGTGGGGTCCTTCCGCTCGAGTGCTGCCTGCCACGCCGTGACCCTATCGTCCCAGAGGCGCTCGGCCGCGGCGGAGAAAAGGGCCGCCTTTGTCTTGAAGTGGTAATTGACGAGTCCCTTTGCACAGCCAGCCCGGCGCGCGACCGCCTCGATCGTGAGTCCCTTGGCCGAAGCCGACCCCATAGCCTCCACGGTGGCGGCGAGAATCCGACCCCGTGCTTCCGGTACGCCCAACTGGTTGCTTCGTCTCCTTGGCATCGGCTCCTCACGCGATGCGGGAATAGTGGCTGTACGGTCGGTCAATTTTCACCAAACACGACGATCCGTCAAGTTTGACTGACTACATAGTCAGCCTTGCGATCGATGGTCGCCCGGGATCATGGCGCGCCCCACGGCTCGCCGGCGGCCGGCGTGGTCTCGGTACCCCAAGCCCGTGGCGCCGGCGAGAGGCAGATAGCGGGCACGGGGTAGCCGAAGGTGCATGGTGAAACCGGGCCCTGGCACCGCGCGTACGTCGAGACATGAGCGGCACGCGCACATCCTCCGGCGGCGGCCTGTTTTCTCCGCTCGCCAAGTCGCTGCTTGACGGCTTCGGAGAAGCGGTGATCCTGTTCGATCCCGACGGACGGATTACGTACGCGAACGCCCGCGGTCAGCGCGTCCTCGATCGGTTATCGGATGCGAACGGTGTGAATACGCGTTCGCTGCTGCCCCGGCTCGGGCGCATGGGTGCGCGTATCGAACGTGTCGAAACCGGCACCGTCACCGTGGGTCACGCGGTTTATGTGGCGGTCCCCGATGGCGAGGGTACGCTGGCCGACCAGGAGCGCCGAGCGATCCTCGAGGCGCTCAACGCCACGGGCTGGCGGTACACCGAAACGGCCCGCCGCCTGGGTATCTCCCGCACCACGCTGTGGCGTCGGCTGCGGACGTGGGGGATCGAGCCGCCGCCGGAGGTCACGGCCGAGCAGCCCCCGAGCGACGGCGACCCGGATACCGCGACGGGCTGATGCGCCTGACGGTTCTGGCGGCGGCCCTGGCGGGCATCCCCGCGGTCGCATCCGGGCAGGCGGTGGACACCCTCGTCTATGCTGATCACTATACCCAGGCGCTCGTTACGCGGGCGCAGGGGCGCCACCTGCGCCAGGACTCCCTGCTGCAAGCCTATCGCGCGCTGGTGACCACGCGCGTGGACGTGAGTGCCGGTCGCAGTCGGTTCGCCAAGCAGTTCCCCCTGCTGGCGCACGAAACGACCGCCCTGCTGCACTGGCAGCGGCCGAACGATCTGCGCGTCGAGGTGCTTGGCGTACGCCGGACCTCGGCGTTTCGGGATGTTCAGGCCCGGGTCGGCTACGACCGTCCCTGGTTCGTGCCTCGCGCGCTCGGCGACAGTATTCGGCTCATGGGGATTCCGGAGGCGGCTGCCCTGCATCCGCTCGCGCCGGGGGCTGAGCGCTACTATCGCTACGCCGTCGTGGATTCGGTGCTCGTCTCGCTCCCCGGTCGGACCATCCGGGCCGTCGGCATTCGGGTCACCCCTCGGGAACTGGCACCGGCGATGGTCGCGGGTGACCTCTGGGTGGATGCCGAAACCGCCGACGTCGTTCGCCTCATGGTCCGGTTCCTGGGTGAGTACCTGTGGGATCCGCCGGACGAGGACGATACGCCCGAGGACAGTGCGCGGGCGCGACGCGGCACGCGCTGGGCCCAGCGATTCCTCACGGTAGACGCGGATCTGGAGTACTCGCTCGTCGAGAACCGGTTCTGGATGCCCTACCGGCAGATGCTCGCCGTGACGGCGGAGATCGACCTGCTGATTCGCGGTGCCATTCCGGTGCGCGCCGTCACGGTGTTTCGGGATTACAGCGTCAATACGGATGCTCCGCTCGCGCTGGACACGTTCGACCCCGTGTCCGACGACACGGGCCGCGGTGAGCGGGCCCAGACCCTGTGCCGCGAGCCCGGCGTCACGCGGTGCGACCGGGGGTCGCGAGACCAGTGGGGGTATGCGCGCCGCGGAACGTGGACCGCGGGACGCTGGGAGATCACCGTTCCGCCGCTCGATTCGTTGGAGCAGTTTGCCTGGACGGCGCCTCTCACGCTGGATCTCGATGCCGGCGATTCGGAGCGGATCCGACGCGCGATCGCGGATCTGGGCCGGCTCGCCGAAGGCCTCCCGGGCGAGTGGCTCGGGCGTCGGGCGTGGGGTCTGGATCTCGCCGAGCTCGGGCGCATCGCCCGGTTCAACCGCGTACAGGGCGTGTCCCTGGGGTTGGGGGTCGTGCTGCGCCCCGGGGTCGCGTTCTCCACGCTGCACCTCGACGGTCGGCTCGGGCTCGCGGACCTGCGCCCCACCGGCGGCCTGACGTGGCGGCGCGACGGGCCGTCCGGGCTGCTCGAAATCCGCGCGCACCGGCGGCTCGTGGAGGCGGAACCGTGGACCAACGGGCTCGGGTTGGGAAACTCGCTCAACGCGCTGTTCGCGGGGCATGATGATGCGGACTATTACCTCGTGACCGGCGGCGGACTGAGCTTCACGCCGTACGGCGGCCCACTGGCGGACGTCGAGTTGGCGGTCGGTGTGGAGGCGCACCGCGGCGCCATGACCGAAGCCGGGTCGGCGCTGAACGACTGGCTCGGCGGGTCCGGCGTGCTCCCACCCAATCCCGACGTCGTCGCCGGCACGTTCCTGCGCACCGCTGTCCGTCCGACGCGCCGCCTCGGGGCGTCCCGGGTGCAGCTGGGAGTCGAAGGGCTCGTCGGCGACAGCGCGGCGGGCGGGCGGGCGTGGCTAAACGCCAGGATCCCGTTCCGCCTGACCGGGCGCTCAGGGGCGCTGACACTCACGACGGGCCATGCCATCGGGGACAGCCTGCCGCAGTTGCGGTTCCGCGTGGGGGGTCCGGCCACGGTTCGCGGGTACGACTATGGAACCCGCGTCGGGCGGGGCATCTGGGCGGCCCAGCTCGACGTAGCCCTGAGCCGTCACTGGCTCGTGGCCCCGGTCGTGTTCGCCGATGTGGGAGACACGTACGGCAGCGACCGGTTCGACCCGCTCGTCGGAGTCGGCGGCGGGCTGTCGTTCTTCGGAGGGTGGCTCCGGTTCAATGGTGCCGTGGGCCTCAACCCCTCGGGGGATTTTCGGTTCGATCTGCTGTTCGGGGCCCCGCGCTAGGTCAACGCGGGAGCGGCGCGGTCCCAAGTGGCGCCCCATCGCTGCACTGTCTACGTTCCAAGCCCATGACGCGCCGCCCTTTCACGATCGATGAATACGTCCGCTGGTCCGACGTGGACCACGCGGGCATCATCTTCTACGGCGCCTATGTGCGGTTCTTCGAGATCGCCGAGACCGAGATGTTTCGATCCGCGGGGCTGCCGTACGGGGAGTTCTTCCATCGGTTCGGCATCTGGCTTCCGCGGGCGCATTTCGACTGCGATTTCACGTATCCGGCACGGCTCGACGACCGGTTGCGGGTCGCCACGTACGTCAGCCAATTCGGGCGGAGCTCGCTCACCCTGAGTTTCGAGGTGCTGCACGTCGAGGCCGGGCGGCTCGCCGCCACGGCGCACGAGGTGCTCGTCTGCACGGACCGGGAGACGCTGACGTCGCGTTCCCTGCCGGCCGAGCTGCGGACGGTGTTGGAGCAGTTTGCGTTCACGGAAGCGGAGGTGCGGGGGCACCTCGGGCTCAACCAGGGAGTGGAAGCATGAGAATCCATGCGGGCGCGCTCGTGCTCGTGGTCGTGGCCTGCGGCGGCGAGCGGTCCGATCAGCCGGCGGTCGTGACGTCGGACGACTCGATCGAGGCGGCCATCGCGGCCGCGAGCGACACCACGCTTCCGCCCATGCCGGCGCTGCCGGGTCGGCGCGGCGGGCAGATGACCGTGCGAGCCGTGGGAGTTCTCGATTTCGAGAAGACCTGGCCGGCGCGGGCGGGTCGCTGCGCCCGTCCCGCGATGATCCTGGTGGTGGCCGAGGAGCCGGGCAGTGGGGGCTCCGTGCTCCTGCAGCTGCCGGATTCGGGGCCCCTGACGGGCGGATATCCGGTAAAGATCGCCGACTCGACCGGGGTGCCGGCGGCTCCGGCGGCGCAACTGGGGTTCCAGTTCTTCCAGGAGCGCTCATCGGATGCGTATCAAGCGGCGGAAGGCAGCGTGGAGGTGTACAGTCTCGACGACCTGCGTGTGAGTGGGCAGTTCACGGCGACCGTGCGGCACATCGTGAACGAACGGCGCGCGCGCGTCGCCGGGGTGTTCCACGGAGTGGATGTCGAGGCCCTTCCGCCTGACTGGTGCGAGCAAGCGCAAGCCGCGCAAGACTCGCTCCGGAAGCAGTCTCCGTGACGCGGCGGTGGACGCCTTTCCGCGCCACGCTACATTGACCCTTATGGAGTCTACGTACTTCCGCAAAGGCTTTGGGCTGAAACGCGAGATCGAATCCGATCTCGCGAGCTATCACAGCGCGTTGGTGAACCGGCTGAAGGCGGAAGACTTCACGCTCACCGTCGGGGATCTGACCTTCCGTCTGGCCCGGGAGTTCGGCTTCTGCTACGGCGTGGACCGAGCGGTTGAGTATGCCTATGAGTCCCGCCGCAAGTTCCCCGACCGGCGGCTGTTTCTCGTCGGGGAGATCATCCACAATCCGCATGTGAACGCGCGGCTCCAAGCGCTGGACATCACGATCCTCGGCTATGATCCCGACGGGGCCTTCGACTTTTCCACCATCGGGCCCGAGGACGTCGTGCTCATGCCGGCGTTCGGCGTGTCGGTCGCCGATTTCGAGCGCCTGCGGGCCATCGGCTGCGTCGTGGTCGACACCACGTGCGGCTCGGTGCTCAACGTATGGAAGCGCGTCGAACGGTATGCCAAGGACGGTTTCACGTCGGTCGTGCACGGCAAGCACTACCACGAGGAAACGAAGGCGACCGTCAGTCAGGTCACGAAGTACGAGGGTGGGAAGTACCTCATCCTCCTCAACATGGAGGAGGCGGAGATCGTCTGCCGGTTCATCGAGCGGGAAGACAACCTGGAGGAAATGGAGCGGCTGTTCCGCCATCGGGTCTCGGACGGCTTCGTATTCGCCCGGGATCTCGCGAAGGTCGGGGTGGCCAATCAAACGACCATGCTGGCCAAGGAGTCGCTCGCGATCGCCGCACGCATCGGGCGGGCACTCGAGGCCCGCCACGGGCGCGATGCACTGGACGCCCACTTCCGGAGTTTCGACACCATCTGCTCGGCGACGCAGGACCGGCAGGATGCGGTGCTGGAGCTGATCGAGGAGCCCCTCGATGTGATGTTGGTGATCGGCGGCTACAACTCGAGTAACACGACCAACCTCGCCAGGATCTGCGCGCAGCACGTCCGCACCTACCACATTGCCGACGGGGCGTGCATCGCGCCCGAGACCAGCACGATCCGGCACAAGCCGGTCGATGAGACGGAGGAGCGGGAGGACGGAGGCTGGCTGGACGCGGTGCGGCGGATCGGGCTCACGGCGGGCGCGTCGACGCCGAACAACAAGATCGGGGAAGCGGTAGAGCGGATTCTGGCGACCAAGGGGCTCGGGCTGGACGGCTAGACGGCTCCCGGCCGGGCGTGTTCCCGAGTTCCAGGGTCCCGCCTCCCGTACCGCTCGCGTGCCGCCAGGCGCGGCGTGGCCGAGACCGGACTGATCAGTATCGCAACAGGCTGGCGGCCCAGGTAAATCCCGACCCGAACGACGCCAGGCACACGAGATCGCCGCGCTTCACCGTGCCCGCCCGCACGGCCTCGGAGAACGCGATGGGGATCGATCCCGCCGTCGTGTTGCCGTAGCGCTGGATGTTGCTGTAGACCTTCGCTTCCGGCAGGTCGAGCCGTTTCCGCACCGCCTCGGTGATCCGCATGTTGGCCTGGTGGGGGATCACGAGCGCGAGCTGATCCGGCGTGACGCCGTGATCCGCGAGCACCTCGAGGATGACCGCCGGGAACTTCGTGACGGCGTGCTTGAAGACCTCCCGGCCGTTCATGTAGATGCCGGACGAGCCGTCGTCGATCATCTCCTTGGAGATCCAGGGCCGATTGGCCGCGCCCGGGCGCCGGATGCACAGCTCGAGGGCGTACTTGCCGTTGCTGTGCATGCGGTGCCCCAGCACGTGGCTCCCATCCCTGCCGCCCGTAACTTCGAGGCAGGCGGCGCCGGCCCCGTCGCCGAACAGCACGGCCGTGTCGCGCCCCTCCGTAGTGAGCCGTAGTGCGGGAGACTGCAGCTCGGCGCCGATCAGCAGGATGCGGTCGTACGTGCCCATGCGGATCAGGCCGTCGGCGGCGGACAGGCCGTACACGAACCCGGTGCACTGGTTCCGGATGTCCATCGCGCCCACCTCGCCGAGCCCCAATTGGTGCTGCAGGAGCACGCCATTGCCGGGAAAAAAGAGGTCGGGCGACAGGGTGGCGAAGACGATGAATTGCACGTCGTCGGGCGTCCACCCCGCAGCGTCCAGCGCATGTCGCGCGGCTTCGGCGGCCATGTCGGTACAGGTCGTGTCGTCGGCAGCGAAGTGACGCTCCTGGATCCCGGACCGTTCCTGAATCCAGGCGTCCGACGTGTCCATGAGCTGCTCGAGGTCGTGGTTGGTCACGACTCGGGGGGGCACGTAGTGTCCGAGGCCGGCGATGCGTGTCAGGCGTGTCATGATTGGGCGAAGAAGTCGTTGCCTTTGTCGTCGATCAGAATGAACGCGGGGAAGTCCTGGACCTCGATGCGATAGATCGCCTCCATGCCAAGCTCGGGGTACTCGACCAGGTCGACGTTCGTGATGTGCTCCTTGGCCAGGATCGCCGCCGGGCCGCCGATGGAGCCGAGGTAGAAGCCACCGTGCGTCCGGCAGGCGTCCACGACCTGCTTGCCGCGGTTCCCCTTGGCGATCATCACCATCGAGCCGCCGCGCGACTGGAACAGGTCCACGTACGAGTCCATGCGGCCGGCGGTGGTGGGCCCGAACGACCCGGACGGCAAGCCCTCCGGGGTCTTCGCCGGGCCGGCATAGTACACCGGATGGTCCTTGAAGTACTGCGGCAGCTCTTCACCGCGATCGAGCCGCTCCTTGAGCTTGGCGTGCGCGATGTCGCGCGCCACGACGATGGGACCCGAGAGCGCCAGTCTGGTCTTCACGGGATGCCGGTGAAGCTCGGCGAGAATGTCCCGCATCGGGCGGTTCAAGTCGATCCGCACGATGCCGCCGTCTTCCGCCCGGCGAACGCGGTCGGGGATGAAACGGCCGGGGTTCCGCTCGAGTTGCTCGAGCCAGATCCCGTCGCGTGTGATCTTCGCCTTGATGTTGCGATGGGCGGAGCAGGAGACGCCCATGCCGATGGGACAGGACGCGCCATGTCGGGGGAGGCGTATCACGCGCACGTCGACGGCGAAGTACTTGCCGCCGAACTGGGCGCCGATGCCCGTCTTCCACGCCGCCTCGAGCAAGCGCGACTCGAGTTCGGGATCCCGAAACGCCCGTCCGTAGCGGTCGCCGCTGATCGGCAGTGTATCGAGATATCCCGTCGTGGCGAGCTTCACCGTCTTGAGACAGGTCTCCGCCGACGTGCCGCCGATCACGAAGGCCAAGTGGTACGGTGGGCACGCCGCGGTGCCGAGTGTGCGCATCTTCTCCGCGAGGTACCGTTCCAGGCTTTCGGGGTTCAAGAGCGCCTTGGTCTCCTGGAACAGATAGGTCTTGTTGGCGGAGCCGCCACCCTTGGCCACGAACAACAGCGTGTATTCCATCCCGTCGGTCGCGTGAATCTCGATCTGGGCCGGCAGGTTGGTGCCCGAGTTCTTTTCCTGGTAGAGATTGATGGGCAGCGTCTGGGAGTACCTGAGGTTCTCTTTCTGATACGTTTCCCAGATGCCGCGCGTGAGGTACTCCTCGTCCCGCACGCCGGTCCAGACGCGTTGCCCCTTCTTGGCGAACACGGTGGCGGTGCCGGTATCCTGACAGAACGGGAGCACCATGTGGGCCGACTCTTCGGCGTTCCGCAGCATCGCGAGGGCGACGGCGCGATCGTTGTCGCTGGCGTCGGAATCCTCGAGGATCGCGGCGACCTGGGCGAGGTGGCCAGGCCGCATGAGAAACGAGGCGTCGCGCATCGCCTCGCGCGCGAGCATGGTCAAGGCGGCGGGTTCGATCTTCAGGACGTCGGCCCCGTCGAAGCGGGCGACGGAGGTGTGCGCCTCGCTCAGGAGTCGGTAGGGCGTCTCGTCCTTGCCGAGCGGATACGGATCCTGCCAGAGCGGGTCGGTCATGGGAG
>JAOTWJ010000096.1 GCA_029862925.1 Gemmatimonadota bacterium
ATCTACGAGACGCCCAAGAACCCGGACCAGGTGGATCTCCTCCAGCTCCACCACCTGCGAGACGACGGGAGCGTGGAAGCGCTGCCCAATACCTACAGCCCGATCGACTTCGATTGCGAGCAGATCATTCAGGGCAACAGCCTCGCGGCGGACGCGTCGGCCTGGCAGCGGATGCGGCATTACGCCAAGGCCGGTTGGCGCACCCTGCGGAAGGCCGTCGCCCCGTGGGCGGCGCCGGAGCCGGCGTACGCCATCAACCGCGGGTTCGGCGGGCACACGGAGTTCACCAGCCCCTTCGTCTGGGCGCTCCCGTCCCAGATGGAGCGGGTCTCCTGGTCGAACCCGGTGATTGCCACGAGCGGCCAGACGGTGCAGCCAACCGTGTTGGTGACCGATGAGGGGCTCACGGACACGTGCGCGGACGGGACGCCGGGGTGTACGCCCGTCAACGTCCCGCCGCAGCCGGTCGAAGGCGCGCGCGTCTGGTTCCGGGTACTCCAGGGTGATGGTACCATCGGCACCGTGCCCGTGCTCACCGGGGCAAACGGCATCGCGCAGCTGCCGTGGACCTTCAATACCGGCGGTCTGCACGTGCTCGAGGCCTACGGGTACGGACTTGGCGTCAAGCCGCCCGCGGGGACCGGGCCGTACGCGGCGCACTTCCCGCCCAATGGCGTCCCCTTCGATGCGGTCGTGCCGCTCGGCACTGGCCGGCTGCCGTTCAACGGGGTCGTGTGCGACGCCAGCCAGACGCCCAACCAGGCGGATGGCAAGGTGAAGCTGGGCGAGTACGCCAACCAGACGTCGTTCACGGCCAAGGTGTCGGGTGGGGCCGCCAACGGGACGCTGTACTGGGGCAACGACTGCCACAATCTCTACTTCGCGCTCGAGGTGGCCGCCCCGTCCGAGTTGAACAACGAGCTGCGGCTGGTGTTCGACAACGACAACGACGGGATCGCCGAGGTCGGGGACGATCAGTGGAACCTGAAGCGCGACAGCAAGACGGGACTGTTCGAGATCAGCGACCGGTTCCTGAGCAGCAACTGCATTGGCAGCAAGCAGTCCGACTGCGGGACCGACGACACGGCCGACGGCGGCACCAACGATCTGCAGGGTGGGATCGTGGGCTACAACCCGGTCACGGGCATCACCACCTGGGAGATCCGGCATCCGTTCACGGGGGATGCGGCGCACGACCTCCAGGTGGACATTGCGCAGGGAACGACGGTCGGCGTCTACATCGTGCTCCAGTTGGGCAAGGGCGCGCAGGGGAACACGGAGTTCCCGGGATTCCGGCAGTACCTGCCCATCGTCATCCCGGTTCCGGGGGCGCCCGGGCCCTGAGCAGGGACTCCCAGGTCGCGACGCGCGGGCTCCCAAGGCGGGGGCCCGCGCGTCTGCGTTACGGGGCGGCGCCCGCCCCGCGCTTCCTGGCGCCGCCGCGTTCCGCGCCCCATGTTGGCTGAGAACGTCCTCGTGCGGCGGGAGGCCCCGTGACCGTTCCCCCCGGCGGCCGGCGCACCAGCCGACCGGTCTCGGCAGACATCGACGTGTTCGGCGCGACCGACACGGGCAAAAGCCGGCCGAGCAATCAGGATCATTTCCTCGTCGCCAGCCTGCACAAGCTGCTGCGCGCCCAGCAGACGAGCCTCGCCCCCGAGGAGCTCAGCGAGCTGGTGAGCGAGACACGCGGCTACATCTTCCTCGTCGCCGACGGGGTCGGCAGCCGTCCCGAAGGCCACCGCGCGAGCGGCACGGCGCTGCGCAGCATCGCGCAGCACGTCACGCACTTCATGGATCTGTACCGCCGGCTCGATCCCGACCGCGAGTCGGCGTTCCTGACCGAGCTCGAGCGTTCCGTGCACCGCAGCCACAGCCAGCTGCGGGACGAGGGGAAGCGCGAGTACGGTGGCGAAGGCCTCGCCACCACGCTCACCATGGTTGCCGTGCTCTGGCCGCGCGCCTATCTGGTGCAGGTGGGCGACAGCCGCTGCTACCGGCTGCGCGACGGTGAGCTCGAGCGGATGTCGCGCGATCAGACCGTGGCGGAAGCACTCGTCGCCTCCGGCGCCCTGTCGCCGGCCGATCTTGCCCGCTCCCCCTTCCGCAACGTGCTCGCCAGCGCGATCGGTGGGCCCGAGGCCGTGCCCGAAACCCGGGTCACGGACTGCCAGTGGAACGACGTGCTGCTGCTCTGCACCGACGGGCTCACCAAACACGTCACCGACGACGAGATCGAGGCCGAGCTCCGCGGCATCACGTCCGCCGAGGCGTCGTGTCGCGCGCTGGTCGATCTGGCGCTCGAGCGGGGCGGGACAGACAACATCACCGTGGTGATCGGCCGGCTGCGGGCGCGGCGGATGGGGTCTGGCACCTAGGTCCCGCAGTAGCCAGTTGTGCCCCGTTTCGAGTCAACCGCGTCGCATCCCTTCTTCAGAATCGATTCACACGTTCTTGAGAGTTCCTGCGCTAGGTACAAATACGGAGCGGATTGGTCGGCTCCGCCGTGGTGTGAGGGAGGCACTCCATGGCCCACACGCATCTACGATTGGGGACCTGGTCACTCGGACTCGCGCTGCTGCTGGCGGGCGCGGGGACTTCGGCGTGTCTGGATGACTGGACCCCCGACGACGACACGGTCCAGCCGCCCGGGCCCGGAGGGGAGCCCAGCTTCGGGCCGGTAGCTGGCGCGCTGCAATCACCCGTCCGGCTGGCGCTGACCCCCGAAGGGGCCGTCCTCGTGACGGACTCGCGGCTCGGGATCGTCGCCGAAGTGGATCCGACGTCCCTGGCCGCGGTCGCGGGTGCCGCGATCACGGGCAAGCCGCTGGCGGTGGGATTCCTCGACGGACGCATCTACGTGGGGAACGCCGCCGCCCAGACCGTCGATGTGCTCGATGCCCTTGGCAGCCCGGTCACCTCCTTCGGGCGCGGAACGGTTGGCCACCCCTCCGACCTGGCGGTGGACGCGGCGCTCGGCCAGTTGTTCGTGGTAGACGGGGTCGCTCGGGCGGTCAAGGTGTTCGATTCGAACGGCCGCCTGCTCCGCACCCTCGGCTCCGGGGCGACGTTCCAGGCCCCAATCGGCGTGGCGGTGGACACGGCGCGGCGCGAGGTGCTGGTTACGGACTACGGCAACCCGGACGCGTCGCTCCCCGCCGCCGTGAAGATCTTTGACTACGACGGGAACTTCCTGGCCGAGATCTCCGGCGAGGGGACGTGCGGCTCGCTGGGGTGCAGCGGCGGGTTCTCGCGACCGCAGGGCCTCGCCGTGCACGGCGGACGCCTCTACGTGGCCGACGGCCTGTTGGCCGCGGTGCTCGTGTTCGACCGCGCGACCCTGGCGCGGGATACCGTGCTGGGGGGGCGCGGCGTGCCGCCCAACCTGCGCATGCCGTCGGACGTCGCGATCGGGGCGAATGGCGACGTGTACGTCGTCAGCAACGTCGCGGGCCGCGTTGAGGTGTTCCGCCAGGGGGCGGCGCGATGACGCGGATCTGGTGGATCGCGCTGGGGCTGCTGCTCGTCGCGGCCCGCCCAGCGGTGGCGCAGGCGCCGAAGCACAACTGCGGCTTCTGCCACAACGTCCACGGCGGGTCGTTTGCCCAACTCACCGATTTCCCCACGTCCGAGGACCTGTGCCTGTCGTGTCACAGCGACGCCGGGCCAGCCACCGTGGACCGGGACGGCGTCCCGGTGACCATTCCGAAGAACGTGGCGATTCACAACGGGGCCAAGCACACGAGCCCCACCACGTGCCGCAGCTGCCATGACCACGAGGGGGAGAGCGGCGGGAATCTCGCGCTGGTGCCCCGCACGCTCGGCACGCCGAACAGTGGCGCCCGGACCGTGGTGTTCACGGCCCGGTCGGGCCCGAACTCGTTCGCCGACGGGGACGCGACGTACGACGGTGCGTGCGAGGTGTGTCACACGCTCACCGTGCAGCACCGCAACGACGGCAGTGCCGGCAAGCACAACGCCGCGGCCGACTGCCGGGCCTGCCACCAGCACAGGAGCGGGTTCCAGGGCCAGGGCGGGTGCACGCTGTGCCACAACCAGCCGCAGGACAACGGCGACAACGTCCCGCCCGGCGGCCGACGCGCCATCGTCGGCGAGTTCGCACGGCGCAGCCATCACGTCCAGGTGACGCCCGCCGACTCGATCCCGGACGCGGACTGTCTGACCTGCCACAATCTGGACCAGCATCAGCAGGGCCAGGTGCGACTCGTGAATGTGGACAACGCGTCCATCGTGACCCTGACGGGTGATCCGAACACCGTGAGCGCGGAAGCCGCGAAGCTCGCACCCTTCTGTCTCGCGTGTCATGACGCCAATGGCGCCGCGGGCGACGTGACGCCGTTCTCTGACAACGTCACCCGGCCGCTGATCGACTCGACCACCTGGGCCGCGGCCGCACACAAGACGGCGCCCGTCCTGGCCGGGTGTTACGGCGACGGGACCACCGGGTGTCACGCCACGGGGCACGGGTCGCTCAAGAAGGCGCTGCTGGCGCTGCCCACGGTGGCCCCGCTCTCGCCGGACAGCGTGTCGGAGCAGGAAGGGTTCTGCTACAACTGCCACGACGGGAGCCCGGCGACCACCAACGTGCAGGCCGAGTTCCAGAAGGGCACGAACACGGCCACGCAGGTTTTCCATCATCCGGTGAACAACACCCAACAGCCGGCGGGGCGGCCGGTGGAGTGCACCGACTGCCACAATCCGCACCGGGCGCGGGCCGATGCGGCGGCGCCGACGGCGCCCACGGCCTCCAACCGCCTGCTGGGCGTGAGCCGCGTCGCCGTCGCGAATGGCGCGGCAGGAACGGTGCCCACGTACACGTTCCGCTCCGCCACCGATGCGACGACGCCACGGGAGTACGAGCTCTGCTTCAAGTGCCACTCGTCGTACGTCACGCAGCCGGCGGGCCAGACGAACCTGGCGGTGGTGTTCAATCCCGCCAACGCGTCCTACCACCCCGTCGAGGCCGTTGGGAAGAACACGAACATCAGCGCCAACGCGTTCGTGAACGGGTGGACCGCGACGCGCACGATGTACTGCACGGACTGTCACACCAGCGACAACGTCGCGGTGCGGGGCCCGCACGGGTCGGTCAACCGGTACATCCTCAAGAGGCCCTACACGGCCAGCAGCAGCAGCCGCACGATGTCCTCGGGGGAGAGCTGTTTCGACTGTCACCGCTTCGACACGTACGCGAATGACAACGCCAGCAATACCCTGCAGGGGTACAGCCGCTTCAATCCCCCAAGTTGGAATCAGGGTCACGCGTACCACGTGGATCGTCGCAGTCGCCCGTGTTACGCCTGCCACGCGACCCATGGCTCGGCCACGCGGCCGCATCTCATCGTCACGGGGCGGAACCCGGGTCTCAATGATTACACCGAGACGGCCACGGGTGGGACCTGCAGCCCGACGTGTCACAGCCAGAGGAGTTACTCGATCAATTATGCTCGGTGAGCGGAGCGCGCGGCCGCGCGGGTCTTCCGGTCTTCGGGCAGCGGAGAGGGAGCTGAAAATGCCAACCAGGGGGAAGCCAATGCAGAAGCTGTTCGTCGCCGTAGCCCTTGGCCTCGCACTGCCGGCAGCCGCTACGGCCCAGACAATCTCGGGCACCAACCACGATCTGTCGGCGCGCGGGTGGGGCTCGACCGAGCTGTGCGTGTTCTGCCACACGCCGCACAATGCGACGACCGCGGTGACCGCGGCGCCGCTGTGGAACCACGGCGTGACCGCGGTCGCGAGTTACGGCACGTATGCGAGTGCCACGCTCAACGCGACCGTGGGCCAGCCCGGCGACATCTCCAAGCTCTGCCTGAGCTGTCATGACGGGACCGTGGCCATCGATACGTACGGCACGCGCACCGGCACCAACTTCATGACCGGCGGGGCGTTGGTCGGGACGAACCTGAGCAACGACCATCCGGTGGGCTTCACGTACGACGCGACGCTGGCGACGGCCGACGGCGGACTCAAGGACCCGACCACGCCCGCGACGATCGCGCCCGCCCGCCTGTTCGCGGGCAAGATGGAATGCGCGTCGTGTCACAACGCGCACTCGGACCAGTACGGGAAGTTTCTGCGAGGCAGCAACGCGGGCAGCGGGCTCTGCCTGGCCTGCCACTCGAAGTAACCGAGCCGGCATGACGGCCCGGAGCCGGACCGCGACGCACGACGACGCGGGTGGTCGACGCTGGACCTCCCCACGTGGGGTGGCGGCACTCGCCAGTGTGCTGGGAGTGATGCTGGGCTGTGCGACGCGAACGGGCCCGGCCCCCGATACGGGGCTCGTCGTCTTCCCGCCGCCGCCCGACACGGCGCGCATCCAGTTCCTCACGCGGTTCGGCACGGCGACCGACGTCGAGGGCAAGCGCGGCTCGTTCTGGCAGCGGGTCGTGGGGGCGGACGAGCCGGAGGCCGAGGACATCCGCAAGCCCTACGGGCTGGCCATGCGCGGCGGACGCATCTATGTGTGCGACACCATGTTGCCCGGCGTGGCGATCCTGGACCTCGGGGCGAAGCGGTTCGAGCAGTTTCAGCCGCGCGGCGAGGCGCAGCTCCGGAAACCGATCAACTGCAGCCTGGATCCGGCTACCGGCTGGCTCTACGTCACCGACACCGACCGCGGCCAGGTGGTCGTCTACGATTCGACGTTGCGCTACGTCGGGGCGTTCGGCGAACACGAGCAGGCGAAGCCGTCCGACGTGGTGGTGGGCGACGACCGCGTCTGGGTGAGCGATCTCGCGTCTGGCCGCATCCTCGTCTACGACAAGCGCTCCCGGCAACTGCTGTTCGTGTTCCCTGGTGAGGACGCCGACTCCAACGCCGTCCTGCGGCAACCGACGAACCTCGCGGTGGCCGGCGATCGCGTGTACGTGAGCGAGTTCACCGACTTCCGGGTGAAGATCTACACGACCGAGGGGCACTTCGTCCGGGCGGTCGGTACGCTGGGGACGCAAGTGGGGCAGTTCGCCCGGCCGAAGGGGGTGGCGGTGGACCGGGCCGGCCGGCTCTACGTGGTGGACGCGGCGTTCGAGAACATCCAGCTGTTCGACGCCGACGGCCGCGTGCTGATGCATTTCGGGGGCCCGTATGCGGGGCCCGGTGACATGTACCTGCCGGCCAAGGTCGTCGTGGACTACGACAACCTCGACTACTTCCGGGCGTTCGTCGATCCGCGTTTCGTGCTCGAGTATCTGATTCTGGTCTCGAACCAGTACGGACCCGACAAGGTGAGCGTCTACGGGTTCGTGCACCCGCGTGGAGGTGCCAGTGCGCGTCCCTAGGATGCAGGTGACCACCGCGGCCGCGCTGACCTTCGTCGTGGTGATCGGCGGGGCGTGCGCGTACGCGCTGGGGCTCCCCCCGAGTACGAGCGGCACCCCGCCGGCCGCCGCCGCGGCGCCCCGCACCGCCAGCGCGGCTACCGGTTCCCAGGATGGCCGGCGGCCGGCCATCGAGGCGGTGGCGGACCGGGACAGCGCGCTCGCGCTGCTCCCGCGCGACAACGCCGGTAATGTGGATTGGATCGCGGCGGTGCAGAATGGCACGATCCGCCCCCGCGCGGCGGCTCCGGGGCGGGATTCGGCCGCGACGACGGTCTTCGGGTTCGACACGTACTTGCGCAGCAAGCCCGGCACGTTCGAGGCGTACTTCCCGCACTCGAGCCACACCCTCTGGCTGGGGTGTCAGAACTGCCATCCGCGGGTATTCCGCACCACGGGCGACACGCTCTCGATGGCGGCCATCAACGCCGGCGAGCAGTGTGGCCAGTGCCACGGCAAGGTCGCGTTCGCTCCCACCACGTGCGAGCGGTGTCACGAGGCGCTCCAGATGGCGGCGGGCCGCGTGACGGCCACGTTGCGGGACGACCGGCCCCTCACCCGACTGCCCGGCGCGGTGGCGGCCGGACGCACGCAGTCCTATGCGCCGGCGAGCTTCTCGCACGCGGTGCACCGGATCCGCTACCGCTGCTCGGCTTGCCACGAGACGCTCTTTGCCATGCAGGCGGGCGCGGGGTCCATGCAGATGGCGGACATGGACAACGGCCGCGGATGCGGCGCGTGCCACAACGGCACTGCCGCCTTCGCCTTGGTCCGGTGCGCGCGCTGCCACGTCGCCGGGTCGTCGTCGCCGGGGCCGTGACGCGACCCGTCCTGCGCGCCGCGCTGGGCGCGCTGGTGCTTGGTATCGCGGCGGTGCCGCTCCCGGCGCAGGTGCTGCACCTCGACCGCCCGCGGCTGGAGGTGGGCGGCGATTTCGACGGGTCCTGGTTCAGCTATCCGCAGGCACCGTCCTCGAGGCTCGGCACGTTCCGCGAATGGTTCGGGATCGGCATCGGCGGCGGCATCCCGCACCCCGGCCTCTTCGGCTTCACCGCGACGTTCTACCCGCGCTGGACGCAACAGCGGCGCACCGAACAACTGCTCGATACCGCCGCAACGGCGAGCGGGACGTGGGTGGACTATCGCATCGGGGCGAGCCTGCTCGCGGCGCTGCCGGCCAGCCTCTCGGGGTGGGCCCAGCGGACGAGCGGGACCGAACCGGACGTGTTCAGCGGCCCGCGCGACTACGACGTGCGGGAGTTCGGCGGGCGGTTCACGCTGCGCAGTGCCTATACCCCCGTCAGAGTCGAGTATATCGATCGGTCGCTCGAGGAAACGTGGTTCCCCGATGGGCGCGACGTGCTCATCCGCGACGAGCGCCTGCGCACGCTGCGCGTCGATGGCCGCACGCGGACCATCACGCTGTACGGCGAACGGCTCGACCTCGAGGACCGTCGCGACGGTCGGGACTTCGTGTCCTATCTCGGGAATGCCGCCCATGAGTTGCGCTGGGGGTGGGGCAGCAGCATCCGCAGTGCCGTGCGCTACTACGACCGGACCGGGTTCCTGCCGCAGCAGCGCCTGTCCTGGAGCGAGTTTCTCCACCTCCAGCACGTCCCGACCGTGGGCACGGACTGGCACTACGAACAGTCGTGGATCGAGGCCGGTGGCGGGCGGCAGCGGTATCGGGCGGCGGGGGTGCAGCTGACGGCCGATCCCTCCCCGGTCCTGCGGCTCGGGGCCGAAGGGCGCGGACGGTGGAGCCGGTTCCCGACGGGCCTGCGCGATGAGTACGTGGCGACCCCGCACGTCCTTCTCTCGGTTCCACTGGCATCGCAGATCCAGTTCACCGCGCGGGCGTCGGTGGGCTACGAGTGGCAGCGGCTCGAGCCCACGGCCGATGGTCTCGTGGATGTCGTCAACGAGCTGCACGTCGTGGATGCATCGGGCCGGTTCACGCTGCGCGAGCCGTTCGCGGATCCCTTGACGGTCGTGGTGGCGAACAGCGACGAGACCCTCGTGTTCCAGGAGGACCTCGATTACCGCGTCGTGCCGCTCGGCGATCTGCTCGACGTGCTCGTGCTGCCCTCGGGCCGGATCCAGACCGGGGACACGGTGCTCGTGGACTACCGGTTCCAACTCGTGCCGGCGGCGCGGGCGAGCGGCCTGCTGGCGGCCTATGGGGCCGATCTCCGGATCTACAGTGTGACGGCGTACGCACGACGGCAGACGCGCAACCTCGACAGCCCCGACCCCGTGGGGGCGTTCGTGCTGGACTACGACGATTTCACCACCGGGGTGAGCATCCGCCAGCGGATCGGCCCGGGCTTCGTCGACCTGAACGGCGAATACCAGCGCCGTGAGCTGGCGGCGGACGCGTTCTCGACGTGGGCGGCGCGCGCCCACCTCTCCGTTCCGATCGGACTGGGCTTCCGGCCGAGTGTCGGCGGCCGGATCTCCCGCAGCGAGAGCGGCGGCGGCGCGCGCGAGTTTCGGACGGTCAGCGGCGAAGCGGCCCTCGAGTGGATGCCGACCACGGCCGTCCGGGTGCGCCTCCGGGGGAACACGTTCTGGTGGGAGGACACACCGGCGGTGTCGGAACGCTTCTGGGGTGCCGGGCTCGATGCCGAATTCCGCACGGGGCGGGCGCAGTTGCAGCTCCTCGTCGATCGCGGGGTGTGGACCGAGGGATTCGAGCGCGAGACGAGTCGCGCCGTGCTGCGGGTCCGGCGGAGCTTCTGACGTGCGCGTCCCGCCGCTGATCCCGTTGCTCGCGCTCGGCGCGCTCCCCTGCGTGGCGACCGCGCAGCACGGCGTCCTGGCCGGCGCGTCCGGGGCGGGCGACTGCGCCGTCTGCCACGCGTCCCACAATCAGGGGATGGGAGCCTACACGCTGCGGATGGGCGACGGGGCCGCCTGGTTCGGGCGCGCCGGCGCCGACGCGCTCGGCGCGCCGTCGCAATCGTGCCTGCGCTGCCACGGCGCGGCCCAGGTGCGCCGCCGCCAACCGGAGTTCTCCCGGACGGGGTTGCTCGACGGTCCCGAGCCGACGTACCTCGGGTTCGACTTCGCCGACGACCATCCGCTGGGCCGGGCCGGCCAGGTGCGGGCGTCCACCGCCCGCGTGCGCGACCGGTCCGCCCGGACCCGCCTCACGCCCGGTGGGGCGCTCGAGGTGGAGCGACGCGGGCTCGAGTGCACCCGCTGCCACGACCCGCACAGCCGGCGCGGCGCGACGCCGCGCCCCGACGACGAGCCGGCCCTGTGTGGGGAATGCCATGACCTCGTGGGGTTCCGACAGGGGCATCAGGCGCTGCCGTGCTCGGGCTGTCACCAGCTGCACGGCGGGGCGCAGGGGCAACTGCTCCGCAGCCTGGACACCGACCTCGTGTGTCGCACGTGTCACGATCGGGCGGCCCGCTCGATGCCCGGCGGTCGGGCCCTGCCGGCCGCGTATCTGGCGCCGCAGGCCCATGCGCGCGATCCGCGACCGCCCGCGGGTCGGTGCGGGGACTGCCACGTGGTGCATCGCTAGGGACGCTCTGCACACGTCGGACACGCTGGGTCCCGGAGGACGCGGCAGCGAGCACTGCCCGAAGTACCAGCCCGTGGGATTCGCGAACGACAGCGGCCCCAGGGGTCCGCCGCGCGACTGGTGAGCCGGCGCTAGAACCGGCGGCTCAGCTCCAGCATGAGTCGGTGCTGGGGTGGCCCCAGGGTCACCGTGGGAATCACGGTCGCGTCCTGCAGACTGCGGAACGACCAGTCGAGGTAGGCGTAGTTGAGCGCCGCCCGCAGCAACCCCGGCGCCCAGATTGCCTGCAGCGTGCCGT
>JAOTWJ010000097.1 GCA_029862925.1 Gemmatimonadota bacterium
CACCACGGCGCCCTGTCCGGCGGAGGTCTGCTGCACGTGCACGCCCGGCGTATCCCGCAGCAGGTCCGCGGCCACGCGACTCGCCGCGCGGTCGGCGGCGGTGGCGGTGTCGATCGAGGCGGCCGCCGGACTGCCGGCGCGCGATCCCTGTTCGGACCGGGTGGCGGTGATGAAGATCTCGGGAAGCCGCACGGCCGAATCGGCGCGCACGGAGTCACGCACCTGGCCGGTGGCGGGGGGAGCGGCGAGTGTGAACGAGATCGCCGTCACGGCCCATCGGGCAGCGCGGTGAATGATCGAGCGTCGCATCGGTCCGAAGTATACCCGACCGCTGCGGGCGAAGTTCAGGCGCGCGCGGCCGCCAGTGCGCGCGCGTCCGCCCGCAGCGTCACGTCGAAGGGGCAGCGCGTGCCGATGCCGGCCAGCCAGCCCCGGGCCTCCTCGGTGCGGGAGGCGGCGCGCAGCGCCTGGCCGTAGAGGAACCGCTCGTGCGTCAGCGCGAAGCACGGCGACGCGGGCGCGAGGTGCATCCACGGTCCGAGCGGCAGGCCCTCGAGTATCTCGCACGCTGCCGCGGGATTGCCCGTTTCGACCTGGACGCGCGCGCGCACGCCCCGCGCCAGGGTCGTCGGCAGTGACGTCGCCCACTCGGGGGCTGCCGCGCTCTCGCAGTGAGCGGCGCACCGCTCCGCGTCGGCGGGGACGCCGGCCGCCGCGTGCACGAGCCCGAGCAGGTACAGCCGCAGTGGCTCGCGCACCGTCTCGTGCGGGTCGAGGGCCGGGCGCCCCGCGGCCCCCGGTGTGGCAGGATGGCCGGCGAGACGATCGCGCAGGCGGGCGAGCGCGTCCGCGTCGGTGACGCCGCCGGGACGCGTGGCAAGAAACGCTTCGTGCACCAGGGCCACCCAGGGCTGCTGGGCGGCCGCGGCGTCCAGCGCGCGGCGCTGTGCGGGTGCGTCACCGACCGCGGCCGCCAGGTGGGCGGTTACCAGCGCGGGCAACGGGCCCAACCCCCGCGCCGCGGGCAGCGCGGAGAGCCGCCGCACGTCGTCCAGGGCCGCGCGCAGGTCGGGCACGACGCACCCCAGGTCGGCGAGCACGCCGGCAAGCCCGGCGGCGCGCGCCGGCGCCCGCTCGATGGCGCCGATCGGATCGGCCTCGGGCCGCGTCCGGAGCACGTGCATGGCCAGCGCGTCGTCGCCGTCGGGACTCAAGGCGAGGTAGCGGCTGGCGAGCTCCGCCGCGGCGCCGGGATCGCCGGCGACGGCGGCGAGGCGCGCGAGCCCGGCCACCGCCGCGGCGTGCCGCGGGTCAAAGGTGCAGGTCTGCTCGAACGCGGGCTGCGCGTCCGCGGGACTCCGCCCGCGGAACGGACCGCCATCCAGCAGGACGGTGCCCAATCGGTACCACGCCTCCACGTCATCGGGGCGCTCCTGCAGCACCGTGGTGCAGCGGCGCTCGGCGAGGGCCACGTCACCGTCCAGCCACGCCGCTTGGGCCGAGAGCAGCTGCCGCGTGTGGGCCGTGAGATCCCGGCTTGCGGCGGTCGCGCGCGCCGTCGCTGCCCGCGCGGGCTCCGGCGCGCCCCCGGCGAGCAGGGCGGCCCCCAGCCGATAGAGCGCCAGCGCAAAGCGCGGATCGGCGTCCACGGCGCGTTCGTAGGCGCGCCGCGCGTCGGTGGCCCGCCCCTGACGGAGCGCCCGTTCGCCCTCGAGATAGGTCTTGATGGCCGGCAGCGACTCGGTGGTCATCGCTCCAAGCCGCGCGAGATGGCTTCCGAGCGACGTCGTGCGCGAGGCCAGGAGCCGGCGGACGAGTTCGTCCACTGCCGCGAAGATCTCGCCTTCCGCCCCCGCCTCCGCATCGACCCGCACCTCCCCGTCGCCGCGCGTCTCGTACAGCGTCGCCCGCACGAGCAGCTGCGGCTCCGCGGCGACGATGCTCCCGAGCATGAACGCGCCGGCGCCGAGGCGTTCGGCCACGGCGCGCGCCTGCGCGGGCGGCAGCCCGTCTCGACCGAAGGGCGCGGCGTGCGCGAGCGTGGCGTGCGGATCCACGGTCCGCACGTCGCCTGCCCCGTCGAGCTTCGTGCCGAGCAGGTCGACCATGCCCTCGCGCAGGTACTCCAGCTCGGGGCGACCACGCACGACGAACGGGAAGATGGCGACGCGATTGGGTGAGGGCGGTGCCGCCGGAGCAGCGCCGGCCGGCTGGCCGGCGAGGCGGGTGGGCGCGCGCAAACCGGCCACCAGCGCCGCCGTGTCCGGTGACGGTGTCAGCTCCATGTCGGACGCCAGCCGTCGCGCGAACTCGTCGTAGACCTGGAGTGCCGCCGCACGGTCGCCGGACCGATCGAGCAGCACGAGCAGACGGCGGAGACCGGCCTCGTCGTCGGGCTGGAGGGTGACGGCGCGGCGCGCCCAGCGGGCCGCGCTGGCGGGGCGGCCGGCACTCTCCTCCTGCTCCGCCAGACGCCAGGCCCCGTCGGCCACGGCGCGGCGCAGGCGCTCGCGCGTCTCGTCCAGCCAGCGCTCGAACCCCGGGGCCGACGGGACGTGGAAGCCCTCGAGCAGGTCGCCACGATACAGTTCGAGCGCCCGCTCGAGCTCCCCCTCGGCGAGGGCCGCGTCGCAGGCCGCGACGTCGCACCAGCACGCGTCCGGCGCGACGCCTACCTCCTCCCCACGCGTCCGCACGACGTCCGCTCCCACATACCGTCGGAGGAAATGCAGGGCGCGGCGCAGCGCCGCCCGGGCGCGCTCGTCGTCCAACTCCGGCCAGAAGAGCGCCAGGAGGGAATCGCGACGGTACAGCCGGGCGCCTGGCGAGGCCGCGAGCAGCGCCAACAGGGCGAAGCGCTTCGGCTGATTGAGGACGTCGGTGATCTCGGCGCCGTCGGGTCCGTGCAGTTCGGCGCCGCCCAACAGCCGCAGCCGGATCACCGCGTGCCCACGGTGGCGGCGAGTGCCGTCCGCGCCGCCACGCCGGCGCCGTTGGCCTGTTCGAGCGCGGCCAGCGCCCGCTGGCGCAAGTCGCGCGCGGCGAGCACGCCTTCGGTGCGCTCGACCGCGTCGGCCCGGAGCGGGAGCGTGACGAGGCGCGGGACCTGGTCCATGAATCCGGTCGCGTATTCGAACGGGAACGTGGCGACCAGAACGAGGTCCACGTCCCCATGTGCCACGGCCGCGCGCGCCCACGCGAGCCGCAGCGGCCAGAGCGACGCGACGAGTCCGAACGGCACCTGCTCGATCTGATACCGGGCGGTGGCGCCGCGCCACGCCGCGAACGCCGCGAGCGTATCGCCGCGGGCCAGGTGCTCCAGCGCCTGGAGATCCTGCTCGAGGCTCCGCGCGAGCAGGGCCGGCCCGTCCGCCGCTCGCCCCAGGCGCTGGAGGTGGCGCCGCGAGCGACGCTCGGCGCCGGCGTCCCGCCCGCGATACCAGCGGGCGGTGAGCCAGGCGGCCGTCGGGTCGGTGGTATCCGCCGCGAGGAGGGCGGCCGCGTCGTCGCGCTCGCGCGCCGTGCCCAGCGCGTCGTGCAGGCCGGTCACGTGCAGCAGCAGGAGCCAGCTGGCCGTTTCGTCGGCCGGCACGCTCCAGCGGCGCGCCTCCCGCCACAGCGAGTCGGCCGTGGCCAGCCGCCCCAGGCCCATGGCCGTTCCCATCTGCAGGCGGAACGCGTGGCGGCGTTGGTCGTCGGTGGTGGCGCGGTCGCGCAGCGTGCGCGCGGCCAGCTGCACGATGTCCCGCTCGACCGGCCGGAGGGTCAGGGCGCTGCCGGCGAGCGCGATGAACTCGAGCGTCGCGGCGTCGCGCTCGGGGATCGAGGCGAGGATGGTCAAGGGTGGGCCCCGGAACCGCAGGGAATCCACCATGCGCACGAGTTGCGCCCAGGCCGACGTGCTGTCGATCGAGAGGTAGGTGCGGAGCTGGGCCCTGGCGACCTGATCCTCGTTTTCCGAGATCGCGATCCAGCCGAGCAGTCCGTGCAGCGCCGCGAAGCCCGGCATCAGCTCGCTGGCGCGACGGAGTTTGGGGCGCGCCTGCACTGGGCGTACCTGATAGAGGGGTCCAAAATACCACTCCAAGTACCCGAGGATGAACCAGGCATCGGCGGAGAGCGGCGCGGCGATGACGATCTCGGAGACGTGGTCGTGGGCGCCCTGGACGTCGCCGCGCGCCACCAGCATCTCGTAGCCCTCCAGCACCCGCTGGGTGGTGGAGTCCAGCCGGTCCCGGTAGCGCCGCGTCGCGCTCAACGCCGACCGGACGGCCGCGCTCGCGCGCGTGGGCTGCGCCTGCATGACCTCGGCGAGCATCCGCTTGAAGTAGGCCGGGGCATAGGTGGAATCGAGCGCGATCACGCGGCGGAACTCCTCGATCGCGCGCGCGTAGGCGCCGGCCCGCAGCAGACTGTCGCCGGTGAAGTAGGCCTGCCACGCCGCCGCGCCGCCCGACGGCGTGGTGATGGCGTAGCCCACCCGCTCGCGCGCCAGAGACTGGGCGAATAGGTCGCCCATGAGGGCCACGACCATGGCCGAGAGACTGTCGCGCGACCCCGTGCGGACCGCAGGGCCGACCAGCCGCCGCCCGTCGCTGGCGCGGCGCTCGACGCTGAGCTCCACGCGACCGGGCTCCGCCGTGCGGAGTCGACTGACCAGCACCTCCGCGACGCCCGCTTCCCGGGCGAGATGGGCCGCTGCGGAATCGGGGTCGAGGATTCGAGGTCCGAAACGCGACGCGAGACTCGCCGCCGTTGCCGCCGCCGGCAGCACCTGCATGCCCGAGACGTAGCGGAGCTGCTCCTCGAACGTGAACGCCACGTCACGCGGGAGCCCGGACGTCGCGAGCTCGTCGTCGGCGATCGTGGGGAGCAGGGCGACGATCGGAGGTCCCGCGGGCGGCGTGGGCGTCAGCATCCGCAGCACCGTCACGCCCGCGGCGATCGCGAGCGCCGTGCCGGTGAGCCCGAACACGACCCGGCCGGTCGTGCGTCGGCTGTGCGCCGTCTTGAGGAGGCGCAGCCACTCCCGCACGCTGGCCGGGCGCTCGTCGGGCGCCAGCGCCAGTGGGGCCGCGAGAATCGCCGCCTGCCGCGACGGCAGGCCGGGCGGGTGGGCCTGGAGTCCGGCGACCGCCTTGGGGCGATCGGCCATGGGCTCGGGGCGATTCCCGGTGAGCGCCTCGAACGCCACGGCGGCCAGCGCGTAGAGGTCGGAGCGCTCGTCCACGTGCGCGGCCGCGGCCTGCTCCGGCGCCATGTACGCCGGTGTCCCGATCACCATGCCGGACGCGGTGAGCGCCGTCTGGTCGGGCTGGACGTGCCGCGCGATCCCGAAATCCGTGATCATCCATCGGGCCGTGGCCGGCTCCCACAGGATGTTGCCCGGCTTGACATCGCGATGCACGACGCCGCGCTCGTGCGCGAACGCGAGCCCGCTCCCCACCTGTTCCAGCAGTTCGGTGGTCTCCGGGAGCGTGAGCGGGCCGTCGGCGGCGAGCCGGTCGGCGAGCGACGCGCCCTCCACGAACGGCATGATCAGGTAGGCGAGATCGTCGTGGATGTCGAACTCGTGCACCGGCACGATGTTCGGATGCCGGAGCTGTGCGGCGAGCATCGCCTCGCGGCGAAACCGGGCCAGCTCGTCGGCGCCGACCGACGCGGGCACGGGCAGCACCTTGATGGCCACCGGAGCTTCCAGGCTGACGTGTCGCGCCTTGTAGACCGCGCCCATCCCGCCGTGGCCCAACAGATCTTCCACCACGTAGTGATCGCGTACGGCGCGCTGGACTTCGTCGAGCGACGGGATGCGCATGGAACCCTGGGGTCGAGGCGAGCCGATCGGCGGCGTGACGTCACCTGAAGTATGGGTGCGCCCGGGCGTCGGGACCAGTGGGGTCTTGCGAATGACGCGCCCTGTGATCGCCGCGCCCGTGGGTTGAGGGAGGGGGCCGGCCAGGTTACACTTCGCATCCCCTTGGGGCCCGCGCCGCTAGCTCAACTGGCAGAGCAACGGACTCTTAATCCGTAGGTTCTAGGTTCGATTCCTAGGCGGCGCATGGTTTCGCGCGGGCGTCACGCACGACTGCCCGCGCGTTATCGTGCTGCAGAGGGCGCTACTCGCGCAGTCGGGGCATGGCCACGGGTTCCCAGTGATTCCTGGGGATGGCCGATCCGACGAGGAACCCCGCGAGGGTGCCGGCCCCGACTCCCATGGGGATGTACTCCAGGTTCTCGCTCGTCGCCCCGACGAGCGTGCCCGCAATCGCGCCGGCCCCGGCGCCCAGCAGAGTCCCGAGGATGTTCCGTGTGCCGCGCCCTCGGTACACGGCGACCTCGCGCACGGCGGCGAGCGGCACGAGCGTCGGGCGTCCGTCCGTGGTGAGTGCCAGCCCGTCGCGCGATGGCGGCGCGGCCAGAACTCCTTCGAGGGTCGCCGCCTCGGGCGCGGTGGGCCGCACGCGAATCCGGATGCCGCGGTCGTAGAACTGGTCCGTCGGTACGGGGTCCCAGCGTGGTGTACGTCCCAAAAGCCCGACGATCGAGCCGAGGGCTGCCCCGCCGCTCGCGCCCAGGACCGTGAGGACGCTGACCCACGTGCCGGGGGAGATGTCGCAGAAGGGCGCGTCGTAACAGTCCTTCGTGGCGACCGCGCCCACCACGCCGAGCAGCAAGCCGGCGCCGCTCCCGACGACCGCTCCCCACGCCGCGCCCCGACCCACGTGCGGCACACGGCCCCGGTAAAGACCGAGTGTGGTCACGCCGTGCAGGACGGCGGTGCCCGCCGGCTGTCGGAGGGTGAGCGACGTGGGAGTCAAGTCGAGCAGCTGGCCCTCGACGATCGCGAAGTCCGGCGGCGGTCGCGCCGCGCGAACGCGCATGCCGAACGGCTCGAGCGGCGCTTGGGCGTGAGCGGCATCGGCGAGGGCGAGCCGGCACAGGAACAGGACGACGAGCAGGAGCCGGCGCATGGGGATCGGGGTGATGGAGCGGCCAATCTCCCGGAGGAGGGGGTTCGGTGTCAAGCCAGGGGATGGCGCCAGGTCACGCCGGGGGGTCGGGCAGGGGACGGGCCCCTCCCATCGTGGTCCCGACCCCATCCCGCGGAGGGCGCCATGCGTTACTCGGTCGTTCGCCCCTGGCTGCTCCTGACCCTGATCATCGTCCCCCTCGGTTCCGCCCCGCTCACCGCTCAGGAGTTGCCGGCGTTCCTGGCATCGCTCCCGGGTCGGCGGGCGCAGCCGGCGGCCCGCGATTCGGTCTCGCACCCGGTGGACGAGACGACACCCGCCGTCTTCGGCGCCCTCGTAGGAGGCGTGCTCGGGGCGTTCTTCGGCAGCTACAGCGGCTACTACCTGACGGGCGGCGGCCGGATCTGCGGCGACGATCCGTGCGGACTCGTCGGCGGGATCTACGGGTTTCTCATCGGCGAATTTGTGGGCATCGGCCTTGGTGCCCACCTTGGGGATGCGCGCCGTGGCCAGGCGGGCGCCGCGATCGGGGCGTCGTTCGCCGCGCTGTTGCTCTCGGGCATGCTCGCGTCGGTGGTGGAGCCCAACGACGCGTGGATCGTGCTCGTGCCCGCCGGGCAGATCGCCGCCGCCGTGGCCGCCGAGCTGGCGTCGAGTCGCTGACGGGAGTCCGCGGGTCCGGCTGGCGCGTGAACGTGCCGTCTGGCGATGTTCCGGCGTCGTTTCCACGCACTCGTTGCTCGGAGCCCCTCATGCCGTTCCGTCTGTGCCTGTTGCTCGTGCCGCTGCTCGGGACCTCCCTGGTGGCGCAGGACGCCCCGGACCTGCGTACCCGCTACACGAAGCGCGAAGTGATGATCCCGATGCGCGACGGCGCGCGCCTGTTCACGTCCCTCTACGTCCCCAGGGACACCACGCGCCGCCATCCCATCATGCTCACGCGCACGCCCTACTCGTGCCGACCCTACGGCGATAGCGCGTACCACCAGCGGCCGCCCACCCAGTTCGCCCACTATTTCGCGGCCGGGTACATCGTCGCGTGCCAGGACGTGCGCGGGCGCTACCTGTCGGAGGGCGACTACGTGAACGTCCGGCCGTACAAGCCCACCAAGCGGTCCCGGCGCGACATCGACGAGACGACCGACACGTACGACACCGTCGACTGGTTGGTGGCCAACCTGACGACCAACAACGGGCGCGTGGGCATCGCCGGCATCTCGTATCCGGGCTTCTACACGTGGATGGGCACCATCGACGCCCATCCCGCGGTGAAGGCGACGTCGCCGCAGGCACCCGTGTCGAAGTGGATGGGGGGTGACGACTTCTTCCACAACGGGGCGTTTCTCCTGCCGCACGCGTTCAATTTCTACAGCCGGTTCGGCTGGCCGCGACCGGCCCCCTCCACCGAGACGGCCCCGGCCCCGTTCGACAAGGGCACGCCGGACGACTACGAGTTCTTCCTCGAACTGGGCCCGCTGCCGAACGCCAATGCGCGGTACCTCAAGCATGGCGTGGCGTATTGGGATACGATCACGGTCAACGGGCGGTGGAACGAGTTCTGGGCCGCGCGGGACGTGCTGCCGCATCTCAAGAACCTCAAACCGGCGACCCTCGTCGTCGGGGGCTGGTTCGATACCGAGAACCTGTTCGGCGCGCTCAACTCCTACGCGGCCAACGAACGGCAGTCGCCCGAGGCGGCGAACCGGCTCGTGATGGGACCGTGGTTCCACGGCCAGTGGAACTTCGACCCCAGCGGACGCCGGTTGGGCGACATGGACTGGGGGTCGGAGACGGCGCGATTCTATCGCGACAGCATCGAGGCGCCGTTCTTCGACGCGTACCTGCTGGACGGCGGGCGCCCTCCGCTCCCCGAGGCGTTCGTGTTCAATACGGGGGCCAATACGTGGCGCCGGCTCGACGCCTGGCCCCCCGCGGTCGCCACGCCGGCGAACCTCTACCTGCAGGCGGACGGGCGACTGTCCTTCGAGCGCCCGAACACGACGGCGTCGGCGTACGACGAGTACGTCCACGATCCCGCCCGACCCGTGCCGTACACCGCCGAGGTGACCCGGTGGTACAACCGGGGGTTCATGGTCGAGGATCAGCGGTTCGCCGCGCGTCGTCCCGACGTGCTCGTGTACGAGACCGACGTGTTGACGCAGGACGTGACCATCGCGGGCCCGATCGAGGCGCACCTGGTGGTCGCGACGTCCGGCACGGACGCCGACTGGGTCGTGAAGCTGATCGACGTGTTGCCCGACACGGCGGGGCGGGGAATGGGCCGCAGCGAGCTGGGCGGCTATCAGATGCTCGTGCGGGGCGACGTGCTGCGCGGCAAGTACCGGAACAGCCTGGCGCGGCCCGCGCCGTTCACGCCGGACGCGCCCACGCCGATCGCGTTCACGCTCCAGGACGCGTTCCACACGTTCCGCGCCGGGCACCGGATCATGGTGCAGGTCCAGAGCTCGTGGTTCCCGATGATCGACCGCAACCCGGGCACGTTCACCGACATCTTCCAGGCGACGGCCGACGAGTATCGCCGGACCACGCAGCGGGTGTACCGCTCCGCGGCCTATCCGTCGTATCTCACGGTGCGCCGTCTGGACTGAGCCGGACCGCGGTCACGGTCACGGGACGTCGAGCACCGGCTCGCCGAGCACCTCGGGGCGGGGCGTGACACCGAGTCCGGGCGCGGGCGAGGCCGCCATGGTCCCGTCCGACCGCTGCGGTGCCCCGTCGGCCGTGCGCACCGTGACGTAGCTGTTGAAGTCGGTGGCCGAGAAGCGCAGCGCCTCCGGCGTGCTGTGGGCGAGGTGCGCGATCGCCGCGGTGGTGATGTCGCCGCCCCAGCTGTCCTCGATGGTCATCGCGATCCCCAACTCGGCGCAGACGTCCCGCACCAGCCGCGCCTTCGTGAGCCCGCCGACCTTGCTGATCTTCACGTTGACCACGTCCATCGCGCGATCCGCCCACGCCCGCACGACCGCGGCGAGGTCCTGCACCGATTCGTCGAGCACGAAGGGGTGGTCCGTGTGCCGGCGGACGGTCAGGCATTCCTCGTACGTGGCACAGGGCTGCTCGATGTAGATGTCGAGGTCGGCGACGGCGCGCACGACCCGCAGCGCCTGGTGGGTGAGCCAGCCCGTATTCGCGTCCGCCACCAGCACGTCGCCCCGCTCGAGCACCTGCGCGACGGCCCGGATCCGCGCGACGTCCTCCTCGGGATCGGCGCCCACCTTCAGCTGGAACTTGCGGTAGCCCTCGGCACGATAGCCGACGACGCGCTCTGCCATCACCGCCGGCGGTTCCTGCGACACAGCCCGGTACAGCGCGACCGCCGCGCCATGGCACCCGCCGAGCAGGGCGCTGACCGGTTGGCCCGCGGCCTGCCCCAGGAGGTCCCAGCACGCCATGTCCACCGGGGACTTGACGTAGGGATGTCCCTTGAGGGTGCGATCCATCAGCATGTTGAGCGGCCCGAGTTGCGTGGGGTCGTGGCCGAGCAGCGCGGGGGCCAGCTCGGCCAAGCCCGCGCGCACCCCGGCGGCGTACGCGGGGAGGTACACCGGCCCGAGCGGACAGACCTCGCCGTGCCCGACGAGGCCCGTGTCGGTCTCGACCCGGACAATCGTGCTGTCGAAGACGGAGACCGACTTGCCGCCGGACCAGGCGTAGCGGCCCTCGTGCAGCGGCAGTGCCACCGCGTACGCGGCGATGCGGGTGATCTTCATGCTGGGAGCTTGGCGCGTCGTGCCGTCGGCGGCAAGTCGCCACTGGCGCCCGTGCCCCGTTTTCCCCATGGTGGGGTAGACGCTCACTTCGGGACGCGCGTTCATGCCCGACTCGCTCCAATCCGCCTCGCCGCAGCTGCGCCGCGCCTACGGCATCCTCAAGGCCGTGGGCCTGGCGGCGGAGCGCTTCCTCGCGTCGGGGGAATGGGAGGGGCACGTCGCGGAAGTGTTGGCCGAGCTCGGGGCGGTCACGGACGTGAGCCGGATCTACGTATTCCAGAACCACCGCGGCCCCGAGGACGAGCTGCTCGGCAGTCAGCGCTTCGAGTGGGTCGCCGCGGGCGTCGAGCCCCAGATCGACAACCCGGACCTGCAGGGCCTGCCGTACCGAGCCGCCGGGTTCGGGCGGTGGGAAGAGCTGTTCGC
>JAOTWJ010000098.1 GCA_029862925.1 Gemmatimonadota bacterium
TCTGGACTCGTACGAGAACGACACGTATGCCGACGGCCAGGCTGCCGCCCTGTACGGCCAGCACCCACCCATGGTGAACGCGTGTCGGGCGCCCGGCGAGTGGCAAACCTACGACATCGTGTTTCGTCGGCCGCGGTTCGCCGAGAACGGGTCGGTGGCACGGCCCGCTCGGGTGACGGTGTTGCACAACGGCGTGCTAGTGCACGAGAACGCCGCGTTCACGGGCGCCACCGTGCACGCGCGTGCCGCCACGTATCAGCGGCATGCCGATGGTCTGCCCCTGGTACTCCAGGATCACGGCGACCCGGTCCGGTTCCGCAACATCTGGGTGCGCGAGCTGCCCGAGGCCACGCAGGACTCGACGCTCATCTTCCGGCGATAGGCCCCGCGCACCCTAGAGCCGCCACCCCTCCCGATACGTCGGCATGGTCCACTGCACCGGAATGGCGGCGTCCTTCACCACCCCGGTCTCGGGATCCAGCTCGATCGCCCTGCCGGCGCGCACCGCGAGGTTGCCCAGCAGCACCATCTCGGTGAGCGGCCCCGCGTGGCCCGCGAACGACGAGCCGGGCTGGGTGCCCGCCTTGCACGCGGCGATCCACTCGGCGTAGACGCTCTCGACGCGCGGGTACTTCTCCGCGGGTGGACTCGCTCGCAAGTCCGCGTCGCGCTTCGCGTCCAACAGCCGCGGAGACCGGCCGTACATGTCGGCGACGAGCTTGCCGTCATCGCCAATCCACAGCTGGCCGCCGTCATTCCACGGCGGCCACGGCGTGGCGTCGTCCACCTCAGACGGGCGCGGCGGCCGGAAGCTGCCGTCCCGCCACACGCACGTGACGGGGCCCCGACTGCCGCGCGCCGCGAAGTGATAGACAATCCGGGATGCCGCGGGCGCCGTCTCCGGGAACAGCGGCGTGGACTCGGCCTCGATGCGCGTGGGGTAGCCGAGGTCCAGCACCCAATACGCCGCGTCCATGGCGTGACACGCGATGTCGCCCAGGGCGCCCGTACCGAAGTCCCACCAGCCGCGCCACCGGAACGGCGCGTACGCCGGGTTGTACGGCCGCGTCGGCGCCGGGCCGAGCCAGAGGTCCCAGTCGAGCGTCGGCGGCACGTTGTGCGCCTCGCTGGGCCGCTCGATGGCCTGCGGCCAGATGGGACGGTCGGTCCAGAAGTGCACCTCGCGCACTGGGCCGATGGCCCCCGCCTCCACCCATTCCCGGATCTGGCGCGTGCCCTCCCCCGCGTGTCCCTGGTTCCCCATCTGGGTCGCCTGCCGCGGGCGGCGGGCCGCCTCGGCCTTCATGGCGCGCACCTCACCGAGCGTCCGCGCGAGCGGTTTCTGGCAGTAGACGTGCTTCCCCTGCCGGAGCGCCGCGAGCGCTGCTACCGCGTGCGTGTGGTCCGGCGTGGAGATGGTGACCGCGTCGACCCGCGAGCCTTCCTTGTCCAGCATCACGCGGAAGTCGGTGTACCGTGTGGCGCCGGGATAGCTGGTAAAGGCGTCCTCGGCGCGTTTCCCGTCCACGTCGCACAGGGCGACGAGGTTCTCGCCGCTCACGCCGCGCACGTCGTTCCGGCCCATGCCCCCCACACCGATGCAGGCGACATTCAGCGTGTCGCTCGGTGCGCGGAAGCCGCGGCCCAGCACGTGACGCGGCACGATGGTGAACGCCATCCC
The DNA here is from genome assembly GCA_029862925.1 of Gemmatimonadota bacterium. Taxonomy (GTDB): domain Bacteria; phylum Gemmatimonadota; class Gemmatimonadetes; order Gemmatimonadales; family GWC2-71-9; genus JAOTWJ01. The sequence goes on from JAOTWJ010000098.1 coordinate 1,682, forward strand.
GGCCGCGACGTTGTTCACGAACCGCCGCCTGGGCATCGGCCGGGGAGCCCCCTGGCGCGGGCCGGACCCGTGATTCAACATGGGGGAGGGAGCACAGCTCCCAGCCTGCCTCTCAAGGGGGAAGCCATGGGCGAGCGGTTCATTGGCACCGTCACGCACTTCTACAAGGCCCCGGGCGTCGCGGTCGTGCAACTGGTCGAGGACGGACTCGCGGTGGGCGACGAGGTGCATTTCGTCGGGCACACGAGCGATTTCACCGAGCGGGTCACGTCGCTGGAAATGGAGCATGGGAAGGTGGATCATGCGTCCGCCGGCGAGGAAGTCGCCGTAAAGGTAATCGCGCGTGTGCGGCAGCACGACCGGGTGCTCAAGGTGGTGCCGGACTAGCGAAATTCCTCCGGGCTCCCTCGGTGCCCAGCCTACGATCACGCCACCGGTTGGAGCAACGACGCATCGGGGAGGCGCTCAGGCCGTCGCCGGCTGCTCCGGCGCGTTCGAACCGGTTTCCGCCGGCTCGTCGGACCAGGGTGGCATGATCTTCACCAGCACCCACAGGATCACGAAGGGCAGAGCGAGAAGCGCGAGGGTCACGCCGATGCCCTCAATCCCCAACAGCTGTGCCTTGTAGACCGTCAGGCCTCGCAGGCTCTTCGAGAACAGCTGCCCGCCAATGACGACATTCCAGCGGATGCTGAAGATGCCGATCTGAATGAGGACGGCCGAGGTCAGAAACACCAGCTGCTTGAGTTCCGCGGAGGCCCGCACGAAGCCCCCCTTGCGGAGTCCTGGGGAAAACACCGCCAGCAACCCGAGGGGGATCAGGGTACCAAACAGCAGCTGCAGCACGATCAGGCTCAAGAACAACCGGTTCTCCACCATCTGCGCGAGAATCTGGATGGATTCCTCGGCCTCGTAGAGCCGGTGGATGAAATCCAGGGCTTCGAGCGAGAAGTCGACGACCAGGGCGTAGAACAGGAATTGCGCCAGTTTCTCCAGGCACGTCATGTCGATCTTCCGCCACCGGAACATCGTCGTCAGCATGTACAGGAAAAGCACCAGCGCGATGCCGGAGACCATCGCGGAGAACAGGAACACGACGGGCATCAGAACGCTGCTCCACCAGGGGTTCGCCTTGATGGAGCCGAAGATGAACCCGACATACCCGTGCAGCAGGAATGCCGACGGGATGCCGATGACGGTGATCCAGCGTCCGGCGCTCTCGTCGAAGGCCACGGCACGGGGCGAGACGTCGGTAGCGCCCAGTGTCAGGCCGTAGTACAGCCATCGGCGGATCCCGCGGGACTCGCGGGCCCAACGCACGAAATCCCGTCGGTAGTCAAACCAGATTTCCAGCAGCAGTACCACCGTCAGGTACCAGGCATACACGAAGCCGAACATGGCCATCGCCGACCGCTTGTTCGGGGTCATGAAGATCTCGTACGAGCGTTCCGGGTGTCCGAGGTGGGCCTGGAGCGGCAGCGGCGCGACCAGCAGGAAGGCCAGCGCGGTCAGCAACGCCAGCCGGTACGTGGGCTGCACCTCCCGCACGTTGAACACGCGTTCCAGCGACGCCAGGATGAACGCGCCGGCCACGAGCCCCGTGATGTACGGGTAGAGCACGATGAGCAGGCCCCACTGGAGCTCGAACTCGTTGGGATAGATGTACCCCTGCACGGCCTAGCGCACCTCTCCGTCGAGATTCGCGTAATACGCCTTGGGCTGCGTATTGAGATTCGGCTTGAGCACCTGGATGTCGTTGAAGCGGAGGAATCGCGCGAGCGGCGTGACCCGCTTCTCCACTTCGCCAAACACGCGAGCATTCGTGGGACAGACTTCCACGCAGGCGGGCACGAGTCCCTTCACCAGCCGGTGGTAGCAGAACGTGCACTTGTCGGCGACGTGTTTCTCCGGGTGCATGTAGCGCGCCCCGTACGGGCACGCCTGAATGCAGTAACGGCACCCGATGCAGTAGCTGTCGTCCACGAGCACGACACCGTCTCGCGTGATGAACGTGGCCCCCACGGGGCACACCTGCACGCACGGCGGGTTGGCGCAGTGATTACACAGCTTCGGAACGAAGAAGGTCCGGAGAACCTCGCCCTCTCGCCGGATGGGCGGGAACCCGTCGAGACCGCCATTCGGGCTCTCCACTTCGACGTCCCCATTGGTCCTCAGGACGTACCGCTCGATCCACGTGTTGAAGTAGGTGGGCTCCAGGGGCACGTCGTTTTCGATCTTGCAGGCCGCCACGCAGCGCGCGCAGCCGATGCACTTCGCGACGTCGATTCCGATGCCGTAGTAATGCTCGCTCGCATCGTAGGCGCCCGGGTCCGTCCCCTGGGCCTCGGCCATCCGTACCACGCCCAGCAGTACCGGCCCGCCGGCCGCCAGACATGCGGCGACCAGATCACCGACGAACGCGCGGCGATCCATCCCCGCGTCGCTCATATGCCGGCCTCCGGGAAGTGCGGGTAGTGACATTGCCAGCAGAGGTACGGCTGACCGTGCCGCTCGAGGTCGACCTGGGGAATCAGGCCCCCCGGAGGCATCCCGGAGTGACAGCCACCGCAAAACGCGCGATCGGTCGGCTTGGTCGGCAGCACGGCCCGGGGATTCTGCCGGTGGCTCTCAGGCGCGTCATGGCACGTCGTGCAGCGCAGCGTGGCGTGGTGCGACACCGCTTTCTGTCGGTCGATCCCGCCGTGACACGCGCTGCATTCGCGCGGAGTGACGGGGGGCTCCGGCGCGTGCGGGGCGTGACACGTCATGCACGGGATGCGCGTATTGTGCGTCACGGAATCGACCTGCGGAAACCCGGTGGGGCGCGACGGATCGAAGGCATGACAGAGGAGGCAGAGCGCGCGCTCGCGCCGGATCTCGGGCTTACCGGACAGCGGCGCGGAAGCGTGCGACGCAGCCGGTCCATGGCAGATCTCGCAGGCCAAGTCGCGGTGGTGGCCGGCCAGGCGCTGCGCATCGATGGATCCGTGACACGGCGCGCAGGCCTGGCGGCCGGCGAACTTGACCGGCCGCGCGGCGATCGAGTCCACCGCTGCCCCGCGGTAATGCCCGAACTCCCCGAACGTCTCGGGCACGAGGAACCGCCGGGCCAGCACCAACGTCCCGATGGCGATGACAAACACCGCGATGAGACGCGGGACCTGCTGCGGCATGAACGCCTCCCGCCAACCCCTCCCGGACGAACGCTCGTGCGGTCGGGGACTCGGGACCAAGACTAAGGCGAGACCGTGTGCCGACTCTGAAGTTTCTGTGAAGGGGACTTCAGGCTGAACCGAGCGACACCCCAACCCGCCCGCGCCGTGGCAGGCTTATGAGGGGGTCAACTCAGGCGGTGCTGGTAGGGGCGCGAGCGGAGAGCGCACCTCACATGGCGACGCAGCAGGGACTGCGGCGGATCCGTGCCACCTGTCGATCGGTGAGAACGGGCATCCGCGTGGAGGTGGTCGAGAACGCGTACATCAGGTTTCGCTGGTGGCCCGGATGGACCGGGGCGAAGCCGGAAGTTAGCAGCACGTGGCCGATCTCATGGGCTGTGTCCCATCGCGATGCCCGCGCGGCGACCGTGCACGCTGGACGATTGACGGCGTGGCCGCCGCATCCGAGGAGTGAGGGGTCGGCGAAGCGCCTGACGTAGTAGACCAAGATCTCATTGGACGGCGCGCGAGTCCCCATGCCGTGCAGTCGGTTGTACTCGCCCGCATTGATGACCCAGTGGCACTCACCGTCCACCCGGGTCAGCGCGCGCTCCTCCGCCTCCGTAAGCCCCAGGGACTCGCCGGAAGCGAACTCCATCGCGATGCCATATTGCCCGTAGACCCGCTGGGTATCCGATAGCGAGCGGTCGAAGGGCACACGCGCCAGCGAGATGCTCCGGAAGTGGAGCCGCACCCGATGGCGAGACCCAGGACAGAAATGATCCAACGCCATGAGGGTGTCCCGATCGATGATGCCGCTCGGGTTGATGTTGGCCCAATCCTGGAACTCCTGGAGTCGCTGTTGGGTCTCGTCGCCGAACTGGCCATCGGGACTGTAGCCCGGCCGGCCGATCGAGCGAGGCATCGCATAGCCGAGGTCTATGAGGGCCATCTGCACGAGGTGCACCGCCCGCCCGCGGGCGTGTTTGCGGATGGCAGCACCTGCAGCCGCATTGCGTAGCCGGGGGCTGGTGACGAAGCGCGGGGACGTGAGGGCCATGTCGTCTCCCATTCGAGGATGAGCCTCAATGCGACTTGAGGCTGCCGGCAACGGCGCTCCGGCATTCGAGGGTCGTCAGGCGGCGTTGGCCAGCTGCCCGGGTACGGCAGAGTCACTCGGATGGACTTCGACCACCCTAGCGCGCCGAGCGCAGCAGATCAAGAACGAAGACGCTCGGGATTGTCGAGAGCGGCGGAGGGATGCGATCTGAGACACTGTGCTCACCCTCCGCCCGGCGCCCGTCGGGGATGATCGGGATCCAGTGAGGGCGCGCTCCCGGACCGGCCCACCGTCGACGCGACCGTGCGTAGACCGGCGCTCCAGCGGTCAGGCTCGCTGGGAAGGGCGCACGACGTCAGGCCAGTCGCAGGTCCCTGATGATGCTGGTCACCAGCTCCTCTGGCGGGTGGCTGATATCCAGTGCCAAGGCGCGCTCCGGCGGCTCCAGCAATGCCATTTGGCTGTCGAGCAGGGCCGCGGGCATGAAATGCTTGCGTGCGCGCATGCGCGCCGCGATGAGCGCCTTGGAGCCGCGCAGGAAGACGAGCCGCACCCCGTCCCGCTCGGCGCCGAGCACCTCCCGGATTCGCGCCGTGAGCGCGGAACAGGCCAGCACCACCGTGTCGTTCTCCACTAGCCACCCGTCGATCCGCGACCGCAGGTCCCGGAGCCAGTCCGCGCGATCCTCGTCGGTGAGCGGCGTGCCGCTCCGCATCTTTGCGACGTTCGCCGGCGAGTGATAATCGTCGGCATCATAGAACCGGCAGCCCAGCGCGCGCGCCAGCGCGCGTCCCACGGTGGTCTTGCCGGAGCCGCTCACGCCCATGATCAGAATGACCATCGGCTCAGCCTACGAACGGGGCTACGAGGAGAATCAACACGATCGAAATCAGCGCAATGAGGCTCGTCGTGACGGTCCAGGTCTTGAGCGTCTCCGGCACGCTGAGGCCGAGATAGCGATTGACGAGCCAGAAGCCCGAGTCGTTGACGTGCGAGGTCGTGGTGGCGCCGGCCGCGATGGCGACCACGAGCAACGCGAGTCTCGGCCCGGACGATCCGAGGTCGCCGGCGAGCGCGGCCACCAGCCCCGCCGCCGTCAGCATGGCCACCGTGGCCGACCCTTGCATGAGCCGCACCGTCGCGGCCGTCACGAACGCCACGACGAGCGGCGGCAGGCTGGTTCCTGCCAGCCAGTTGGCGAACACGTCGCCCACGCCCGAGTCGATCAGCACCTGCTTGAGCACGCCGCCGCCGCTGGTCACCAGAATCACGATGCCGGCGGGCTCCAGCGCCTTCGTCGCGATCCCCTGCACCTCCTGCGCGGTGTACCCCGCGCGCGTCCCCAGCAGCCAGAAGGAGAGCACCGTCGTGATCAACAGCGCGATCATCGGATGACCGATGGCGCCCAGGACCGATCGGAGTCCGTGGCCCTCGGCCAGCGTGGCGCTGGCAACCGTATTCCCCACGATCAGGCTCAGGGGGATCCCGATCAGGGCGACGATCAATGAGACCGGCGGCAGCGGTCGCTGGCGCTTCCGTTCGGTCAGGTGCATGTACTCGGGCACCGTGGCCGGCACACGCGGCGCGATGAGTCGCGCGTAGATCGGGCCGGCAATGATGGCGGCCGGTATGCCGATCAGCGCCCCGAACAGCATCACCCAGCCCAGGTCCGCCCCCAGGAGCCCAGCCACGGCAATCGGGCCGGGGGTGGGCGGGATGAACGCGTGCGTGACGGCGAGTCCCGCCAGCAGGGGCAGCGCGTAATAGACGATGGGCCGCTTGGTGCGCTCGGTGAGGCCATAGACGAGCGAGATGAGAATGATGAACGCCACGTCGAAGAAGACGGGAATTGCCACGATGAACCCGACCGCGAGCAGCGACCATTGCGCGTTGCGCTCGCCGAACCGGCGGAGCAGCGCGTCGGCCACGGCCTCCACGCCGCCGGAGACGTCGAGCATCTGGCCGAACATCGCGCCGAGTCCCACCAGCACCGCGATGGCCGCAAGCGTACTGCCGACGCCCTTGGTGACCGCGTCGAGCACGGCGGCGAAGGGCATGCCGGCGGCGGCCCCGATGACTAGGCTGCCGATCAAGAGTGCCACGAACGCGTGCAGCTTGACGCGCACGATCAGGTACAGCAGCAGGGCGATGCCCGCGATCGCGGCGCCTACGAGTTGCGCATCACTCATGTGATGAGGTCATCTCCCAGGGTCGGCGGGTCAAAAGATAGCCAACGCGTCCCCTTGCCATCCGCCCGGCGAAACCGACATAGTTGCCCGGTCGTCCAATCCCAGCCTGGAGCGCGTATGGTCTGCAAGTCCTTCCTGCCGGTCCTCGTCGTGATCGGCTTCGCGGCGTGCGGGACCAACGGCTCGTCGGACCGGCTTCGCACGATCGGACACATCGAACGCCTCGCGCCGGGGCTGGACGCCATCGTGCCGGCCGACGCCGTGTTCGAAATCCTCGCCGACGGCCACGACTGGACCGAGGGGCCGGTCTGGGTGCCGGCGCTGCAGTCACTCTTGTACTCGGATGTGCCGAGGAACGCAATCTACCGCTGGCGCGAGGGGGATACGGCCTCGGTCTGGCTGACCCCATCGGGGTACACCGCCACGGCGCCACGCGGCGGGGAAACGGGGTCGAACGGACTGGCCCTGGACCCGGCCGGGCGGCTGGTCCTCGCCCAGCACGGCGATCGGCGCATCGCTCGGCTCGAGGCGCCGTGGGACCGGCCGGCACCCGTCTTCGCGACGCTGACGGACCGGTTCCAGGGCAAGCGATACAACTCGCCGAACGACCTCGCCGTTCGACGGAACGGCGACGTGTACTTCACGGATCCGCCCTACGGGTTGGAGCACGGAGTCGACGACCCCGCCAGGGAGCTGGCCGTGTATGGCGTGTTTCGAGTGGCGACCGACGGTTCGGTGACGCTGCTGATCAGCGACCTGTCTCGACCAAATGGCATCGCGTTCTCGCCGGACCAGCGGACCCTCTACGTCGCCAACTCCGACCCGGCCCAGCCGGTCATCATGGCGTACGACGTGACGGACGACGGGAGCCTGGCGAACGGTCGCGTGCTGTTCGACTCGTGGGGTGACGGCATGGCGGTGGACCAGCGGGGCCACCTGTACGTGACGAGTGGCACCAGCGGCGTGCTGGTCCTGGCACCCGACGGGACGCACCTGGGATCCCTCGTGACGGGGGAACGGACGTCGAACTGCGCGTTTGGCGACGACGGCTCCACGCTGTACGTCACGTCGGACATGTACCTGGTGCGGATACGCCTGACCGCGAAGGGCGTGGGGTTCTAGTCACGAGCTAACAACCAAGGGCCTAGGTGCGTACCACGGAGTATGACTGCTCGCGTCTTACCGCTGATCCCCGTTCCCGTCCTCACTGCGGCGCTCCTCGGGCCCGTGGGGGGAGCGGCTGCCCAGCAGGCCTCGTACACGGCTCCCCCAGTGGACCGGCCCATTGCGCGGGCGGTAGCGGCGACCGTGCTGCCCACCATGGACGGCGACGTCGCCGGGGATCCCGCCTGGCGCGACGCGCCTCCGATCACGGGCTTCTGGCAGACCACGCCCGACGAGGGCCGGCCCGCCACCGAAGCGACCGAGGTGCGGGTTCTTTATACGGCCAGCACGCTCTACATCGCCGTGGTGTGCTACGACCGCGAACCCTCGCAATTGATCGTCACCGACAGCCGCCGCGACGCATCGCTCGACCAGATGGACAGCTTTCGCTTCGTGCTGGACACCTATCGGGACCGGCAGAACGGCTTCCTGTTCGGCACGAATCCCGCCGGCGTGGAGTACGACGCGCAGGTGGCGAACGAAGGCCAGGGGGGCGGGTTCGGCGCCGGCCCGCGGGCGCAGCCGGGCGCCGGGGGTGGGCTGAACGTGAACTGGGACGGCTCGTGGACGGTGCGGGTGCAGACGGGCGCCTACGGCTGGAGTGCCGAGTTCGCGATCCCGTTCCGGACGCTGCGATTCAGCGGAGGCGCGGGCCAGGTCTGGGGCATCAACTTCGAGCGCACCATCCGCCGCAAGCGGGAGACGGCGTACTGGGCCCCCCTGCCCCGGCAGTACGACCTGGCGCGGGTCTCGCTGGCGGGGTCGCTCGAAGGTCTCGATCCTCCCGCTCCGCGCAACCTCCAGCTCACGCCGTACGGGCTGATCCACGGGGCGCGGGTGGTGGACTCCACCACCTACACCACCACCGGCCCCGACGCGGACTTCGGCGTGGACCTCAAGTACAGCCTCACGCCGAGCCTGACGCTGGACGCGACGTACAACACCGACTTCGCGCAGGTGGAGGTGGACGAGCAGCAGATCAACCTGGACCGCTTCAACCTGTTCTTCCCGGAGAAGCGGCCCTTCTTTCTGGAGAACGCGGGGCTCTTTGCCGTGGGGCAACCCGGGCAGGTCGAGCTGTTCTTCAGTCGCCGGATCGGCATCGGGCCCGACGGCGAGCAGGTCCCGATCATCGCGGGCGCGCGGGTCTCGGGCGACCTGGCCGGGATGAAGGTCGGTCTGCTGGACATGCAGACGGAGCAGGTGGGCTCGGCGGGGATCCCGGCCAACAACTTCGGGGTCGTGCGGGTGAAGCGCGAGTTACCGAATCGCTCGTTCCTGGGCGCGCTGGTCACCAACCGGCAGGGGTTCGGCGAGTTCGCCGCCGACGACGACTACAATCGTCTCGTGGCCCTTGACGGCCAGCTCGGCATCGGGCGGTACGGCCTGCTGTCCGGCTTCGCGGCGCGCTCGTTCACGCCCGGCGCCACCGAGCCGCAGCACGCGCTGCGCGCTCAGGCCGGCTACGACTCCGAGCGCTGGATGCTTCAGGCCGGCTTCTCGGAGATCGCGGCCGGGTTCAACCCGGAGCTGGGCTTTCTCCAGCGGGCGGCGTACCGGTCATTCAACGGCCTCCTGTTCCACCGGTTCCGCCCGGACGCGCTGGGGTTCCACGAGCTGCGCCCGCACGCCAGCTACAACGGCTTCTGGGGACTGGACGGGTTC
>JAOTWJ010000099.1 GCA_029862925.1 Gemmatimonadota bacterium
CCTGCGGCCCCTGACGCAGTTCAACATCAGCCCGTCGCTCACCTACTCGGAGCTGCACGCGGCCGACGGCACCGAGTTCTTCAGCGGGTTCATCTTGCGAACCCGCGCCAATCTCCAGTTCACCCGCCAGCTGTTCGTGCGGCTGGTGGTGCAGTACAACGACTTCAATCGGCGCTTGGACGTGGAGCCGTTGCTGACGTACCGGGCGAATCCGTTCACCATGTTCTTCATCGGCTCGTCCCTGGCCTACCGCGACTACGATCAGCCGAACACGCTGGCGCAGACGTCGCGACAGTTCTTCACGAAGTTCCAGTATCTGTTGCGGCTGTAGACGGGCGGTTGGGCGGGTGGGCGGGTGGGCGGACGGACGGGCCCGGCGGCAGTAGGACCGAGCGGATCGCCTTCAATCGGTCAGCCGGAGCGCGGCTGCGATGATCCGCTCGACGTTCGGCAGCGCCGCCGCTTCGAGGTGGCGGGCGTAGGGCAGCGTGTCCTCGAGGCAGACCCGCGCGTAGCGCGGCGTGAGACCGGCCTCGAGCGCGACCGCGGCGAGTTCCCCCGCGAGCCCGTAGGCCACGTAGTCCTCGTCCGCGACCAGCAGTCGGCTGGTCCGCCGGACGGATTCGACCACGGTGCGGCGATCCAGTGGGCGCAGGGATCGCAGGTCGATCACCTCGCACTCGATTCCCTTGGCGGCCAGCCGGTCCGCCGCCTCCAGCGCGCGATGCACGCCCACGGCCACCGCCGCGATCGTGAGGTCGCCGCCCTGCCGCCGCACGGCGGCCTGGCCCAGCGGGACGGTAGCGCCGGGCTCGACTGCACCGCGGGCGCCCGCCGGGGGCACGTCGAACGTGACGCTGTCCCGCGCCCCCCGGCCGAGGAACTCGAGCCACTCGGCGGAGAGCAGCTTCGACTCGAACAGCACGACGGGACCGTCGTGCCCGAGGGCCGTGGCCGTGAGCCCGTAGGCATCCGCCGGCGTGGAGGGCACGACGACAGTGAGGCCGGGGATGGCCGCGAGCATGCCCCACAACGATTGTCCATGCTGCCCACCGTCACCGTATCCGCCACCGCTCGGCGCGCGGATCAGCACCGGGCAGCGCCACCCGCCGCCGGAGAACGTGTCGAGCTTGGCCATGTGGTTCAGCACCGCGTCCAGTCCCACGCCGATGAAGTCCACCATGTAGAGCTCGACCACGGGGCGAAGCCCTCCCATGGCGGCTCCTGCGGCCGCACCGAGGAACGCTGCCTCGCTGATGGGGGCGGCCAGCACGCGGCCCGTCCCGAATCGCGCGACCAGCGGTGCCCGAAGCATCGGGACGTCCTCGCCGATCAGCACAATCGTGGCGTCCCGCGCCATCGCGTGCTCGATGGCGAGATCGATGGCGCGGCCAAACGTGCACTCAGGCATCCACCCCACCCGGCGTGTCGATGAGGGCTGCCTCCAGGGCGCTGGCAATCTCGTCATGCACCTCGTGCTCGATGCGGTCCCGCACCTCGGGATCTCGCGCCATCGCGTCGCGCGCCTGCTGTAGCGGGTCGCCCCGCCCGTCCCGCTCTGCGCCAGCGCGCGCCTGCACGAGCAATCGGGTCATGCGGAGTACGCCGCCCACGCGGCGCAGGAGGTCGCCGCCTTTCCTGGTCGCAGCTCCGGCGACCTCGCCGAGCAACTCGCGCCCGTCGGTGAGCGGCTGCCGCGCCATGCGGAGCATGGGATCGCCAAGGAAATGGCCGTCGAGTCGGGGGCACGTCGCCAGCAGGAACGCGGGCTTCCGGCCTTTCCGGAGTCGCCCGATCAGGGTCTGGGCCGCGGCGTGCACCGCGAGGACGTCCCTCCCGTCCACGCGTGCCGTCTGCCAGCCGAAGGCCGCTGCCCGCTCGCCCGGTTCGCCGCCGCTCACGTCGGCCGAGCGCGTCGCGATGGCCCACCGGTTGTCGATGCAGACGACGAGCAGCGGGAGGTTCCAGGCAACGGCGAGATTCAAGGTCTCCAAGGCCATGCCCTGGTTCAGCGCGCCGTCACCGGTGAAGGCGACCGCGATGCGTCGAGGGCGGAGCCGCGAGGCGGCCAGTGCGAGGCCGGCCCCCATCGGCAGCGACGCGCCCACGACGCCGGAGCTGCCAGCCAGATGCTCGCGCGAGAACAGGTGCATGTGTCCGGCCCGCCCGTGCCCCAAGCCATCTGGTTTGCCGAGCAGCTCGCGCAGCATCCGGACGAGCGGCACGCCACGGACCACCAGCGGTGGCGAGCAGCGATGGGCGAGCGCCAGGCCGTCGCCGTCGCGCAGGTGCGTCACGACCCCGGCGGCCACCGCCTCTTCCCCCGTGCCGAGGTGCATCTCGCCGCTGATCAGGCCGCGCCGCCACAGGTCGGCCACGGCCACCTCGTACGCGCGGGCCCGCAGCATCTGGCGGTAGAGGTCGGGATGCATGTGCCGTCGAGAATAGGCCCGGGTCGCGCGGGGGGCCAGCCCATTGAATGTCGCGAGTGCCTACGGGGCGGCACGTTTGGCTGGCTGGGGGACCTTCAATGCGACCGGAGGGACTCGAACCCCCACGGGTTGCCCCACAGGATCCTAAGTCCTGCGCGTCTGCCAGTTCCGCCACGGTCGCCGGTGGTGACTGCCGCGGCGGTGGCCGCCGCGACGCATGATGGCAAGCTAACGGTGGGCGGGTTGGTTCCGCTACGCTACGGGGTGACGGGATGACGCGACGCGCCGCGGCAGCGTAGATTCGGACACCCGTACCCGGTCGCCCATGCCCGACGATACGCTGCAACGCAAGATCGACTCCGTCGGGATTCCGGCCACCCGCCGGCACATCTTCCTATGTTGCGACCAGACGGAGCCCAAGTGCTGCGAGAAGGAGCGGGGGCTCGCGGCGTGGAGCTACCTCAAGAAACGATTGAAGGAGCTGGGACTCTCCGAGCAGGGCGGCATCTATCGCACCAAGGCCAATTGCCTCCGCATCTGCCAGCAGGGCCCCATCGCGGTGGTGTACCCCGAGGGCACGTGGTACCGGACCTGCGATCCGCCGGTGCTGGAACGCATCATCCAGGAGCATCTCGTGCGCGGGGAACCGGTGCGGGAATTCACCATCGCGGACCGGCCGCTTGGGGAGTCCTCGTAGCGTGGCGTGCGGGACGCTGACAGGACCCGCGAAGCGCCCCCGTCGCCGATCGCCGGCGTGCGTGCTCGCCGCGCTCGCGACCTCGGCCTGCACGCACGGCGAGCCGTTCGCGCCGGCCCCCCTGGAGACCCGACCCCCGTTCGCCACCGCCTTTCCCCGGCGCCTCACGTTCAATCCGGGGATGGACGTGACGCCGTCGGTCTCGGCCGACACGCTCGTCTTCAGCCGGGGCGAGCCGCAGCGCGCGGACCGCGACGTCTGTCTCGCGGTGCTGCCGGTCGATGGGGGTGTGTTGGCCGCCCAGTCCTGTCCCCATGAGGGCGTCGCGGACCCACGGCAGGACGTCTGGCTCGAGCCGACCATCTCGCCCGACCGCACGCAGGTGGCCTTCGTGCGGCAGTCGGGACAGCCGGGCGCCACCCTGCCCGACACGCGGGCGCTGGTGCTCGCGTCGCGCGACCGGCCCGACAGCGCACGCGTGGTGGTCCCGGGCACCTACGACACCGGCCGTGGCCAAACGGGCAACGCGTTTCGCCACGTGTCCTGGTTGGACGGCGGCACGCTCCGGTTCCTGGGCGGACTAGAGTTCTACGACGCGATGAGCCGGGACACGGTGCTCGTCGCCTACGGCGTCTTCCGCGTGGACCTGAGCAGTGGCGGCCCCGGCCTTCCCGTGTGGGAGGCGGACGCCCTCGCCTACGACACGGAAGCGGACGGGATTCTCTACGTGGTCCCGCCGTCCGATCCCACCGCCGTGTACGCCGTCACCACGGGTGGCGCGCCCACGTTGCTGGCCCGGTTCGGCACCACCGACGCCTCGACGCTGACTGGGCTCACCGAGTTGGCGATGGCCGACGGCGTCCCCGTGGTGATCGGAACGTTTCAGTTGCCGCCCCCGGGCGGCACATCCGTGCAGATCCTCATGCAGGACGTGGGCGCCGGCCTGCAGCAGAAGACCCTCTGGTCCACCGGGCTGCCCCGCCGGCTCGCCGCCGTGCCCGGCCGCCGTCAGGTCGTGGCGCAGATCGCTGCGGGCGGCGCGCCGGAGCTCTGGTTGCTGGAAGTCAGATGACGGAAGGACGAGATGACGGGATGTTGCCGGCGCGACCTTCCGCCCGACCGTCTTTCCGTCATCCCGTTCTCCCGTCGTCCCGTCGCCGTTCCGCCCTGAACAACGCATCTGCCGCCTGCAGGATCTTGGCTCGGAGCCGAGGCGGATACTCGGGCCGCTCGTCCAGAAACGCTCGGACGGTGGCCGCCGCCTCGGTGGAGTTGTGGCCGTCGAGTGTCGCGTGCAGCCAGTTGAGCGGGAAGAAGATGTCTCCCGTGCGCTGGATCTCCTCGAGCAGCTCGAGGCTGGGACGGACGTAGCGGACCGCGTGCGCCCGGCGCAGCGGATGGTTGAGCCACGCCATCGCGTCGAGCACCCACGGCTCGTGTTCGCGGTTCCGCGCGTCCGCGAGGCTCGCGAACACCGAGTCCCTGACGGCCGTGTCGGGGGAGAGCGCCGGCATCACGAACGCGAACTCGGCCCGCCGGTCGGGGTTGGTGATCCGCGCCAGCTGCCGCGTGAGGATGTCCGGCGCGCGATCCGGCCTGCGAACCGCGAGCGCCTGCGCCAGTCCGATGAAGTCCCGTTCGGCGAGTGGCAGCCCGGGGATCGTGAGCGCGCCGCTCCACAGGGCTTCCAGGCGCCGGCTGGCGGCTGCCGTGTTGGCCATGGCGCCGTAGGCGCGCAGCCACGCGGCCTTGAGGGACGGGCGCGCCGCGCGTCCCACGCCGCGCCACCACTCCCGCTCCAACCCGGGTGAAAGCGCCGTGCGGCGCTCGTCGGGGAGGTACCGCCAGAACAGGGTCGTCAGGTCCGCGAGCATCCGCTGCTGGGTGAGTTCGGCAGACTCCCGGGCCAGGGCGCGACGACCAGTCGCGAGCAGGGTCTCCGGTTCGAGTCGCCCGTCGAGCATCGCGTCCCACAGCGCCAGCCAGGCGGCGCCCCGCGCGACCTCGTCCGGCAGGTCGGCGAGACGGTCCACCAGCCAGGCAAGCGTCGCCGGATCGAGCACCACGTCCCCGTACGCTACCCCGGTGCCATTGGGCAGCACGAGCCGGGGCGCCGGCCATCCACTGGCCTCCGGCACGAGTGTGCTGGCTGAATCGAGCGGTACATCGAGCCGGCGGACGGAATCCCGCCCGGCCACCAGTACGTCGAGCCGTTGCGGCCACTCGCGCCCCGTGCCCGCGGGATCCTGCTGCTGAAATCCCAGTGCGGCGATCGTGCCGTCGTCGGCGATCGCGAGACCGGTGCGCACGGTCGGTCGGCCGGGCTGCTCGATCCACGCGCGGCTCCACGCCGCGAGATCGTCGGGCGTGCGGGCGTCGAGCAGAGCAATCAGGTCGGGCCAGGACGCGTTGCCGAACCGGAACCGCTCGAGATACGCCCGCAGGCCGTCGCGGAACGTCGAGTCGCCGACGCGGCGTTCGAGGTGCCGCATGACGATGGGGGCTTTCTGGTAGATGATCGCCCCATACAGCGTGCCGGCCTCGCGCAGGTTGTCGAGCTCCTGTCGGATGGGGTTCGCGCCGGCGGTCCGGTCCACCGCGTAGGCCGCCGGGTAGTGGGCGAGCAGGAACCGCAGCTCGTGGTTGATGGCGGGGAACGACGGGTTCACGATCTTCGCCGCCATGAAGTTGGCGAAGACTTCCTTCATCCAGACGTCGTCGAACCAGCGCATCGTCACGAGGTCACCGAACCACATGTGCGCGGTCTCGTGCGCGATCACGCTCGCCCGGCCCAGCAGCTCCGCCTGCGTCGCCGTGGGCTCCAGGAAGAGCGTGGACGCGCGGTAGTACACGGCGCCCGGGTGCTCCATGCCGTTGTACTGGAACGCGGGCACCGCCACGAAATCGAACTTGCCAAACGGGTAGGGGATGCCCGTGTACTCCTCGAGCCACGTCAGCGCGGCGTGATGAAGGTCGAAGATGGCGTCCCGGTTGCGCGTCACCTTGGTTCCATCGGTCTCGCGGTGGAACAACCGGTAGCGTCGGCCGTCGCGCTCCGCCTCCTCGATCTGAAACCGCCCGGCCGCGAACGCGAACAGGTAGCTGCTGATGGGCTCAGTCTCGGCAAACCGGAAGGTGACCGCCCCGGCGGCCGTGTCCGTCGCGACCGTCGCCCCGTTTGCCACCGCGGTCCATCCGATCGGGACGCGAAGCGTGAGCGTGTATCGGGCCTTGACGTCGGGCTGGTCGAACAGGGGGAACGCAAAGCGGGCCCGGTCCGGCACGAAGAGCGTGTAGAGGAATTCGGGATTGCGATTGAGGGACTCGTCGCCCGCCGTGAAGTCCAGCGCGATCGCGTTGGCCCCGGGCCGGAGGTCCGACGTCGCCATCACGAGGTGATCGTCCGTCGTGCGGACGGCCACGGGGACCCCGCCGACGCGCACGGCCTGCACACGCGTGCGCGGGTTCACGAAGTCCAGCACCACCGGGCTCTTGGCATCCCGCAGTCGGAACGCGATGCGCGCCGTCCCCGTGACGGGCTCGTCCCTGCTCGCCGGGATCGTGAGGGAGACGTCGTAGCGGACGTCGTCGAGCTGGGCGACGCGCGCGCGGGCCAGCTCGAGCGACACCCCGGCGGTCGTGATCGGCTCGTCGACGCGGCTGCAGGCGACCGTCGCGGTGGACGCGGCGATCACGGCGGCCACGAGCAGGGAACGGAGTGAGCAGAAACGCATTGCGGTGTCAGGACGTAGCGGGTTCGGCGTCTTCGATGCGGAGCCGGTCGAGCCGGGCTCGGAAGCGGCGCTGCATGCGCAGCACGAGTAGCAGCGCAACGGCGGCGAGACCCACGACAAGGCCCCACCAGATCCCGATCGGGCCGGCGCCGGCCCAGAAGCCAAGGTACACACTCACCGGCAAACCGATGACCCAGAAGCCCAGCAGACTGATCAGCATGGGCACCCGCGTGTCGCCGATTCCGCGCAGCGCCCCCATCGCCACGACCTGGGTCCCGTCAAACACTTGAAACAGGCCGGCGATGGGAATGAGCGTCGCCGCGAGGGTGAGGACGGGGACGTCGCGCGTGTAGATGGCGGCGAGCGCGTCGGGAATGGCCCGCATGACGATTGCGCTCGCGGCCATGAAGGCGATGCCGGTGAGCAGCGCCGCGAGCGCGCCCCGGCGGGCGTCGCCGGCGTCCTCGCGGCCCACGGCCTGGCCCACGAGCACGGCGGCGGCGCTGCCCACCCCGAGCGGCACCATGAACGTGAGTGACGCCAGGTTGATGGCCACCTGGTGCGCCGCCATCTGGATCGTGCCGAGGGTGCCCATCAGCAGGGCGGTGACGGCAAAGGCACCGAACTCCAGCTGATGCTGCAGCCCGATGGGCACGCCGATCTGGAGCATGCGCGCCAGCGGCGTCCAGGCCGCCGCCTCGCGGTGCAAGGGCCGCACGACCGGAAGCAGGAGCCGCCATGCCGCGGCCAGCAGTCCGAGCGTCATGAGCCAGCGGGAGAGACTGGTGGCCCAGCCCGAGCCGACCGCGCCCAGCGCCGGGAACCCCAGGTGGCCGAAGACGAGGACCCAGTTGAAGAACGCGTTGACGATGTTGGCGGCGACGATCGCGATCACCATGGGCGCCACCCGCCCCATGGCCTGCAGGCTCTGCCGGAAGACCACGAAGACGAAAAACGGCAGCATGCCCGGGATGAGGGCGTGGGCGTAGTCGGCGGCGATGGGGACCACGTCGGGCGGCTGACGCAGCAGCGCGAGCAACGGGCGCGCCGGGAGCAGCAGCAGCGACGTCCAGAGGGTCAGCCCCACGCCGACCAGCAGCCCACGCTGCACCCCTCGGGCGACCGCGACGTCGTCCTTGGCACCGACGCCCTGGGCCACGACGGGGTCGAGCGCCATCAGTACGCCCACCCCGAAGATCGAGACCATGAAGAAGTAGAGGCTCCCAAGCGCCACGGCGGCGAGATCGGCGGGCGAGACGCGCCCCACCATGGCCGTGTCCACCACGCCCATCGTCATCAGCCCGACTTGCACGGTGACCACCGGTGTGGCCAGCGCCAGCAGGTCGCGCGTCGTGCGTCGAAACGTGGTCACATTGCCACCCTAGCGTCGCGTGGTCGGCTCGGACGTTGCGAATGTCCAATGTCCAATGACGAAACGAGTCCATGTCCAAAGTCCAACGCCTATGCGGACTGTATCATAGTCATTCGACGTTCGTCATTGCTCGTTGGCCATTGGACATTGGGCATTGCTCATTGGACATTGGACATTGATGGACGTCCTCCTCTACGGCGCCACGGGCTACACCGGGGCCCTCATCGCGCGCGCGGCTGCCGGGCGCGGCCAGTCGCTCACCCTGGCCGGGCGCCGGGCCGACGCCGTCGAGGCGCTCGCTGACGAGCTGGGCGTCCCGTGGCGCGCCGCGCCCCTGGAAGACGCCGCGGGGCTCGATCGCCTGCTGGCGGGCCACGGCCTCGTACTGCACTGCGCCGGTCCGTACGTCCACACGGCGGCGCCCATGGTCGCGGCGTGCCTGCGCACGCGGGCGCACTACCTGGACATTACCGGCGAGATCCCGGTGCTCGAAGCGACCGCCGCGCGGGACGCGGCGGCCCGCGCGGCGGGCATCGTGCTGCTGCCCGGGGTCGGGTTCGACGTGGTGCCCTCGGACTGTCTCGCCGTGCACCTGCACCGGCGGCTCCCGGGCGCCACCAGCCTGACACTCGCGTTCCGCGGGGTGGGCGGGATCTCGCGCGGCACGCTGCTGAGCGCCATCGAACATCTGGACCGGCCCGGGGCGATCCGGCGCGGCGGCGTGCTCACGCCGGTCCCGGTTGCGTGGCGCACCCGCACGGTGGACTTCGGAGATGGGCGCCCGCGGCCCGCGGTGTCCTTCCCGTGGGGGGACGTCGTGACGGCGCACCACAGCACGGGGATCGGTGACATCGAGGTGTACATGGCGCTTCCGCCCAGGGCGATCCGCCTGATGCGGCGCGCGCGCCCGTTCCGCGTCGCACTCGCCAGCCGGCCGGGCCGGGCGCTGCTGCGGGCGCTCGTGCGGCGGCGGCCGCCGGGGCCGGGCCCCGAGGCCCGCGCCCGCGGGGCGAGCTGGATCTGGGGTGAAGTGCGCGCCCGCGACGGCCGGGCGGTGCGGGCCCGCGTGCACGGGCCGGAAGGGTACAGCATGACGGTGGACGCGGCACTCGCGGCGGTGGCGCGCGTCAGGGCCGGCGGCGTGCCGCCGGGGTTCCAGACGCCGGGCACGGCGTTCGGTCCGGATTTCGTGCTGTCGCTCCCCGGCGTGTCGCGCGAGGACCTGCCGTGACCGCGTTCCCGGCGGAACTCCGCCGCTTCGTCGCACTGTTCAATCGGGGCGCGTTCTGGGAGAGCCACGAGATGCTGGAAGGCGCGTGGCGCGCCACGGGCAGCCCGTTCTACCATGGCCTGATTCTGTATGCCAGCGCGTTCGTGCACGTGTTTCGGCGGAACCCGCACGGCGTGCGGGCGCAACTCGCCAAGGCCGAAGCGCGGCTCGCGACCTACCGGCCGGCGCACTTGGGTGTGGACGTGGACGCGCTGTTCGAGGCCGCGGACGCGGCCCGGCGTGCGCTCGACCGGGGTGACGTGCCGCGGGCTCCGCGCCTCAAGCTCGATCCGGCGCGCCGCTCGGGGACGGAAGCCGAGCTGGGTCCGCGGCTGGAAGGGCCGGACGCCGTCGGGTAACTTCGAGGCTCCGGGGAGGAGGCGCGATGGTATCCGCGGTGGTTCTGATCAACGTCGAGCACGACCGCATCAACGAGGCCGCGCAGGCGCTCGCCGACATCGACGGCGTGGCGGAGGTGTACTCCGTGGCGGGCCGCTACGATTTGGTGGCGGTGGTGCGGGCGGCAGACAACGACGGTCTGGCCGAACTGGTCACCGGCCGGATGCTCAAGCTGGCGGACATTCGCGGTGCGGAAACGCTGATCGCGTTTCGCATCTACTCGCGCCGCGATGTCGATGCGGCGTTTTCCCTGGGGGCGCCGCCGGCAGGCTCCTGACCCGTAGGCGGCAACCGGGAGGATTGCGCGGCCGCCGTGGCAGGGCCGGCTCGGGAGACTCCAAGACCCTTCCTCCCGTCCGCCCCGGGGAGTCTCATCTGCGCCGGCCCCGCCACACCCTCGCTAAGAAAGCTCGGCACAAGTCGGCAGCGGTGGGTCCCGAAGGACGCGTCAGTGAGCGCTGCCCCCAGTACCAGCCCGTGGGATTCGCGAACTGCTGCGGCCGGAGGGGCCAGCCGCGTGACTTGTGCAGACGTTCCCTAACCGACGCTAGGCGCCGCCGCCATGCCGCCGGTGCGGACGCCCTACCTGGGCAGGCGCAGGCGGGCCGTGACCGGGAAGTGGTCGGATGGGTCGCGGCCGTCGAATCGCCGGCGCAGAATCGCCGCGGCGTCGACCGTCCAGCCCCCGCGCACGAAGATGTGATCGATCTTCGCCCCCGTGCTGTCCCCCTGGAACCCGTTGAACGTCCCGACCCAGCGGGCCTCGGCGTGCCGGTCGCGGAACGTGTCGCGGAAGGGCGCCGCGCGCAGCGGGGCGAGTGCCGGGTTGTCTTCCCCCGCGTTGAAATCGCCGAGCACGATGAGCGCCGTGCCCGGGGCGAGGGCCGCCGCCCGCGCCAGCACCAGGGCCACGGCCCGCTCCCGCGACG
>JAOTWJ010000100.1 GCA_029862925.1 Gemmatimonadota bacterium
GGTACGGGTTCATGAACCTGGCGGACGTCCTGGCGTCCGGCATGGATCAGGCCGGATTCGACTCCGAGTTCGCCCTGACCGGCTCGGGCGTGTACAACATCATCAACTACCAGCACCTGATGGCCGTCGAGCCGACCTGCAGCGATTATTGGGGCGTGGTCGCGTTCAACTGCATCGTGCTGAGCCAGACCGCCATCCTCTCGCCGCTCGACTTCAACAACGACGGCGTCCTGGACGGCAACGGGATCGTCCTGGTCATCAATGGCGAGCCGTTCATGATGGAGATGACCGCGCTTCCGGCCGCCGGCACGGCGTGGCATCTGCGGGCCATCACCGGCAAGTTCACCGCCGACTGCCTGCCGGCGCTCGGCGAGACCATGACCGACTGCTCGAACTACACGTTCGAGCCGAACCCGGTCCGGCCCACCAACGTGGCGGGCCTGCGGTACAACATCACGGTGGAGCAGCAGTTTGCGGTCGATCCGGCGGCAGCGTCGGATCTGAGCCGGGTGCACACCGTGCCCGATCCGTACTACGTCACCAGCGCGCTGGAGATCACCACGAACCGGAAGGTCCTGAAGTTCGTGAACCTGCCGGCCCGCGCCATCATCCGCGTCTACTCGTTGAGCGGGGTGCTCATTTCGGTGATCGAGCACAACGATCCGGCGGGTGGCGGTGAGGCGTCGTGGAACCTCCGGAATCGCAATAACCAGTTCGTTGCGTCCGGCGTGTACTTCTATCACCTCGAGACGCCGAACGGCGACCAGCGGGTCGGCCGGTTCACCGTCGTGAACTTCGCTCAGTGATTGACCGGTGGGGTCGTGGCGGCTCGGCCGCCACGCCCCACCCCACGGAGGCAGAGCTATGAAGCGACTTTCAACTGCAGCCATCGTGACGGCGCTGGGCGTGGTCCTGGCGGTGCCCGCCGCGGCGCAAACCGCGCCGACGACGGACAACACCGCCTACGGCTCGACGGCGGCGGAATTCCTGCTGCTTGGCGCCGGCGCCCGCGGGGCGGCCTTGGGTGGGTCGTTTGCCGCGATCGCCAACGACATCGAAGCGCTCTACTGGAACCCGGGCGGCGCAGCGCTCATCGAGCGGCCCGGGGTGACGGTGGGGACCTACACGTACCTCGCCGACACGCGGTACAGCTGGGCGGGTCTGGCCTTCCCGATGAGCGGCGGCCAGCGCACGTTCGGCATCCACGGCGGCACGTTCGGATTCTCGGATCAACCCGTGTACACGGTCGAGAATCCCGTGGGGGACGGCTCGACGTACAGCGTCAATCAGACGTACGTCGGCCTGACCTACGCCCAGAACTTCTCGGATCGGTTCTCCGCCGGCATCACCGGGAAGTTCATTTCGGACAAGCTCGGCCAGACGAGCGGCTCGGGCTTCGCCGTGGACTTTGGTGTGAATTTCCACGCGCTGGTGGGCGCGCGCCCCATTCGGGCGTCGTTCGTGGTCCAGAACCTCGGGACCACCATCCAGCATGACGGGTCGGGTCTGGACGTGGGCGTGCAACGGCAGCAGCCGTTGGGGCAGGGGACGATCCCGCAGGAGACCCAGCCGGCCCGCCTGCGCACCAAGGACTGGGGCCTCCCGGTGATGTTCCGCTTGGGGTTGGCCTTTGACTTCATCGCCAGCTCGTCGCAGCGGCTCACCCTGCTCGGGGAGTTCACGCAGCCCAACAACACCAACGCCGGCGCCAACGGCGGCATGGAATGGGCGTTCAATCTCCCGAGCGGCTTCACCGTGGCCGCGCGCGGCAGCTACACCTACCAGGCCGACAACGACCTGGATCCCGACGCGACGACCGCCGGGTTCACCACGAGCCTGAGCGGCCAAGAATCGCTGGACGGTCTCGCGCTGGGTGGCGGCATCGGGTATCGCTCGCGGGCGGGCTTCGGCCTGGCGATCGACTACGCGTACCGCGACCTGGGCGTGCTCGGCGGGACGCACTTCTACAGCGCGACCATTCACTGGTAGCGCTGCCGCCGGCGGGTCGGGTCCCCCGGCCCGCCGGCGTGGAGTCGTTCAGATGATGTGGACACGGGTCGCTGCGCTCGTGGTCGGCCTCGGGCCGGCTGCGCTCGTCGCCCAGGGTGGCGGGAATGACGTCGCTGTCACGGTGCAGCGGTTCTATCGAGCGGATGTCGGCACGACGGTCGAGGGCTTCTGCCGCGTGCCGTTCCGGTTGCTCGATCGGGTGAGCGGTGGTGACGATGCGTTCGCGGCGTACCGCGTGACCATCGTCGTGCGCGACTCGAGCGGGCTCACGCTCACAGAGCAGTCGTGGGCGCAGCGTGTCCCCGCGCGGGTGCTCGGCATGCCGGGCGCGTCGTCCGTCGAACCGTTCCGGTTCGCCGTGGCGGCGGGGCGCTACACGCTGGAAGTCGCGGTGACGGATTCCGCGTCCGGCCGGGTGACCCGGGCCGCGACGGAGTTCCGCGGGTACGGGCAGGCCCCGCTCGCCTCGGATGTGGTGCTCAGTTCCAGCATCCGCGAGGGCGGGCCGGAGGCAGTCGCGGCCGCCGGTGAGGTGCGCCTGGGTGGGTTTCTCGTCACCGGGCAGACCGAGCCGGTGCTGACCCCGTCGCAGCCCCGGTTGTTCTACTACCTCGAGCTGTACCCGGGCGCGGCTGCGGAGGCGCAGGTGACGGCCCGGGTGGTGGGTGTGGATGGGCGGCGGATCGTCGCCACCCAGCCCGAAGTGGTGGCCCTCGAGGCCGCGGGCGTGGTGACGAGCGGGGTGGATCTGACCGGCCTGCCGCCGGGCGAGTACCGGCTGGCGCTGGACGTCCGGCTGGCCGACACGACCGTGCAGCGATCGGCGCGGTTTCGCATGGCGGGGTTCGAGACCGAGGCCGCGATCGCGGGTGCCGTGGAGCAGGCGAGCGACGTCTTCACGACGCTCACCGAGGACCAGTTGGACACGCTGTACCGGCCGCTGGTCTATCTGATGGAGGGCGGGGAGCGCGGCCAGTACGAAGGTCTGTCGATCGAGGGTAAGCGCGCGTACCTGCGCCAGTTCTGGTCCCGGCGGGATCCGACCCCCGGAACGCGGGAGAACGAGGCGCAGCGGCAGTTCTACGAGTTGATCGCCCGCGCGACCCGCGAGTTCCGCGAGGGCGGAGCCGGCCAGGTGCCGGGATGGCGGACGGACCGCGGCCGGATCTTCGTGCGGTACGGGGAAGCCGACGAGATCCTGCGGCGACCCCAGTCGGGGCCGACCCGCCCGTACGAGGTGTGGAAGTACACGCGGGGCCGGTTACGGAAGTTCGTCTTCTACGACAACACCGGCCTCGGGAATTACGTGCTGATCTACACCGACGAACGTCGTGAGCCGAGCTACCCCAATTGGGAACAGCTGCTCGGTCCGGAAGCGGTGGCAGACATTCAGCGGTTTTGAGAGATGACCCGAACACGGGGGAGAGAGGATCGCATGAAACGAGTGCTCTTTGGCTGCGTTGTGCTGGGGGCCGTCGCGGTCGCGGCGTGCGCCAGCGACCCCACGAGCGAGATCAGCGGCACGCCGACGAGGATCTCGAAGTCCCTGTCGGTGGTCAACCTGGCCGCCGGTGACTCGACGGTGGTGACGGCGGAAACGCGGGATGCGCAGAACGTCGCGCTCACCACCCTGCCGACGTTCGCGTCGGCGGATGCCGCGGTGGCGACGGTGCGGGATGCCTATCTGCCGCCGCTCGCCCAGGCGCGCTTCTTCGTGAAGGGCGTGGCGGCGGGGGCGACGGTGGTCCGGCTGTCCGCGGACGGGATCAGCGACTCGGTCATCGTCAACGTGAACTGAACCGGTCCGGTCGGACCGGTCGGTGCCGTGCCCCGGGGCCTCGTGTGCCTCGGGGCACGAACCATTTCAGGCGGTCGGGACCGCGGCCGGCCGCGCGTGCCATCCCACGTACACGAGGCAGACCCACACGAGGGCGCCGAGGGCGGCGTGGGACGCCCGGAGCGACAGGGGCAGGGCCTGGCCGATCATCCACACGGCGACGCCCACATGCGCCGCGAGGACACCCACGGCAAGCCAGGTGGCCACCTGGACCGCACGCGGCTCGCCACGCCGCCTGAGGGACACCACCATGCCGATCAGGTGCAGGGCGAGCGCGTACGCCACGAGCCGGTGGGTCCAGTGAATGTGGGCCAAGCCGCCCGCGCCCGCGGCCGGCCACCACTGTCCGGAGCAGAGTGGGAAGCCGGTGCAGGCCATGCCGGCGTGGAGATTGGCGGTGAGGCCGCCGAGCAGGAGCGCCACCCCCCCCAAGCCGGCCGCGACGAGGGCGCTGCGCCAGGCACGGCTGCTGGGCCGGTTGGCGGCGGCGGGACCGGCCACCGCCCCGTGGGCGCGCCAGGCGGCCACGCAGAGCACGGCCAGCAGCGCCATGGCGTTGCCGAGGTGGATGACGACTACGGCGGGTGGGAGCTCGAGCCAGACCGTGATCGCGCCGAGCAGACTCTGGAGCACGAGCAACACGGCCGCCCACACGGCCGGGCGCAGCACGCCGCCGCGTCCCGACACGCCCGGCTGGCGCCGCTGCCCCCACGCGACCGCCAGCAGGGCCACGACGAGCACCGTGAGGCCCACCACGGCCATCCGGTGGCCCCATTCGATCATCACGTCGAGCCGGTCGAGCGGCGGAATCAGCCGGCCGTTGCAGAGCGGCCAGTCGTCGCCGCAGCCCATGCCGGAGCCCGTGATGCGCACGATGGGCGAGAGCGCGACGAGCACATAGCCGAAGAGGGCGGTCACGGCCGCCAGGACACGCAGGGATCGCATGGACGGAAAGCTCGTCGACCGGCGTGCCCTTCTCAAGCGGCTGCTTGTGAGCCCCGCAGGGGCGTGCTAGAGTAGCCCGATGCCGCCCGTGCCCCCTCCGCCGAGTACGCCCGACCCCTGGGGGGAGCGGCTTCCGCGACGCCTCGGCTTGATCAGCGCGTGGGCGGTGCTCGTCGGGTCCACGATCGGCAGCGGCATCTTCCGCACGCCCGCGGTGGTCGCCGAGCGGGTGCAGGATCCCGCGCTCTTTCTCGGGGGCTGGATCGTCGGCGGGCTTCTGGCCCTCGCCGGGGCGCTGTCCTACGCCGAGTTGGCGGCGCTCTATCCACGCACCGGCGGGATGTACGTCTACATCCGCGAGGCGTTCGGTCGGGCGCCGGCGTTTCTCTTTGGATGGGCGGAGCTGCTCATCATCCGCCCCGCCGCCTACGGCGCCATCGCCATCACGTCCGCCGAGTATTTCTGGCGGCTCATGGGGGTGAATGGGGCCACCGCGGTCGGCCCCGTCTCGATCGCCCAGCTGGCCGCCGCGCTGTTCATCGTCATCGTGGCGGCCGTGAACTACCGCGGCATTCAGCTCGGGGCGGTAATCCAGAACGCGAGCACGGTGTTCAAGGTCGGGGCGCTGCTCGGGCTGATCGCGCTCGGGTTCCTGCTGCCGCACGATGCCGGCCTGTTCGCCGATCGCACCGTGACTGCGGCGCCGACGATCGCTCCGGCGGCGGCCTTCGGGGTGGCGATGGTCGCGATCTTGTGGGCGTACGACGGGTGGGCCGACGTCGCGTTCGTGAGCGGGGAGGTGCGCGACCCGCAGCGCCTGCTGCCGCGGGCGCTCGTGCTAGGAACGCTGACGGTCGTGGTGCTCTACCTCGGGGCAATCGCGGTCTACTGGTATATCGTGCCGCTCGATCAGATGCCGGGCTCGCCGCTCATCGCCGCCGACGCCGCGCAGGCCGTGCTCGGCACGGCCGGCGTCGTGTTCGTGTCGCTGGCGATCATGGTGAGCACGTTCGGGACCCTGAACGGCTCGATGATGACGGGGCCGCGCGTGTTCTTCGCGATGGCGGAGGACCGGCTCTTCTTCCGCCGCCTCGCGGATGTGCATCCGCGGTTCGGCTCGCCGGCGCACAGCATCGTGCTCGCCGCCGTGCTCGGCGTGATCTTCGTCTCGATTCGCACGTTCGCGGAGCTCGCCGATCAGTTCATCATCGGGATCTGGCCGTTCTATGCGCTGGCCGTCGCGGCGGTGTTCGTGCTGCGCCGCCGCCGCCCCGATCTGGCACGGCCGTATCGCGTCTGGGGCTATCCCGTGGTGCCCCTGCTGTTCCTCCTCGCGTCGGTGTATCTGCTCGGCAACTACATGGTGAGCGAGCCGCTCACGTTCGCCGTGGACGTGCTCGTAATCCTAAGTGGCATACCGATTTACGTTCTCTGGGGACGGTGGCAGCGCCGCCGCGCATCCGTGACTTGACGCACCGTGGTCGCGTGGTCAGTTTTCGGCGCCTGCTCACCCCTCGTCTCAGGGTAGTCTTGCCAGTGCAATACGGTCCCTCAAAGGAGATCCGGATGCCGACGCTGTTTCGTTCGGCCGGCGTCGCGGCGTGTGTCGCGGCGCTCACGCTGTTCGCGGCCGCACCCCTGTCGGCCCAAGGTGTCACGACCGCCGCCGTGCGCGGCCGGTTGCTCGATGACACCGGGAGCCCGGTCGTGGGTGCGACCATCCTGCTCACCAACCGGTCCACCGGCCAGCGGTTTCAAGCGACGTCGCGGGCCGGCGGCCTCTACAACCTGGAGAACGTCGCCATCGGCGGCCCGTACGTGATCGAGGCCCGGTCCATCGGCTATCAGCCGGCGCAGCGGACGGGCATCGTGCTCTCCCTCGGCCAGGTGCTCGATCTGGATCTGCGGCTCACTCGAGCCGCCGTGCAGCTCGAGGCCATTGCCGTGACCGCCGAAGAGGCGGACGAGTTCTTCCAGCCCTCGCGCACGGGCACGGCGACGATTGTGGACGACACGGCGCTCGCGCGCCTGCCGACCCTGAACCGCGACTTCTCCGACTTCGTCCAGTTCACGCCGCAGGTGGCGGTGCGGGACGGCGACGACGGCGGGATCGTGGTGGCCGGGCAGAACAACCGCTTCAACACGATTCAGGTGGACGGCTCGACGGTCAACGACCGGTTCGGGCTCGGGCGCACGGGCCAGACAGGCGGGCAGGCCAACGGCCGCGCCGTGGGGCTCGAGGCGGTGAAGGAATACCAGGTGCTGCTCGCGCCGTACGACGTGCGGCAGGGCAATTTCATCGGCGCGCTGATCAACGCGGTCACCAAGAGCGGGACCAACCAGTTCCACGGCTCCGCGTTCTACTACTTCCGCAATCAGGCCCTCGCGGGCGACCCGCTGGGGCTCACGGACTTCACGCAGCACCAGTTCGGCGCGTCGTTCGGCGGGCCGATCGCGCGGGACCGGGCGCACTTTTTCCTGAACGCCGAGTTCCGGCGGCGGGATACGCCAGCCCAGGGCCCGTACCTGGGGCAGCCGGCCGGCCTCGGGACGCCGTTCGCGACGCAGACCGACGTAGACGCAGTCAACACGGCGCTCACGAGCTACGGGCTCCCCAACGGCACGGGCGGCCTCATCACGAACAACAACCCGCTCAACAACGTCCTGGGCCGGGTGGACTTTCGCGTGGGGAACCGCAGCCGGCTCACGTTTCGCTACGCGTACAACACGGCGAACGACGACGTGTTCAGCCGGTCGAGCTCGGGCAACTTCGACCTGAGTACCACCTCTTACACGTTCAAGAGCACCACGCACAACCCGGCGCTCCAGTTCTTCACGAACTTCGCGGGCGGCGCCTCCAACGAAGTCCTGCTCAGCTGGAACCGGGTGCGGGATCGTCGGACGCCCGATGTACGGGCGCCGCTCGTGATCGTGCAGAACTTCGCGGCGGCGGATGGATCGGGGAATTACTCGATCACGTCTGGCGCGGAGCGGTTCTCGCAGGACAACGAGCTCGATCAGGACATCTTCGAGATCACCGACAACTTCACGTTCCCCGTGGGCGATCACCGAATCACGATCGGCACGCGCAACGAGATCTACAAGGTCCGCAACCTGTTTGCGCAGAGCTCGTTCGGCGTGTGGACGTTCGACAACCTGGCGGACTTCCAGAGCGGCACGCCCGAGTTCTTCGAGACCGCCGGTGATCTGGGCGGCGGGGTTCCCGCGAACTTCACCTCCGCCATTCTCGGCGCGTACGTGCAGGACCAGTGGCAGCTCTATCCCAACTTCTCCGTCACCTACGGGTTGCGGGTGGACGTGCCGGTCTTCTTCACCAAGCCGACGTTCGACGCGCGCGTGGTGACCGACTTCGGACTGGACACGACGTCCTGCGCCGGCGCCATCTGCGACGTCAACGTACCGTCCGGCGACCTGCTGCTCGCGCCGCGGCTCGGCTTCAACTGGGATCTCGACGGCCGCGGGGTCACGCAGGTGCGCGGCGGGGCCGGCATCTTCACGGGTACGCCGGCGTACGTGTGGTACTCCAACATCTACTCGAACAACGGCACCAAGCTCGGCCGGCTCACGTGCTCGACGGGCAACACGCCCGCGTTCGATCCGGCGCTGCCGGGCCCGCTCGCGTGCGCGGACGGCACCGGCCTCACGAGCGGCACGACCATCGGCGAGGTGAACACGATCGCGTCCGACGTGAAGTTCCCGCAGGTGTTCCGCGCGAATCTGGCGATCGACCGGCGGCTGCCGGGCAACGTGATCGCCACGTTCGAGGGGATCTACACGAAAGGCATCAACGATTACTTCGTGGTGAACCGGAACCTGCGGGACGACCTGGCTACGGTCGACCCGGCGACCGGCCGCGTGATGTACGGTACGATCAGCAGCTCAGGTCGGGGGTCGCCGCGGTACCTCGACGAGACGCTGTACGGGCCGTCGTTCAACGGCGGCGTGTACGAGCTGCGCAACACGAGCAGCAACTATTCCTGGAGCCTCACCGGGCAGCTGCAGAAGCGCTTCAGCGCCAGCTGGTCGGGCACGGCGGGCTACACCCACTCCCGCGCCTACGACGTGGCGAGCTTCACGTCCAGCCGCGCGACGTCCAACTGGCGCTTCGGCCGCGTCAATGCGGGCGACCAGCTGGATGACGGGGCCACGCGCTCGAGCTTCGACCGGCCGCATCGGCTGGTGCTCGCCGGCACCTACACGTTCCCGTGGAAGCAGTTCCCCACGGACCTCACGTTGAGCTACGTCGGGCAGTCGGGCCAGCCCTACACGCTCCTTGCGAGCGGGTCGAGCGGGCGCGGCGACCTGAACGCCGACGGGCAGAACGGGAACGACCCAATTTACATTCCCACGGACGTCGCCACGGAGATGACCTTCGTGGACATCACCAACGCCGACGGCTCGGTGGTGACGGCGGCGGAGCAGGCGACGGCGTTCGACCAGTACATCACGGACGCGTCGTGCCTCGACAAGCAGCGGGGCGAGATCATGGAGCGGAACAGCTGCCGCAGCCCCTGGCAGACGTTCCTCAACCTCACGTTCCGGCAGACGCTGCCGCGCTTCGGCAACAACGCGCTGTCGCTCGAGTTGGGCATCTTCAACCTGCTCAACCTGCTCAACAGCGACTGGGGGCAGGTCAAGACCATCGACGGCGGCGTGTTCAGCAACCCGCAGATCCTCACGGTGCCCAGCGCCTCGGGCGGCGTGCCGAACTACCAGTTCGACGTGACGCGCGTGGACGAGCGGTATCGGGTCACCAACACCATCTTCAACAGCTACCAGGTGCAGGTGGCGCTGCGGTATACGTTCTAGCTAGACGGTCAGACGGCTAGCGGACGGATAGTTGGGAGGCGACAGAGGGGGCCCGGTTGGCGGGAAATGCTGATCGGGCTCCCCGAGTGCTGGCACCCGGCTAATCCGCTCTCCGTCTCGCCGCCTCCTCCCCCTAGGTCGGCGCCCGCGCCATCAGCACCAGTCCGATCCCTCCGAACACGAGATTGGGCATCCACGCCGCGAGCAGGGGCGGCAGCAGCCCGCCGGCCCCCACCGCTTCCGAGAGCTGCACCAGCACCAGGAAGATGACCGTCGTCACGAGGCTGATCGCGACGCCCGTGGCCCCGCTCGCGCGCGGCGCGGCGAGCGCGAGCGGGGCCGCGAAGATGGCGATCACGATGCAGGTGAACGGGACGGCGATCTTGAGGGCCTGCCGCACGCGGAGCTTGCGCCCGTCGCCGCCGGAGCGCTCCAGATCGTTGATGTAACGCCCGAGTTCCGCGTAGCGCATCTCGCGCGGCTCCTTGGGCTCCACCAGCAGATCGCCGGGGCGTTCGACCAGGCTGCGTTGCACCATGGAGTCGGCGGCGAACGTGAGCTCGTGGTCCACGGCCGGGAGCACCCGGAACCGGGCGCCCTGCAGCACCCAGCGGGCCGTCGTGTCGCTGTAGCGGGCCGTGGGTGCCTGCACGACGAGCGTGGGGTAGTCCAGGCCGGTGCCCTCACGCTCGAGCACGACGTCGCGCATGACGTTCTGCCGCAAGTCCAGCGCCCGCACGGCGTACACCCAGCCGCCGTCGGCGCGGTACACGAAGCTGTAGCGGGCGGAGGTGGAGCGGACCTCGCGCTCCCCGAGGTATTCGAGCTGGCGCATCGTGGCGAGGGGCGCCCACTCGCCCAGGGCCAGCGCGGCGAGGAAGGTCAGCGCCGCGGCGACGAGCACCGGGACCGTCACCCGGCGCACGCTCCGGCCGGACGCCTTGGCCGCCACCAGCTCCGAGTGCCGGCTCATGGTCCCGATGCTGAACACGGTCGCGAAGAGCACCGCCGCGGGGAGTACCAGAAACACGTTGTCCGGCAGACTGAAGGCGTAGCCCAGCGCGATCGCCTTGGGCGGGATGCCCCGGGCCAGGTGCTCGTCGAGGTTGTCGGTCAGCCCGAACGCGATCACCACGAGCGGAAACCCGAGGGCCGTCACCAGGAGGATGCGGAGCCACTCG
>JAOTWJ010000101.1 GCA_029862925.1 Gemmatimonadota bacterium
GGGTATGACCGCGCAGGAGGCCAAGACCGAGCTGCTGCGCTCCCTCGAAGATCAGGCCCGCGGCGAGGCGGCGGCGCTCCTGCGCGACATCAAGGACGAGGCCAAGCGCTCGGCCGAACGCGAAGCCAAGAAGATCGTGGCGCTCGCCATCCAACGCATCGCCGCCGAGCACACGGCCGAGACGACGGTGTCGGCCGTCGCGCTCCCGTCGGACGAGATGAAGGGCCGGATCATCGGGCGGGAAGGGCGCAATATCCGCGCGTTCGAGACGGCGACCGGCGTGGACGTCATCATTGACGACACACCGGACACGGTCGTGGTGTCGTGCTTCGATCCGGTGCGCCGGGAAGTCGCCCGTCGGGCCCTCGAACAGCTGATTGCCGACGGGCGGATCCATCCCGGTCGCATCGAGGAAGTGGTCACGCACGTGGGGACCACGCTCGAGGGTGAGCTGACCGAAGTCGGGGAGCAGACGGCGTACGAGCTCGGCATCCACGGGCTGCACCCCGAGCTCGTGAAGCTGATCGGCCGCATGAAGTACCGCACGTCGTACGGGCAGAACATCCTGCAGCACTCCAAAGAAGTAGCCTGGCTCGCAGGGATCATGGCCGGCGAGCTGAAGCTCGACGTCCTGCTCGCCAAACGGGGGGCGCTGCTGCACGATGTCGGCAAGGTGCTCACGCACGAGCAGGAAGGCACGCACGTGCAGCTCGGCGTCGAAGTCGCCACGAAGTATGGCGAGCAGCCGATCGTCGTGAACGCGATCGCCGCGCACCACGACGACGTGCCGCACGAATCGCCGATCTCGGTGATCGTGCAGGCGGCGGACGCGGTGAGCGGGTCGCGGCCGGGCGCGCGGCGGGAAGCGTTCGAGACGTACGTCAAGCGGCTCACGAACCTGGAAGGCATCGCCTCCAGCTACAAGGGCGTCGAGAAGTGCTTCGCGATTCAGGCCGGCCGCGAGCTGCGGATCGTGGTCGTGCCCGAAGTCGTGGACGACGCCCAGGCGGCGGCCTTGTCGGACCAAATCGCCCGGCGGATCGAGCAGGAGCTGCAGTACCCCGGGCAGATCAAGGTCGTGGTGGTTCGCGAAACGAGGGCGGTGGACTTTGCGCGCTGAGTTGATCGATGGCAAGAAGATCGGGCAGGCGATGCGGGCGGAACTGCGGCCCGAGATCGCCGCGCTGAGGCAGCGGGGGGTGACCCCCGGGCTCGCGGTCGTGCTGGTGGGCGAAGACCCGGCGAGTCAGGTGTATGTCCGGATGAAGGGACGCGCCTGTGACGACCTCGGGATGCGCAGTGAGACCATCCGGCTCCCGGCCGACGCCGCGGAGGCCGAGCTCCTGGCCGTGATCGAGCGGCTGAACGCCGACCCCGAGATCCACGGCATCCTGGTGCAGCTCCCGCTCCCCAAGCAGATCAACGAGACGCGGGTGCTGCACCGGATCGTGCCGGGCAAGGACGTGGATGGGTTCCATCCGGAGAACGTGGGCAAGGTGGCCATCGGCGATCCCACCGGCTTCCGCCCCGCCACCCCGTACGGCGTGCAGCAGCTGCTCGTGCGGTCCGGCGTGCCGACGTCGGGCGCCCACGCGGTGATCGTCGGCCGCTCGAACATCGTCGGCCGGCCGATGGCCTCGCTGCTGCTCCACAAGGGGAAAGGCGCCGATGCCACGGTGACCGTCTGCCACTCGCGCACCCGCGATATCGGCGCCGTCACGCGTCAGGCGGACGTCCTCATCGTGGCGATGGGCAAGCCGGAGTTTGTGCGTGGCGACATGGTCAAGCCGGGTGCCGTCGTGATCGACGTCGGCGTGAACCGCGTGGATGACGCCACGACGGAGAAGGGCTACCGCCTGGTCGGCGATGTCGCCTTCGAGGAGGCGGCGGCGGTGGCGGCGCGGATCACGCCCGTGCCGGGCGGCGTCGGTCCGATGACGATTACGATGCTCCTGTACAACACGGTGCAGGCCGCGAGGCAGTGGGCGGACTGACGCTGTTTGATGCCGCCGTGGCGCCGTCCGACGGCGCCTTGTCGGTCTGGCAGGTGACCCAGCGGGCGCGGCAGCTCGTGGAGGCCGGTTTCCCCCGCGTGTGGGTGCGGGGGGAGGTGACCGGGTTCAAGGCGTACCGCAGCGGGCACTGGTACTTCACCCTCCGGGATCGGCGCGCGCAGGTCCGCTGCGTCATGTGGCGCAGCGACAA
This sequence comes from Gemmatimonadota bacterium, assembly GCA_029862925.1. Lineage (GTDB taxonomy): Bacteria > Gemmatimonadota > Gemmatimonadetes > Gemmatimonadales > GWC2-71-9 > JAOTWJ01. The sequence goes on from JAOTWJ010000101.1 coordinate 2,206, forward strand.
TGAGCGGGTCGCGGGCCCGCTGGACGAGGGCCTCGAGGTGTTCGCCGAGGCGCAGCCCACGGTCTGGGAAGAACGCGGCGAGTTCCGTCTCACGGTCCGACAGGTGATTCCCACCAGCGTGGGCGGGGCCTGGCAGCTTCGGCTCGAGCAGGCCAAGGCAGCGCTGGCCCGGGACGGCCTGTTGGACCCCGCCCGGAAGCGGCCCCTCCCCCGATTCCCCCAGCGCATCGCCCTCGTGACCAGCTTCGATGGGGCTGCCCTGCGCGACATCGTCGCCGTGGCGCGGCGCCGCTGGCCGGCCGTGGAGCTGGTGGTGGTGCCCACGCGCGTGCAAGGAGAGACCGCGGAAGCCGAGCTGTGCGTTGCCCTGGGCGTGGTGAATCGGCTCGACGTCGACCTCGTGATCGTGGGACGGGGCGGCGGCTCGCGCGAGGACCTGTGGGCGTTCAACAGCGAGCGGGTCGCCCGGGCGGTCGCCGCAGTCCGCGCGCCCACGATCTCGGCGGTCGGCCATGAAACCGATGTCGCGCTCACCGATCTGGTGGCGGACGTGCGGGCCCCGACGCCGTCCGCTGCCGCGGAAACGGCCATCCCGGATCGTGAGGCTCTCGCCGCGCTGGTCCACGGGCTTGCCCGACGACTCGCCGCCGGGCTCACGGGGCGGGTCGAACTCGGGGCCCAACGGCTCGACCGGACGGGCGACCGCCTCAGCGCGGTCCTGGGCGCCCGCGTCGAGCGTGCCCGCGCGCGCGTCGATGCGGCAGAGGCCGCGCTCCAGGCGCTGAGCCCGCTACGGGTGCTCGCGCGTGGCTACGCCGTCGCGCGCGACCCCGAAGGGCGGGTGCTCCGGCGCGTCGCGCAATTCCTGCCGGACCGCCCCTTCCGCCTGACGGTGGCCGACGGGGACGTGCCGGCGCGCGTGGAGGACCGGACATGAGCGAACCCTCGTTCCAGGAGGCGCTGGAGCGCCTCGAGGCGATCGTGCGGGAGCTCGAGCGCACCGACGTGGATCTCGACCGGGCCCTCGCACTCTTCGAGGACGGCGTGCGACAGCTGCAGGTGGCCCGCGGGCTCCTGGCGAAAGGCGACGCACAGGTCAAGAAGGTGCTGCAGCAGGCCGACGGGACCCTTGCGACCGACGATCTCGACGTCTGATCCCGCGCACTTCCTGGCGGAGGCCGGCTCGGCGGTGGACGCAGTGCTGGTGCGCTGGGCCCCGGCCGTGCGAACGCTGTACCCGGGGGCCGTGGGCGATGCGATCGTCTATGCCGTGGAGGGTGCCGGCAAGCGGCTCCGACCCGCGCTCATGCTCGCCGTCTACGAGGAAGCGGGCGGGCCGGGTGATGCGACCGAACTGGGAGCCGCTCTCGAGGTCGTGCACACCTACTCGCTGGTGCACGACGATCTCCCATGCATGGACGACGACGACCTGCGCCGGGGCCGCCCCACCGTGCATCGCGTGCACGGCGTGGCCGCGGCGACCGCCGCCGGACTGCACATGGTCCCGCTCGCCGCGCGCATCGCCGCGGCCGGGTGCGCCCGGCTCGGGCTCGATGCCCGCCGCACCGGGGAGATTGCCGCGACCCTGTTCCGGGCGGCGGGGCTCGAGGGCATGGTAGCCGGCCAGGTGCTCGACCTCGAGGCGGAAGGCCAACCCCTCAGCGCCGACGAGCTGACACGCGTGCATCGGGCCAAGACGGGCGCGCTGCTGGCGGCGAGCACCGAGATCGGCGCGGTGGCGGCCGGCCTCGCGGGTGAGCGCCGGGTCGCCGCCCGGGCGTTTGGCGCCGAGCTGGGGCTGGCGTTTCAGATCGTGGACGACGTGCTCGATGCCGTGGGGAACTCGGCGCAGCTGGGAAAGACCGCCGGCAAGGACGCCCGGCAACGCAAGGCGACCTCCGTGGCCCTGCTCGGACACGCGGGCGCGGTGGCGGCCGCCGCGTCGGCGCGCGCCCGTGCTATGGACCACCTGCGCGCCGCCGGGCTAGATTCCGAGCGCCTGGCGGGACTCACCCGCCTCGTGGTCGAGCGCCAGTCGTGACGCCCGGCGCCTTGTGAGCCCGACGACCCCGGACCGATGACCCTGCTCGAAACCATCCACGGCCCGGACGATCTCAAGCGCCTGGAGCGCGAGCAGCTGCCCGCGATCGCGGCCGAAGTCCGCCAGCGGCTGATTGACGTCGTCTCCCAAACGGGCGGACACATTGGTGCGGGGCTCGGCGTGGTCGAGCTGACCGTCGCCCTGCTGTACGCCTTCGAGTCGCCACGCGACAAGATCCTGTGGGACGTGGGCCACCAGGGGTATCCCTGGAAGGTGCTCACCGGCCGGAACGACCGTCTCCCGACGCTGCGGCAGGCCGGGGGGCTGTCCGGCTTCCTGCGCCGCAGCGAAAGCCCGCACGATATCTTCGGCGCCGGCCATGCCGGCACCGCTATTTCCGCCGCCGTCGGAGTCGCCACCGCGCGTGATCTCCAGGGGGAGAACTACCACGTCGTGGCGGTCATCGGCGACGGGTCGATGACGTGCGGGTTGCCCTACGAAGGGTTGAACAACGCCGGGCACTCGGAGCGCGATCTTCTGCTCGTGCTGAACGACAACGGCATGTCCATCGCGCCCAACGTCGGCGCGATCAACCGGTATCTCGGCTCCATCATCGCCAGTCCGTTCGGGAACCGGATGCGCGAGCACGCCAAGCACGTGATCGAGCGTGCGTCGCAGGTCGTGGGCGGACAGAAGATGATCGACCTGGCCAAGACCGTCGAGGAGAGCGTCAAGAACCTGTTCTCGCCCGGCATGCTGTTCGAGGAGCTGGGGTTCCGGTACTTCGGCCCGATCGACGGCCATGACATCCCGGCGCTGCTCCGGACGTTCGAGCTGGTGAAGGGGCTGAAGGGTCCACGCCTCGTGCACGTGATCACGGAGAAGGGGCGCGGGTTTCCGCTGGACGAGCCGGATCGGGAGAAGTTCCACGCGCGGAACCCCTACGATCCCGTGACGGGGGTGCTCCGGCCGGCCAAAAGCGGCCCGCCGGCCTGGACGAAGGTGTTCGGCTCGGCCATCGCGGAGTTGGCCGACGAGCATCACGAGCTGGTGGCGATCACGGCGGCGATGCCGTCGGGGACGGGAACGAACCTGTTCGAGCAGCGCTGGCCCGAGCGCTTCTTCGATGTCGGGATCGCCGAAGGGCACGCGACCACGTTCGCCGCCGGACTCGCGACCCAGGGCCTGCGGCCGATCGTCGCGATCTACTCGACCTTCCTACAGCGCGGCTACGACAGCGTCATCCATGACGTCGCCATTCAGAACCTGCCCGTGGTCTTCTGCATGGACCGCGCGGGCATGGTGGGCGCGGACGGCCAGACGCACATGGGCCTGTACGATATCGCCTACATGCTGGCCGTCCCGCACATGACCGTGACGGCGCCGCGTGATGCGACGGGGCTGATCGGGCTGCTGCGTTGCGCCCTCGCGCATGACGGGCCGTTCTCGCTGCGCTACCCGCGGGACAGCATCCCGGGACCGGTGCCGGCGGTTTCGGACGTGGCGGCGGTGCCGTACGGCACATGGGAGACGCTGCGGCAGGGGCGCGAGTGCGCGATCCTCGCGGTCGGCGTAATGTGTGCGCCCGCGCTGGACGCAGCGGAGCTGCTGGCCAAGGAGGGCTTCGACCCGACGGTCGTCGACTGCCGGTTCCTGAAGCCGATGGACGAGGCGATGTTGGAGACCCTCGTGCACGATCATCGGATCCTGGTGACGGTCGAAGATGGGACCGTCGTCAACGGCTTTGGCGCGAGCCTGGCGGCCCGGGTGGCCGAGGCGGCGCCGGACGTGCGCGTCGGCGTGCTGGGGGTGCCCGACCGCACGTACGAGCATGCCTCGCGCGGTGCGCAGCTGGCGGAAGCGGGATTGACCGCCGCCGGCATTGCGGCGAAGGTGCGGGCCCTTGCCGCCAGGGAGAGCCTGTCGCCGGCATGATCCTCGGCGTGACGGGCAACCCTCGGTACGAGGGACTCCAGGCGCTGCTCGAACGCGTGGCCCGGGCGGCGGAGCGTCTTGGATTCACCCCCCACGTCGAGGCGGATCTGGCGCACCTGTGGCCGGCCCACGCGACCGCGCTCGACCCCGCCGCCGCCGCGCCCGATCTGGTCATCTGCTTCGGTGGCGACGGCACGCTGCTGCGCACGGCCCGTTTCGTCGGCCCCTACGGCAGCCCGATTCTGGGTGTCAAGATCGGGATGGTCGGATTCCTCACGACGGCGACGCCCGACATGCTCGACAGCGCGCTCCAGGCGGTGGCCAGGGGCAACTACCAGGTGGAGCCGCACTGGACGCTCGCCGCGTCGGTCGTGGATCCCGACGGGCGAGCCCGAGCGCCGGCGCCGGCCGTCAACGACGTCGTGGTGCACAAGGCCGGCGTCGCCCGCGTCATCCGCCTCCGCATTCTGGTGGACGATGAGGAAATCGGCGCGTTCGCGTCGGACGGGCTCATCGTCGCGACGCCCACCGGGTCGACGGCCTACTCGCTGAGCGCCGGCGGGCCCGTGGTCGTACCCTCCGTCGACGCGCTCGTCGTGACGCCGATCTGTCCCCACACCCTGGCGGTCCGGCCGATCGTCGTGCCGCGCGCCGCCCGCATCACGATCGACGTGCTGCCGCCGCACGGCGAGGAAGAGGTGCTGGTGTCCTACGACGGCCAGGTCGGCGAATCGCTCGAGCCCGGCACGCGCGTCGTCGTGACGCGTGGTGCCTGGGACGCGCAATTGGTCCGCCTCGGAACGGAACGCTTCTTCGCCCGGATGCACCGCCTGCTACAGTGGGGCGACCTGACCGACCGCGAGCGGAGCTGAACGTGCTGACGGAGCTCCGGGTCCGCGATCTGGCCGTGATCGCGGATGCCTCCATGCGCCTCGAAGCCGGGCTCAACGTGCTGAGCGGCGAGACCGGGGCTGGCAAGTCGATGCTCGTCGACGCGCTCGCCCTGCTGCTCGGTGAACGCGCGAGCGGGGACCTCGTGCGGCCGGGTGCCGATCGGGCGGTCATCGAGGCCGCGTTCGACGTCACCGGCACGGCCGCCCGGGGGTTCGCGGCGGCGGCCCAGGAAGCGGGCATCGATCTGGAGGACGGCCGACTCGTCGTGCGGCGAGAGATCCGGACCGATGGGCCGAACCGGGCCTGGGCGAACGGAAGCCCCACCACCGTGGGCGCGCTCGCCACCCTCGGCCGGCTGCTCGTGGACCTCCACGGCCAGCACGAGGCGCAGTCGCTGCTCCGCCCCGCCCAGCAGCGCGCGATGCTGGATGCGTTCGCCGGGGCCGAGCGCGAACGGACCCGCGTCGCGGAGACCTTCGCCGAGGCGCGCGCGGCGCGCGCGGCCGAGGAGGCGCTCGTGGCACGCCGCGGCGACGTGGAGCGGCGCGCCGACTACCTGCGCCACGTCGCCAAGGAAATCAGCACCGCCAACCCCAAACCCGGGGAAGACGAGGCCCTGGCGGCCGAAGCGAAACGGCTCGGCGCCGGGGAGGACCTCGTCCGGCTCGCTGAGCAGTTGGCGGAACTGCTCGACGCGGACGAGAGTGGGGCGCTCAACGCTCTCGGTTCGGCCGGGCGCACGTTGAACCAACTCGAGCGGCTGGATCCGTCGGTCGGCGGGTGGCGCGAGCTCGCGGACGGGGCCTTTGCCCAGGCCGACGAGCTGGCCCGGGCCGTGCGCGACTACGTGGCGTCCCTCGACCTCGACCCCGCGCGCCTCGACGACGTCGAGCGGCGGCGGGACACGCTGTTCCGACTCACGCAGAAATACGGCGCGACGATCGATGACGTGCTCCGCACGGCCACCGAAGCACGGGAGGAGCTCGAGCTGCTCGATACCGCCGAGCTGGACTTGGCGGGATTGCGCGAGCGGCGCGAGGCCGCGGATGCCGCCCTGGAGGACGCGGGACGCGCGCTGTCGGCGCAGCGGCGCAAGGCCGCGCAGCGGTTGGCGAAGGAGGTCACGCGGTTGCTGCCGGGACTCGGTCTCCCTGGAGGCCGCCTGGTGGTGGACATCCGGCCGGGACCGATGACCGCGGAAGGCACCGATGCGGTGACGTTCCTGGTCGAGCTCAATGTTGGGCTCGAGGGGCGGCCGTTGGCGCAGGTCGCGAGCGGCGGCGAGTTGTCACGCCTGATGCTGGCGTTGAAGGTCGTCCTGGCCGCCCACGATGCGGTTCCCACGCTCGTCTTCGACGAGGTGGATCAGGGCATCGGGGGAGAGGTGGGACAACAGGTCGCGGTGGCACTCGCGCAGGTGGCCGCGGCACGGCAGGTCCTGGTGATCACGCACCTGCCGCAGATCGCGGCCCGGGCGGATCATCATCTTCGGGTCTTCAAGCGTGCCGTGGACGGCATCAGCACGGCCGGGGTGGAGATCCTGACCGGGGAGGCACGCCGCCTGGAAATCGCGCGGATGTTGGGGGATTCCAGCGATCGTACCCTGCTGGCCCACGCCGCCGACCTGCTCAAACGGAGCCGACCGACGGCCCGCGTCTGAGCCTCAGTTGGCGGTCCCGGCCGGTGCCGGCACCGACCCGCCCCACAACCGATAGTAGAGCCGCAGACTGAATCCCAGTCGCCCGATCTTCGGCGTCGTGCCGCCGTTGCCGAAGAATGCGGCGTCGTAGGCGAGCCCGGCTTCGAGGGGTAGCGCCGGTCCGCGACGCCCACGGTCGGCGCGATACCAGAGTCCCGCACCAAAGCCCCACGTTTCCATCGCGGTCAGCGTGTCGAGGGCGGTCACGGGCTGGCCGGACACACTGTACTGATCGGCGCCCTTGCGCGAATAGAAGGCCGACACGAATGCGCGGAACGTGGGGGTGAGCCGGAGGGTCGGATGGAGGCTGACGCGGAGGATGTCACCCAGGTTCCGATCGACGATGGCCTCGCTGGCCGGGAGAGCGATCGGTTGGTCGGCCGGCGTCACGCGTCGTGAAAGACGGTCGGGCAGTTGCAGCGTGTACGACGCGCCGAGCCACATTCCCAGCCGCGCACCGGGCTCGAGCGCGGCGTCGAGAGACACCATGACGTCCGGCTGCCGATCGCCGGTCGCCAGATCCAGCAGGTTGCCGGGGTCGTCCCGCTTCCCCGTGGGGAGCCGGGCCAGGAGGCCCAGCACCGCTCGCAGTCGCGGGCCTTGGGCGAGCGCGTAGCGCAATCCCACTTCGATGTCGCCCAGGCCGGAGAGCTTGACCGTCTCGGCAGGTGACAGCGGCCCGAGACCGTAGCCGAAATCGCCACCCGCGAGGATCCCGTCCACACTGGCGGCTGAGCTGGGCGCGGTGGGGAGCGCGTAGCCGTTGGCCAGCGCGGTGAGGCCGAGCGTGGTCAGCTCGGCGCTGACGTCCGCAATGGCCTGCGTAACGGCCTGGCCGGCGGCCGACGCGGCGAGTGGGGCGAACGGTGGCGCGGGGGACGAGCCATCCCCGGTGGTGAGGCCCGGGATGCCCGCCAGCGTCGAGAGATCGCTCCGCAACGTCCTGACGCGGTCGAGCAGCGCGCGCGCCTGGTCGCAGGTCGGGCCGCTCGGGCACCCGAAGCTGCCCGACGCGATACCGGACTCGAGTGCCGCGGCCGCGGCGTCGAGCTCGGCGAACAGCGCGACGATCGAGTCGCGTGCCCCGGCTCGCCCGAGCGAGGAGGCGAGATTCACGCCGGCGTCGGCGTCGGTCGTGTCGAGGGTCGCCGCGCCCTGTACCCGCGTCGTCACGAGCGGGACCGTCGCCGTGAACGTGAGCCGGCTCGACAGGCCGAGGGCCACGCTGAAGGGGAACCGGCGAATGTCGGCGTCGAGGCGGGCGCGGAAGGCGCCCGCGTTGAAGCGGAACGTGGCGTCGCCGGAGATGGCACGCACGGCGGCCTCGGCGGGTGCCAACGTGGGCAAGAGCCCGACCCCGAGCGTGTCCGCGCTCAAGTACGCGCCAAGCGGCAGGCGGTCGCCGGCCGCGTCGAACCACTCGTCGAAGTTCAGATACGACGGCTCGAAACTCACCCGCAGGGCGCCGCGCGGGACCACCCAGGGGTCCGGGAGCTGGCCGACGGCGGGCGCGGCAGACCCGGTGAGGACGGCGGCCACGAGCGTGCCGATGCGGAGAGACCGTGCGGTGGCGGACATGGAGGGGTCTAATCTAATCGCGAAGGGGCACCCAAGTCTCGGCCGGAAGGCGAACGGCGGCCGGGAAGCTCCCGGCCGCCGTTCGCGTGGGGCGATGCCTCGCGATGCCTAGTTCAGCGCCGGGATACTGGTGCTGTACTTCGCATTGATCGCCTGGATCAACGCGTTCGCCACCGCGCGATGCGCGGACGTGCTCGGGTGGATCCCGTCGAGGCTCAGCGCCGCGCCGAACGGGGCCGTCACGTTCTGCGGGTCCGCCGGGTCGAACGCCGGGAACGAGCGGATCTGTCCCGGGACCGCCGCGAGCTGCAGCAGGAGGTCGTTGGGATCGATGAAGATCCAGTCCCGTGCCTGTGCTGCCGCCGCGATCGCCGCGTTGAACGCCGCGACGGAGCCGAACAGGT